>NZ_QUKZ01000015.1:0-62580 GCF_003481355.1 Dorea sp. OM07-5 | reverse complement strand
AAATATCGTCTTATGCATATTTGTCTCATAATAGCCATACCAGTTGGAGCCTGTTTCCTTATAGTTCGAGGTAAAATCTCCTTTTACTTCTACTGTTCCATTTCTTAAACAATCCCCCTTACTGCTTCCATATGTTTCACCTAACGTCAGATTCCCTTTCACAAGCAGTTTGTCCTCGGTATCCTGCATCTGCAGATACCCATTGTAAGCCTCCATATTTCCATCTACAACCAGTTCACTGCTAGCAAATTCCAGACTTCCAGCCACATTGCAGTTTCCAGCCACATGGATATCCATGTTCTTAATGCTTACATAGTTTCTGATATTAAGGTTACTTGCTACATTAATCTTTTTCGAGCATTTATCATTTATCTGTAAAAATCCATTGATATCCAGTCTGCCGACATAAATCTCTCCGCCGTTGCCGGTAATTTCAAGATTTCCTGCCTTATCCGTTACAAATAAACCATTAAACTTCATTTCTTCTTTCGACTGGTCACTGATCTTCAGTGTACCACCGTTGATCCGAATACCGGCAAGCATTACATTTTCAAATTCTGCAATGGAACACTTCTGTCCACTTCTGTTCGTATAAACTGCATATGTCTGCAAGTCACTGTCTGTTGAGTGGATAATCTGCAAAGTGCAGCCTTCGTCAACTGAAATCGGATTTGTGGAAACCGGATTGATCGTCGTATCGACAAGTGCATTTTGAAGATTCGTGTATCTTGCTTCCAATCCTGCTGCGTCATTGCATCCATCAATCCACGAAAGGATTTCTCCATATTTGCTGCCAATCTGCGCATTTGCAGTTTGGTATCCCAGATCATTCTGGAGCAGCACAATTCTTTTAATAAATTGCAGATCATCTATTGCTGCCGATGCCCAGATATCCATATTTTTCATATCAGCCTGACTTTTATATTTATTATAATTATTCTTATCATCATTAAATGCATCAACTGCGTACTGTTTTATTTCCTGCAGATATTTCATTAAATATATTTTTTCACAGACATCATCAAAGCCGGTTCCATAATTAATAAGGTCTTTTCCTACAGCCAGTATCGCATTGGCTCTGCCGACTGCTGCAGATACCGCCATTTTGGAGCTCAATGTGTCCATCCCTGTTTTTCTGGCAACCATAATCGCAGCTTCATCTCTGACACCACCCTTTGCAGTGTCCCATACATATTTGCCAAGCTCGTCGCTGCCATAATCGTAAATAGATTTCAGCGCTGCACTTCTAATAACATTGTCACCAAGCTCATCGGATTCCAGCAGACTCAGATAAGAAGATGACGCACGGATAAATGTGTTATCATTATTTTTCGTTGCATTACTGCGTACACGTACCAGCGTATCGTGCATGGACTCCTGATTTCTGTAGAGATTTTCCATCATCACGATATTATTAACGGTTGATACACCTGTGCTGATCACTGTTTTTACGCTTTTGGCAATTTTCTTAATTTTGCTGCCATATTTATCAATCTGCATGGTCTTATACTGATCATCCCATTTCTGCGGTATATCGCCCGCGCCGTAATCCGCATAAAACTGCGCTTCATACAAATCCGAAAAATCTTTCATCTCTTTTTTGCCATCTGAATTTTTTGATGCCTGAAGCAATGTTTTTTTCACATTTGATACATACTTTGTCAGATTTTCATCGTATAGCTCCGTATTTTTTAACAGGTAATTATATTTATCTATATCATTAACATCTGTAATGGCTCCTAAATAGTCATTCAACCATTTTGATGCATCTTTGGTTTTTGAATTGTCCAATAAATCAGAATATGCCCGCAATGTCTGCATACCTTCCTCTTCACTGCCAATAGAATTACCTGAAACGGATTTGTAATCATTCTGATAAATGCTTGTTAGCAGAGAATCATAATTTTTGCTCTTTGCACCAGCGCAGAATTTTGTCCAGTCTGCATCCGTTGCAAAAACATCCAGAAGTACCGATGGAATCTCACTGATTGTCTCCCCTGTATGGTTCATTCTGTAATAAAGACTCACACCACTTTTAAAAATCGGATCATTCTCATATTGTTTCAGAAAATCCGTAGACAGATAATCTGTATTTGCAACTCCATCCAGTCTTCCATATGGATTAGATTCCGGCATCGTATCTTGCGTAAATGTATCGACTACAAAAGAGCGATCGTTCAACAGATTTTCAAACACAGCTACACTTGCCGTCGCATCATCTGCATTCACGCTGCTTGATGCGGATGTCGCTCCTGCCAGAATTGAAATCGTCACTGCACCAATTACTAATGCAGAAATACTTCTTTTTAATATAATTCTCTTTTTCCTCATAACTCATCCTCTTATATATGCTTCAGTCCGCCGTGAAAAATCTACCTCTATACAAAATTTTTAGTTGGTTTTGCTGAAATCATACCCTATTACCCATTCATTTCCTTTCTAATCTTCTCAATAAGTGTCACATCTGCCGGTAACCATTCTACTTCATCTAGCTGCTCTTCACTTAACCATCTTGCTGCCTCATGTTCCTCTAACACCAAATTCCCTTTTACAATCTCACACCAAAAACAATCCATGGAAAGATGAAACATCGGATAATCATATTCTATTGTTTCAATCCATTCTCCAACAGTTACTTCTGTGTCTAATTCTTCCATTATCTCTCGCTTTAACACAGGCACATCAAGTTCACTTCGGAAAGCGGTCGTTCTAAAACGGAATAGTGGCTGCTGAGCGCCGTAAACCGCAATTAAACATTCTTATATTAATTGTATCATTACTACACTGGAATTTATATAGCGTTTTCTGTATTCACCAAAAATTTCCATTAACCTTTTAAATTTGTTGTCACCACCCTTTTATTCAATTGCTCAAGTTCTACATCCGCATTCTTTTTTTATAGCAATAAAGCCAGCCAGAACATCTCTGCTCTAGCCGGCTTAATTTCTAATTATCTCCTGTTACACAATTCTTATAATCTGCTCATAGAGCAATATCTCTTCCGCACTCACATTCTGATTATCATGATAATGCCCGAAGAACCATTTCTTGAACTTTGTATTCTGCCTGATCTCTTCAAAATAAGTTGTTAATATGTCTGGCTTGTACATACTTCCGCCTAACTGAATCTGTGTGCTCGACGCACAGCAATGTGTCACGATAAAATCCACCGAATTATCATGTGCTGTCAGATTCTTTCGTCCCTCTTCCATCTCTTCTATGGCTGGAAGCTCCTGCTGCCACCAGCTCACATGATTAAGTCGATAAGGCTTCCATCCGCGATCAAGCCTTTTCTTCTTGTTCTTATAGTCAGGATCGTCCAGATCCAGAATCCCTCCATCAATATCATGACTGCTCGCACCACCAAATGTAAATATACTTTTTCCTTCAATTTCAAATATCTGGCCGCGCATCAGGTGAATGACAGATGGTCTGATCTTATGAACTTTTCCGCCATGCCATTCCTCTACCGGATACTCATAGAGTCTGTCAAAATTCTCATGATTACCATCTACAAATAAAGTGGTAAATGATTTACAATCCAGCCAGTCCATGAGCATTGTTTCTTCTTTACTTTCCTCTTCCTGATCCCAGATTCCTCCAAAATCTCCACAGATAATTACATAATCTTCTTTTGACATTTCCTTTTGTTCTGGAAAATTCCTTGTATTAAATCTCTCAAAATTCCGATGACAGTCGCCAGTTATATAAATCATTCTATCACTTCCTTATTCGTAAACATTATTGATCTTTCATCCACATCTATCTTAAACATTGTATCTTGTTGTCTTCTATTATATCTGCATTATCGAAGAAGTCATTATACTCATAGTATAAATCCTTTGCTCACTATTTATCTTATATTGCCTGCATTACAGCCATGAGGCTGATCCTCGGTCAATTAATTTAACACCCCAACCTGTTCCATGGATTTCAGCATATCTCTATGCCTGAAGAAAAGTTTTCTGTTTATCCATAACTATTCAAAAGCAAAATCATTAACTATTCACGCTTTACAGTTTAAATATTACAAAAAATGATTAACTGTCCTTATGTTCTTAATACTATTCATAAACTCAGTTTTATGAATACAGAACTCGAACCCGCAACAATATGGTTATCAGCCATATGCGCTACCCATTGCGCCGCTTCCTTGAGCTATCCTATTTAATCAGAATTTGCATATTCTTCTTGTAACTTAACCCTGTTACAGGGAAACTAAGTTCAGGATTTTCGTAATGCAAGCAATCTTTTTATTCTATTTCAATAAAAGTAGTTGCGTTGGATACTTTAATCTGTGTGTCCAGTTCTGTAAGCAGAATATTCCTCTTTTCTTCCAAAAGTTCAACCTTCTTCTTTACATCCAACGGATCCACAAGTTCTGTGGTATTTTCTTTCACATATGCGTCTACCACACCAAAAAACAATTGTAAAGGAGAGTATCTCACCTGTCATTGAACTTGTAGTATAAAATTTTTTGTCTTAATTTCATTTATGAATTAAGCCACTTTATTTATTTTTTCATAATAAGCATAAACACATTCAAACTGTGAATCCTGTCACTCTAAGCTAAATCACATCTATTGTAGTTGACATTTTAGCATCATCCGGTTATAATACAACACAAGAAATGGGTTTTTTACTGAGTAATGTCTTCGGACTGGAAAAGGGTGCTCGTTTCTTTTTTTATGTTTATAATATCATAAAGATACTTTTTCCCGTCCTTCGCATGTCTGATAACCATAATTACATTAAAAATATTATATCTTGTAATCTCCCCGTTGGCATCAAACACAGGTAAAGCAAATCTTGACTCATAACGGTACCAACCATACATAGCATCTGTATTATGTTTCGTTTTGTAATTTTCTGTATAGCTCTTTCCATTTGCTACTTCCATGAGTTCTGGCAATCCTTGCACTGCATTTGCTTTTGCTTTAGCATTTGTTCCCCGTAAAATATGTGTATAATTAGAATGTGCATATTCATCTGGTAAATCAGGACCAATATAAACAACATCATTGCTAGCAGCAACAGTGTAAATTTCTCCCACATATCGTTTTAAATACCGTTCAACCTCACCCCAATTTATTGTTCGTTTCCCTTTAAACAAAATATCATGAATAAATACTGTTTTCTTGCCATCTAAATCCTCTACTACATCTACTTTTCTTTCCAAATTTACCTCCCTGCCCTGCCTATTCATCTTCACTTCTAATCCTACACTCTGCCTCTGCTCTATATTTCAGCAATCGCAGCAAATATTCCGGCAGCTCCCGCTTCTCCGCTTCCCAATCCTGAACTGTACGATATGGTATTCCATAATAATCACTAAATTCCCGTCTGTTCATTCCCATCTTTTCTCTTAATTCTTTTACTTCTCTTCCTCTGCTCATTTTTATTCTCCTCCCAGCTAATATACGCATTGCGTTAATTTATAATAATATAAAAGGAATCATGTTGTCAATAAAAAATAGACGTCCATGATTCCTCTTGTGATACGGACACAAATTATTTTCATCGGCTTTTAATACAGTTTCCTATTTTTCTCCAATATAAGAAATTCCTCTATATCCTTTTTTAACGAAGCTATTATATGTGCTTTTGGAAACAAATATCGTATTTTTTTCATGCTTTCTATATACCATTCAGGTACTTCATTCTCATCAAGAAGTTTTTCTATTTCTTGCGGCATTGTATTTTTCAAATATTTTCCCTTACATACAGAATTTTTTATTTCACAAATAAGACCAGAAAGATTATCAGAATTTACGCCTTTAAGTTTATCATATAAATAAGAATACACATCTTCACAACAATAAATCATATCCTGCAATGGAATGCCTTTTTTGTATAAATATTCTGCATTATTTTCCCATACTCCTGTCCCATGCAAAAAGCCATTTATTGCAACCAAATCGCCGAAACTTGGTTCCTTTATATCTGCTAAAATCTTTGGTAAATGTATATTTCTGACAGGATCATCAAAAATATCGTTTTCTTTAGCATAATTGTAATATTCTTTTATCTGTTTCTTTGAAAATTCTATATCTACATATTTAAACTCAACGCTTTTATCCGCTTCTACAACCGTTATGCCTAATATATCATGTGCTGTATTATAATATTCCTCGAATGACAATCTGACAATTTTTTCTGGAAATCGTTTATTCAATTCTTCCGAAACTACCATATACCTTTTGACGTTAAATCGATCAAATGCATCCTCTCCCTTAACGTTGTTAGAAATTATAACTTCTCGCACCACACCATATTCTTTAAAATAATTATCCAAACATTTTTTTACCAATCCTGTTCCATTTTTTGAAACTGTAATCTCCATCCATTTTCTTAATGGAAATATATTTACAGTAGCAATTCCAAATCCATCTTTTTTTAGCTTTTCACCACAGGAACACTTTTTATCCGGTAAATCAATTCCACATTTTGTTTCTTTAAAAAACTCCATCTTTTTACATGCAGGACAATAATAGTGCGCAGGTAATGGATTAACAATGGTTCCACCCAAAATCCACGCAATAAAAGATGCACCCAACTGACCTCCGCGTACAAGCGCATATCCATTATCCTTTTCAAACACTTCCTGCAATTTTCCAAAGAAGCCCATCCATAAAAGAATTTCTCGATCTTCAAGTAGCAATTCTTCTGTTTGAAAACGATTTACTACATCAAGCGGTGGGTTTTCTCCATATATTTCTTTTACCCTCTCTTCTGCTATTTTTAATATATCATTTTTCATTGCAAATAGGTCCTTCCTTTTTCTACCGAAAGTAGCATATTCGCAAGTCAACAGCTCGTCTATGCCCACATCTAATACTTGTGCCAGTTTTTTTACTGTGTTGATTCTTGGCTTAGAAGCTCCATTTTCCCACTTTGACACTGCTTTATCTGTGACACCTACGAGTGCACCCAACTGATATTGAGACAGGCCTTTTTTCTCTCTTAATGCACTGATAAAATTTCCCAAACTATAGTCCTTCATGATTATCCTCCGTTACTTGCTAATACTATTGTATAGCATTTCTGAGAATTATCAATTTTTCTATGTAGAATAAAAGTAGAAATCCTCTCACCTGCCAAAGGATTTCTACTTTCTTATTCTACTTTCGCCCCAGCTGCCAGAACGCAACCGCGCTCGCTGCTGCGACATTCAGGGAATCTACGCCGTGGCTCATCGGTATTTTCGCCGTATAATCGCACAACTCGATGGTCTTATCCATAAGTCCTTCACCTTCGGTGCCCAGGATTACTGCCAGCTTTTCTTCCTGCACTAATACCGGATCATCGATACTGACAGAATCATCCGTCAACGCAAGCGCCACAGTCTTATAACCCAAATCTCTAAGCTCCATGATTGCCTGCTCTGGCCAGAGATTCTCCCGCTCACAGCGCATTTCATTATCATCCTGAATAAATGTCCATGGCACTTGAAATACAGTACCCATGCTGACTCTGGACGCTCTTCTATATAAGGGATCACTGCATCCCGGTGTCAGAAGCACTGCTTCCATATTTAAGGCTGCTGCCGAGCGGAAAATAGCACCGACATTCGTAGGATTCATTACATTTTCCAGTATCACAATCCTCTGCTTTCCCTCGCACATATCCTGAAATCTCGCCAGCTTCTTCCGACTCATTGCACACAACATTCCTCTTGTCAGCTTGAATCCTGTCAGCTTCGACAGTACGTCAAATTCCGCAGTAAAAACCGGAACTTCTGTATTTTCAAATTTTTGAAGCAATTCTTTTGTTTCTTCATTATCCTTTATCTGCTTCTTTTCAACAAGAACAGACACTGGCTCATATCCCGCATCCAACGCTCTGCCGATCACCTTAGGGCTCTCAGCAATAAACATTCCGTCTTCCGGATGATCCTTATTCAGCAACTGCGCCTCGGTATATCTGGCATAAATATCCAGCTCCGAACAATGGAAGTCATTTATTTCGATTATATTTAACATCTGAAAATTTATCTCCATACATCTTATTTTTCTAAATTTTGCAAGAATGCCCTCGGCATTCTTGATGCGAGATGCGCGTCATGCAACGCATGAATCTATATAAGTTTCCAGAATCTCTGCTGCTCTTCTACAGGCTCTCACACACGGTCTGCTCTGATAATATTCTTCCGTTCTTACTGCAGGCTCTTCTAGAGCTTCTCCTTTTTTCAAACCGAGAAGCTCTCTGCAGATCAGACTTCCTTCCGATTCTTCAAAAGAGCCACATAATTTCTGCACAAGTGCATAAAGCTCTTTCTTTCCGGCAGCATCTTTCGGATTCTCATATCCATATAACTCGCCAAGTACCATAGTCATCCCCGTCACAGCGCCGCACACTTCCCGAAGTTTTCCGAATCCTGCTCCAAATGGACTGGCTTTTTTCGCCGCCTCTTCGATACTTATACCAAGCTCTTCTGCAAAAGCTGCATAAACAGATTGACTGCAATTGTAACCCATTCTGAATAATTCTTCTGCCCTGTCTGCTTTACTCATTTCCATTTCCTCCGTTCTTACTTCTATGCTGTATACAACACACTTTTCTACCGCCTTGCCATTATCATACTGCCTTCATTCTTTAACCACAACACCGATTTTTTATAATCCGGAAGTATCTTCTCTACTTCTCTCCAGAAATTTTTTGAATGATTCATTTCTTTTCTGTGGCAAAGTTCATGAACGACAACATAATCTATGATTTCCGGTGGGGCAAGCATTAGCAGACAGTTAAAATTCAAATTCCCCTTGCTGCTGCAGCTTCCCCATCTTGTCTTTTGGTTACGAATCGTAATTCTTCCGTAAGTAACTCCTATGATTTTTGAAAAATATGCCACCCGCTCCGGTATGTACTTCAATGCTTTGTTCGCTAATTCTTGTATCTCTTCATCGGTTAATTTATCCGTTCCGGATGCATCATAATGCTCTTTTCTTCTTCTCATCTGAGCAAGATGCTTTTCGATCCATGGCTTTTTCTCCTGTAAGATTCGTTCAATCTCGCTTTGGGAAGCACGCCATGGTGCCCGTACTGTTACCGTTAAGTCCTGATTTAACTGAATTGCCACCGTTTTTCTTCCGGAACGGATGACTGTATATTCCATCTACATTCTCCTTACTATCTACCTATACTTACAGAAATGCCAGCTTTACTTCTTATGCACGTTTTTATATGCTTCCATCTCTTTCTGAATCCACGTCATGATCACATCCACCAGATACTCCTGCTGTACCGGGCTTAATTCCCGTCCAGGGCGCATCTTATGCCACTTGCGGATACATTCCCGACAGCAGGTAGCTGTCGCATGCTGAGCGATAAATACCGGATGTCCCCGCATTGGTGTCTGTTTCCCATCATTTGGAATAACTGCCGGTGCTTCCCGCTTTGCGATAAAGTCTCTTGCATGCTCCCGGATCGTATCCAGTCCTTTTTCATTAATATAATCAATATCTTTCTTTTTCAAATGAAAACCGCTACGGAATTTGGAATGTTCCAACCGGTCAAATAACTGCTCATACCATTCTTCTTTCGTCATTTTTATTCCTCGTTTTTGCATTTCTTATATGCAAATAATGCTGCTCCAAGCGCTCCGCAAAGCTGTGCTTCATCGCAAATATACAGTTTTGCTCCAAGCTTTTCTTCCAGTGCCTGAATAATACCTTTATTTTTCGCAACTCCTCCGGTCATCATATATTCACCCGGATTTTTCTTGCCGAGACGCGTTGCAAGTGCACCGACTTTCGATGCTACAGACACATTTAATCCGTGGATAATATCTGCAACATTTTTATTCTGCGCAACAAGTGACACCACTTCTGATTCGGCAAATACAGTACACATGCTGGAAATAACGATATTTTCTTTCCATTCCAGACCTTTGGTACTCATCTCTTCCAGCGGCATTCCAAGCGTTCTCGCCATCATTTCCAGAAAACGTCCGGTTCCGGCTGCACATTTATCATTCATAAGGAAATTCGTAACCGCTCCGTTTTCATCAATACTGATTGCTTTAATATCCTGTCCACCGATATCAATGACCGTGCGGACATTCGGATTCAGATAATGCGCACCCTTCGCATGACAGGTGATCTCCGTGATACTGTCATCACCGCTGTCAATATAAGCACGTCCATATCCGGTTGTGACAATACGCACGATATCATCCTTGTTAATTTCGGCTTTCTCTACTGCTTTCTCTAAACTCTTCTCCGCGCTCATCATCGCACCGCCGCCGGTCGGAATGATCATCGTAGATTTGATTTTTCCATCCTGATCTAAAATAACAACATCTGTACTTGTTGATCCACTGTCAATTCCCGCTACATAATAGACTCCTGATTTCATTTTTTCTTTTGCCTCCTCGCTGATTCCTTTTGCTGCATCCATATCTTCTGATCCTTCAATTGTTTCTGAAAAAGCCTGAATCCTCGTCAACAGCTGTCCGGCACTCTGGCTTGTAAAATCAGTTTCTATTTTAAGAAGTGGAACTTTCATATTCTTCTTTATACTTGCATATTCAAACCCATAATAATCACAGAATTTGATCGTATGATAAATAATTCCTTTCAGGTTCGGATCGAGATAAAGCTCATTTCTTCTGGAACTTTGGTTCATACGGAAACACGGAAGCTGTCCAAGAAGTGCATCCGCATATGCAAGAAATAATTCATTTTCATCCAGTTTTTTCATTTCATCCGGCAATACAGATAGTTTTCTTCCTCCTGTACAAGTAAGGTTTTTCACATCCATCTGTATATTTTCCTGGATCATTTCTTCCAAAACACCACTGACGCGTACCCCCATCACTCCGATATAAGGATTATTTTTTGCGGGAAATGTTGCAAAACTATTTATAAATCGTGTTTTGTCAAATGTTTTCCCCGAATATTTCTCATAGGCATCCTTCAATCCACAAATTGCGCGGGCAAATTTTTCCTTTTCACATTCATTATCGTCATGAGGCAGATCCAGCATGTAAATGAATTTGCATTTCTTTGTATTTTTTACAATATCATACACGCGGCGCATCGAATCACAGCAATTCACAAGAACCAGCTCATCTGCTTTTCCTTCCAGAACTGCCTGAATGACAGATTTTCCGAATCCACATAAATTTGCGTGTGCAATCTGATCCGACTCTTCAAAATTCTCCGGCATTTCTTCCAGAACGGCACAGGTTTCACCAAAACCTTCAAATAATTCTATCGGTGTATATTTACAGACATAATATATCATGACTATCTATCCTCCTTGCCTTTTTCCAGCATTTCCATAAATGCCTGTAATCTCGTAGACACCTGACCATCACTGGTATTTGCAGGGTTACAGCCGTCTCCGTCAAGAATCATCGTTGGAAGTCCTGCTTCCTCCAATGAACTTTTTATCAAGCTAGAGGCGCCGATCGTTCCTTTGCAGCCCCAGTGTGCAAATAAGATTCCACCGTCTGCATTCGTCTCTTTCGCAAGTTTTTCTGCAACCTGGATTCTCTGATCTACACTTCCGTTGTAAATGCAATTGACCATTTTTTCAGCCAGAGCCTCATATGGATCCGACGCATGCATTTTCTGAAATCCATCCGCGACAAAGTCGCAGGCACTGATGTGCATCTTCGGATTATAGTTGAAGACATCTTTCACCGGCTGCTGTAAAAATGGCATAATATGCATCCAGAGGACATGCAAACCACCGCCTTTTGGAGCTTTCTTCACATCTTTTAACAGTAATTCTGTATATTTCACTGCCTCTTCTGAACCTGCCAGAAGATGACACATAAAAATTGCATATAATTCATTTGTCAGAGAAGTCACCGGATCATGATCTTTGCGAAGTGCGAGCTGCTGCTGATAATATTCAGATGCTTTTCTACTGTTTGCAACTGCTTTTTCCACTGCCTCACCGGAAATCTTTCTCTTAGTTACATCCTCCAAAAATATCGTCAGCTCACGCAGCTGTTCCACAACATATTCGATTGCTTCCTGATTCTTCTCATACGGGACATCAATATAAAATCCCGGCACATGATATTTTTCTTTCAAATAAGGGAATGTCATCATATTGCCATCACAGGCAAGATTTGTATAAATCGTGCATTTCGGCCTTGGCAGGAATCCTGTCAGTGCAGCCCCTAAAAACACACGATGATAAGAGCACATCGTCTCCGGAAATCCTTCTTCTTCCGTTCTTCTAAGAAATGTCTGTTCACAATTTGTTCCTGCCATAAAACAGGACATTGCCTCAACCGAATACGGTGTTAATCCTGCTGCCGTCAGCAGTTCTCCCGGCACAAAAATACTGACCATCGCGGAATTTTCCGGTCTGGACAGTGCCTGAATAATATTTTTCATAACTATTTTCGCCACATAGCGACCTGATGATGGAAGTGCACGATCCGGAAAAAGGCATAACCGTTTCTCCTGCAGGCGGTATCCCGCGAGAAGAAGGCGGCGAGCTTTTTCTGAGTCTTTCAAGGTAGCACTGCTCACCATATTTCCAAATTTGTCTATAATGTTCATTATAAAACCTTTCCTTTCATTGTATGGTTATCAATCTTTTATCTTGATGCGTATTTCATAGTGTAAATATGACTTTGCTTCAGATATGCCATACAATTATACTCTCTTCTTTTTTTCACTGCAAGAATGAGCTGTGTAAACATGGCGAAATCCCCGTCAATGACGAGGATTTCTTCAATGGTGGTATGTATATATTCTTTTATTCTCCTGGTTGCAGTGCATTCAATTCCTTTTCAAGCCGTTCTTCTATTTCCTGAAGTCCCACAGTAACTTCACATTTTCCTTCTATGTAATCGTCAAAAGGATTCCACTCCTCTTTTGGAGTAATAATTCTATTTGGCATTCTGATGTAATTTTTCCTTTCCTCTTCCGTTGTGTTTTTCACAAGATATTTCTCGTATATTTTTCCTTGTTCATTTATGAATTCCGTTTCTACAACTTCGTACAAAGCTTTTAAAGCCAACACACGCTCCGATTCTTTCAATTTTTCATCTTTATCTGCGCCCCATAAAATCATTATTGCCATATAAATAAAGCGGTAATATGCATGATTTAATTTTGCTTCTTCTTTTTTCCCATTTCGTTACTGCCTGTCGCGAAACCTCACACTTTTCCGCAAGCTGTTCCTGTGTAAGCCCTGCTTCCTTTCTGTATATTGCGATATTTTGACCTAATTTCATAACATGTCCCTCCGTATATTTATCTTTGATAAGAATATCTTATAAAATATGAGCTGATTATTCCACCAACCAGAGAGAACATTTCTAGCAACTAATGGTTGCATATTGAAAGTATTATATAGAATTTTTTATATATTTCACTTGATTGATAATAATTGCGACAGCCCCTGCTTGTTTCTTCTGCTGTTATTCTTTTTTCTGTTTATGCCATTCATTCAAAACAGCTTCCACCTGTGCAATTAGCTGCTCTTTATTTGGGATATAAGAAACATAGCGCGAAGCAAAAATATTGTTAGATAAACCACCAAGTGCATATTCAGCCGCTATACTGTCTTTGTCCGTACAAAGGATAATACCAATTGGTGGGTTATCATGTTCATCATTCACTTCTGCAGCATAATAATTCAGATACATATTAAGCTGTCCTGCCGCTTCCGGTGTAAGCTTAGTTGTCTTTAATTCGATCAGTACATACGCACGAAGAATTTTATTATAAAAAACCATATCCGCATAATAATGAGTATTGTTCAATGTAATACGCTGTTGCGTTCCCACAAACATAAAACCTCGTCCTAATTCCAGAAGAAATTTCTCTATCTGTGCGACAAGCGCTTTTTCAAGATCACTTTCTAGCATGGGCTTATTTTCTGGTACGCCCAGAAATTCAAATACGTAAGGGTCTTTGATAATATCTAACGGAGTGGACATCTCAATTTCCTTTTCTGCAAGCGCAAGAACGGTTTCCTTATTCGTTTTTCCCTCTGACAGTAATAATCGTTCATAGAGCGAAGTAGAAATCTGTCGCTTTAATTCACGTGTAGACCACCCGGAATTAATAGCTTCTTTTTCATAAAAGCTTCTTTTGTCCGGATCTGAAATCGTCAGTAACTCGCAATAATGCGACCATGACAATTTAACAGACACTGTCTGTTGAATTTCATAACTTTGATAAAAGCGTCGCATAATTTGAAGATTCGATACAGAAAAACCTTTTCCAAATTCTTTCGTTAACTCTTTAGAAAGTTGCTTTAAGGTCTGTTTTCCATAATCAGCCCGATCATTATTTTTTTGTTCATGCTCAACAATTATTTTCCCTCCTGCTTATTGATCTCCCATACCTAGATATGAACTTATCGTTTACTCAAATTCCCCTTCATGCTTCTTAAAGAAATCGTAAAAATATCGGATATTTTCCAACTTGCTCCACTTTACAACTTCGTATTCCTTCAAATCAATATTATAGATCTTCGCCTGCAGTGTTCCCAGCATAAAAGGTGAATGTGTTGCTATAATAAACTGACATCCAAGCAATCTGGCTAACTTATTAATCTCTTCTGCGAGCTTCACCTGATTGGCAGGCGACAGTGACACTTCCGGCTCATCTAACAAATATAAGGCGTCCGGCTGGAGATATGCATCAAAGTATTGCATGGATGTCTCACCATTGGAATATTTTTCCTGTGCAAATTCAATATATTGTTTCTGCATATAGCCATCTTTTGAAGCCAGGAACTTCTCCGCTTCCTGCTTCTTCCAGCCTTCCCGCACCATGTCATAAACCATTCCCTCGCCTAAGACCTTCCTTTGCTGAATCTTTTTAATTTCATAAAGGACGTCTTCACTTTTTATATAACGGCTGGTATCCGGAACCTTGTAGTACGGCTCTCCATCCTCATCTTCTCCATATGCAATGCCACATTCTTCTATAAATTGTTCCACATAATCTGTTATTCCAAAAGAATTGCTTGTTGCCCGCTCCCTGCCTTTTATCTCTAGCTTATCCGCTATAAGATTCAATATCGTAGATTTCCCAGATCCATTATTTCCATATAAAATCGTAATTGGTGCAAATACAAATGGCTCTGTGTATTTATCTCGGAATACAGAATATGGATAAATATTGGGATTCTTTATCTTCCTGTCGCTTAATTTAAAACTGCTTAAATAAATCATTTTTCTTTTACCCCACCATCGGCTCTTCTGTCACCACAGTATCACACGCGGCAGCATCCTGCTCTTCCTTCGTAACTTGTAAAATATCCTCAATCTCTATTAGATTCTCCTCACAGGTTTCTGCCATTTTATCACAGTCCACATAATCGGTTAATGCGTACAGGCACTGTAATTCATCCGCCTTTACACGCCGTTCTACACGCAGCTCTTTGATGCGTTTAAATACTTTATATCCCTGTGTCACATTACATTTGGCATCTTCTGTTTCCTGTAAAATCTCTTCAATCTCCTGGTCAATCTCTTCTGTTCTTATTTGCAGATTTGCAATATACTGCTTGGCATATTGATAAAATTCTGCCTGTTGTCTGGCAAATGCGAGCCAGTCATTTTCTCTTCTATCATAGGGCGTATCTATCTTCACTTCACACTTCTTTTTCATCGGCAAACTCCTTTCTTCATTTGTATCAGGCCACTCATAATCAGTTCTTTCTCTTGGTCTCTCTTTTATTACACAATTTTCAAACAGTTCATCATACTTTCGCGGTTTATATTTCCTGTTTTCAAGTCCCTGAATTCCTTTTAAGGCCTGTTTTGCTTTTAGCACATTTGTATTTGTCCCTAAATTTGTCCGGAAATATTCTACCTTAAGTTCTTCATCTTTAATATTTCTACGGTTCTCCCGACATATTCTCAGCAGCTCTATCAGATCAGTATCTTCTTCCGCATCTGTTTCGCAAAGTTCAATATAATGCAGAATATCACAAATCTTCTGGTCCACATCGGATAATTTTTCTGTAAGACTGTCATGATATTCCTTCGCTCCTTCTGCCATATAGGTAAAATGAGTTAGATATTCTTTCCAGTTTATTTCAGACAAATCATAGGAAGCTACGCTTTTTTCGACTGGATCATGCACTTCTTCATATATGATATCTTTTACGGGAGATACATATTCATCCTCCGATTCTTCCTGCACTTTTATTTCTGCTTCCCCATCTGCCGGAACCGGGCAG
Organism: Dorea sp. OM07-5; assembly: GCF_003481355.1. Lineage (NCBI taxonomy): Bacteria > Bacillati > Bacillota > Clostridia > Lachnospirales > Lachnospiraceae > Dorea > Dorea sp. OM07-5. The sequence goes on along the minus strand of NZ_QUKZ01000015.1, from coordinate 46,410 downwards.
TAAAAAGCCGCTTTCTTTCCGACAAGTCTGTCATGAATCTGATCACCGGTAAAAATTGTTGCGTCTTTTACATCCGCCACTACCAGTTCATCTTCACCATTCAATCGATAATAATTACCACTATAGTCCATAATATAATAAAAATTGCCTTCATTCATAGCTTCTGCCCTCTTCCCGAATCCCGGTTAATCATCATAGTGATTCCAGCCACCGAAAAATCCCGGACTGCTGTGCCCTGTCTTATGCCCGCTGTTATCATAATGATTCATACCGCCGAAAAATCCCGGACTGCTGTGCCCTGTCTTATGCCCGCTGTTATCATAATGATTCATACCGCCGAAAAATCCCGGACTGCTGTGCCCTGTCTTATGCCCGCTGTTATCATAATGATTTACACCGCCAAAGAAGCCTCTTCTACTTTCTCCGGTTTTGTGTCCGTTGGCATCGTAGTTCGTCATGCCGCCCCAGAAATTTCTCCGGCTCTCTCCGATTTTACGTCCGCTGGCATCGTAATGATTAATATTTCCAAAAAATCCTCTGCTGCTATGTCCTTCTTTTCTCATAATCTTGTTCTCCTTCCAAAATAAGTATTGGTTTTCCCTATCTGTTTCTCACTGGTTATACTCTATTTCCATAGCTGTCCAATAAAAAGTCCTCAAGCGGATATTTTTAAAGGATATTTTTAAAGATATTTAAGATATTTAAAGGATATTTTTAAACTTTTTTACAACATTTCCCTTTTCGTAACATTTGTTACATCTATTTTCTTCATTCTTCGTTATACTATTATCACAAGTTAAGAAACAACACATTAACTTATAAATTAAAAAAAGGAGATTTTAATTATGAAAAAATATGTATGTGAACCATGTGGCTATGAATATGATCCAGCTGTTGGAGATCCAGATAATGGTGTTGCACCGGGAACTCCTTTTGAAGACCTGCCGGACGACTGGGTATGTCCGATTTGCGGAATGGGAAAAGAAGTATTTGTTCCGGAAGAAGCTTAATGCTTCTTCCAGGCAAAACGGTTTCGATTTAGTGAAAAAAATTGCGCTATTCTTCTAACTGCAAAGACGCATGATCTAAAACCTCAATTGTCTTTCTACCTGCCAGACGGATCGTTCCTTCTTCCTGAAGGTTAAGAAGCATCCGCGACAGAGATGGTCTGGTTGTATTAAGATAAGATGCAAGATCTTCACGATTCATTTGCAAATTCACTTGATTATCTGCATTGCAGTTTTCCAGAAGATATGTAGCAACTCGCTGACGGAGATTTCCACTGGTCAGCACCTCAATTTGATGATTATTTTTATCGGCTTTTTCTGCAAAGACCTGAAGCATATTGAAAACAACTTTGCTGTGATGAACACAATTATTTCCGCATCTGCCTCCAAAGAAATTTTTCGATACTTCCAGAACTTTTACTTCATTTTTAGCTTTTGCATAGCCTGAATAAGCCGAATGATGGAGAAACAATTCTATTTCGCCAAAATCTTCTCCTTCTGTTACCTGACCGATTCTTGTGACTTTACCATTCAGATTGATACTGCCGACTTCCACATCTCCATTTAACAGAAAATAAAGTTTTTCAGGGCGGTCACCCTGCCTGAATATATATTCATTTTTTTGATATTTCTGTACGACAGCCTGAGAACAGATCAAGCTTTTCTGCATCTCATCTTCTGTCAGGTTATGAAATATCTGCAACTGTTCTAATTTCATATATTTTGCCCTTCTCTCTGATATGCCCGGCAATTAAGGATATGAACCCGGATCTTTGTTAATAGCTATTATAGGGCAGATATATGAGTCTTTCAACGAAAATACGGAGGTTTTTATTATGACAATTACTTTTGATAATAATTTAATTACAGGAAATGAAACAATTGACACACAGCATAAAGAACTGATTGATCGTATCCAGCAGTTTGTGACTGCCTGTGAATCCAGCGACGGGAAAATAAAAGCAATTAAAATGCTCGATTATCTTGACGCATATACAGATTTTCATTTTAAAGAGGAAGAGACTCTTCAGGAAAAAGTTGCATATCCTGAGCTAGCAAATCATCATGCAAAACATGAAGAGTTCAAGAAATCTATTCAGGAGCTGTATGATTTTCTCAATGAAAATGAAGGTCCGAATGAGCAATTTATTGAACAGGTAAAACGTAACGTTGTAGACTGGTTATTCCATCACATTAAAACATTCGACCGTTCTGTTGCTGAATATATCCACTTGCACGATAATTCTGAACGTTTATAATGGAAATTAATAAACATAAACTCAGACAGGAGGGCACACGATATGGTTCATCTCAATCCAGAAGCTATCGCTTATATGCAGAAATATAATCACAAAGATATTCTTCTCTCGATAGAAAAGATTACCAGTTGATGTGCGCCTCCGCGTCTGGAGATATCAGTAGGATTTACTGATAAGAAAAAAGAGGACTTACTGGCAGATGGTTATGTCTGCGAGCGAAGTCCTCTTGGTAATGTGTATTATCGCTCTGATGGAGTTATTGCCACGGGAGATATTTCTGTAAATTATGTAACTTATCCATGGCTTACTTGTTTTGAAGTAGACGGGCTCACCATTAAAAATCAGACCTCTATTTAAACTGTACTACGACCTTACGTCCGCCTACCGAGCCGTCAAGGATCTTATGGATCAGTTCTTTTGCATGGTCATCTGCTTTCTCCAGAAGTGAGGATGTATCTATATCATCATTGTTCTCTATATCTTTTTCTGCTAAAGAAATTGCCTTCTTGGCATCCTCTTTTGTCTGCCAGTTAAAAATGGCTCTCTTTTCATCCATGAACTTGATGGAATCCGGATCCACCTGTGGTTTTCCTAACACTTTTGCATGTGGAATCGTAACAATTACTTCTTTGTCTGTAATCTTTTCTTTCACCTCATCCATCTGGATTCCGGCTTTTAAAGTTGCGCTGTAATGCATCAAAAAACTTTTCTTATTAATAAACGGAATACTTCCATCTTCCATCTGCTCTGTGGACGAATAGGTAACCTGCTGTGTTGCGAGTTCACCAACGTCTTCCAGTTTTCCAGAAATATAATCATTGGTAACTTCTGTCTTAGTCATTGAATTGTAAATATTAATTCCACCAACTGCTCCAATGACAATTCCAACAACCAGGCTAATACAAATTGTTTTCACTTTTTTCGCTGCTTTTTTCGATGTTTCTTTCATGTTCATTTTTGTTTCTCCGTTTTCCTTTGTTGTTTCAATCTCTTTAAACTCTTTCATCGTTTTTTCCTCCTTATGACATTGCATTTTGTGAAAATGTAATTGAAATGCTTGTCTTTTTTACTTTTGTTGATTCTAAGTATAAGGATTCTGTCTCTATAAATATACTTCCGTATCAGGGAATTATCTACCCCTATTCCCCTGATATAAAAGTTATATCTGCAACCACCCTCCACTTGCAACAACTGCCAGGTTTAATTTTCGTATCTTATCCTTGAACCGTATCTGCACATTCTTTTCATCTACAGCAATCACGGTTCCAGTTCCGAATTTCCGATGCACAACAGTTATGCCAGGATGAATTTTTTCTATCTTATGCTGCGTTCCAGTAGCAGAATCTTTTTTGGCTGCAAGAGATGCATATGTCAGATATACCCCGTCTTTCTTATATCCTGCGGGCTCCCCATTTCTTCCTGCCCTACTATTATTCGATCTGTTTCCGTTTTTTCTATTTCCGGTTGCGCTATTCGACAAGCTACTATAAACGCTTTCTTTTTTCCCAGAGCGAGTGTTTGTCTTCTCCCGTTTTCCAAGAAGTTCCTCGCAAAAACTGCTCTTTCGATTCGTTGTCATAAGCCGTAAATCCTGCTTCGCTCTTGTTGCTCCCACATAAAATAAACGTCTCTCTTCCTCGTATGTTTCCATTTCTTCTCTGGAAGGCTTTGAACTATGAAGGCTCCTCGGGATCTGTGCCGGCAGGATCCCATCCACTACATCTAACATATATACAATTTCATATTCTAATCCTTTACTTGCATGAATCGTAGAAAGAATAAACGGACAGTCTTCCGATGTTTTCTTAGTTTGAATGATTTCTTTCAATTCATCCAAGCGCCGGATCAGATCCTCTGCCGTAGGCTCTAATTTCCCAATAATCTTCACAACTTCCAGCTTGCTGTCATTTATTTCGTTTCTTTGTAAATAATCTTGATACCCCATATAATTTGTAATGCGATTCACTGCCTTGTCACCCGGTTCCTGTAACAGATGTTTTAAATGTGTGCGCATTGCTTTTGCGTTGCTCTTTTTATAGTCGTCAAGTTTTGGACTTAAAAGCGCAGCATCGAGAATCGGCAAATCTCTTTCACGGCTGAATTCTATAATTTCCAACGCTTCTTTCCGGCTTAAATATAGTCTCAGTTTATAATAAATCTGCAGGAACAGTTCTTCATCGCTTGGATTTGCAGCAAATTGAATGATATGAACAATATCAAGAACAACCCGATTCGTGAAGAAAGTCACTTCTGCGTTCCGCATCCGATATGGAATTTCCTGCCGTTCCAAAAGATCAATAAGCGGAATTGCACATTCATGATCCCGGTACAAAACAGCTGTCTGGATTTCACAACGTTTTGCTACTTTTAACAGATACTGATATTGTGCTCTTCTGCTTTTCAAAGCTATTTCCCGTATCTCTCTTTCTGCTTTTTTTGATGCCCGCATATGTTTCTCATGTCGGAATTGATTCTCTTGGATAAACCGGTCTGCCGCTTCTACGATTTTTGCATTAGAACGGAAATTTTCTTCCATCAGGAGTACTTTTGCTCTCGGATGATCTTTTTCAAACGAAAGCAATGCTTTCGGATAAGCCGCACGAAAGCCATAGATACTCTGGTCTTCATCCCCCACCATGAATAACTGTTCTGTTCCAGATGCAAGAAGTTTTATAATTGCATGCTGAATTCTGGATGTATCCTGCGCCTCATCCACACAAATATACGGATAAAGTCTCTGAAAATATGCCAGTAAATCAGGAAATTTACGAAGCATATTGTAAGCGTATACCATCTGGTCGTCATAATCCATCAGACCTTCTTTCCGCATTTTTACACAGTATGCCTGATAGATTTCCAACAGTTTTAATTCTTCTTTTTCTTCTAAATGCCGGATTTCTTCTTCTGTCAGCATCATGTTTTTTATGTATGTAATCAATGTCCTCACATTTTTCAGATCACTTTCTGTCGGGTAACTGTGTTCTGTTTCCTGATAGATTTCTATCAGAAAATGAAGGATGATCTTTTCATCCTTCACCAGTTCAAATGCAGATTTACCGACACTCCGGCTGTAATACTGTATAATTTTTGCACAGATTCCATTGATTGTGCGAAATTCTAACCGTTCAGCCAGTTCTTCTCCAAAATAAGATGCAAACCTCCTGGACATATCTTTTGTTGCTGCGACTGTGTATGTCACTGTCAAGATTTTCTCCGGTGCGATTCCTTTACAGAAAATCATATATCCAAGCCTTGTAACCAATACGGTCGTTTTACCGGATCCTGGTACTGCTAAGAGAAGTATCGGTCCGTCTACACTTTTTACCGCTTGCTTTTGTTGTTCATTTAATTGTACAGGAAACTGCCTTTCAAATGCTTCCCATGACATTTCTTTCATGATTTCAAAATCCTTCCTGTTTCTTGATTCCTTTATTTCTTTACAATATTATTATTTTCTGACTTATTTTCTCTGTTTTTATCTGCCAATTATGTCGAATAACCTGCTGAAAATGTCTGTTTCATTCATTTGCTTTTTTTCATGCTATAATAATTATTCACCAAGTGAAAAATAATAGAGAAAAGAACCATTGTGTAATAGATATTACATCGAAATCTATCTATCACGCAATGGTTCTTTTTATTTTCTTTTTATAGTATCTTTTTTTTAATAATAATATCCATTAATTAAAACCATGGAAGAGCACTGATTACAACAGATACCGTAATTGTTGAAATTGTCATAGATGTTACATTCGCTACTGTTCCATGTACACCCTCCGGCAGTTTTTCTGAGAAAAACTGTGCAATCGGTCCTCCTATAATTCCACCGAGAACACCTGCAAATACCGCCACCGGAATATTCGCACCATACATTAGAACACATGCCGGTCCGACACTGACAACCGGAACATACGTTGCATACCAGCCACCATTATCAAATTTTCCTGCATACAGGAACACTCCCGTTGCCGCTCCGACAAACTGTGATAAAATTATAGCCGGTACAGCTCCTGAGCCATATGCTCCATGATTTCCACATACGATTGCGCCAATCACTGCGCCTGCCAGCAAAAATGCAGATGCCACTTCATTTCCATAAAACTGTGCTTCTGTAAAATCTGCAAAAACCCTGCGTACAAACCAGCTTGTACTATATACATCATCTGCCGGTGCTGCCTCCGTCCGATGTGGTTTCACCGGCACAGGTTTTACCCACGGAAGAATCTTACAAACCATACATACAATAATTCCCGTAATTGCCATCGTTGACACATTTGCTACGACTCCCGGAAGTTTCCACGGAGTCACAATTGCGTTTCCAATCCATATTGCAGTAGGGGCACAGATTAAACCACCGATAATGGAAGATGTCAATAATGCCGGAACGCTTGGACCGTAAAGCAACATAACTGCCGGTGGAGCACCTACTACAGTAATAAATGTTGCGATCCATGTTACGGATGAATCTGCAAATCCATTAATATAACGAAATACAAAAATTGCCAATCCCAGGGAGATGAGCTGTGATGCCAACACCCACGGGAATAAGGTACTACTTCCATAGCAGACATCAAATCCTGCATATTTTGAATTTTTGATCGCCAATATCCATGCTACAATTCCTCCAAGTATAATTCCTATTCCGGCAAATACACTTGCATAAAACTGTGCTTCTGTAAAATTCATAAAGAACCAGGCAATCTGTTTTGGCACAGAATCCAAAATTCCAGAAATCATATTATTATAATCAAATACTGCATTATTACCGCTTAATGCTTTTAAGCCAAAATAAAATGCAAATCCAATGACTATACTTATGATAAATCCCGGTAATGCGCCAGTCATTTTTTCTTTCGTCTTTACTGTCTCACCCATTTTTACCTCCTCATAGATAATATTTTTCCAGATATTTCTGATACAATTTTGCATATCTTCTTACGCTTTCCAGAGAAATATGTTCATTAATACAATGTGCAAGTGCATCATCTCCTGGTCCTGCGATTACAAATGGTACAGATATTTCAGGAATGATCTGTGATGCATCTGTATAGAAATAATGTCCTTTATCTTCTGTTGAAATTCCCACCATCTGTGCTGTTTTCATGATCTGCTTCACCAGCGGGCTATCTTTTGATGTTTCCAATGCCGGTCTGTCATTCATCACTTCGACGGTAATTTGAATTCCCGGCATTTCTTTTCTGAATCGGTCTGCAATCTCTTCTGTACATTTTAAAATATGTTCATGACTGACTCCCGGAACTGTGCGTATATCCAATTCTGCTTCTGCAGTTGGTGGAATAATATTCGTCATAATTCCGCCACACAGTTTTGTAACGGATGCTGTTGTCGTTCCCAGAATAGGATGCACCTCCCCGGTTTCCACTTGTTCTTTTAACTCTGCGACTAATTTTTCTACATACTCAACAGCATTAATCCCAAGGTCTGGTCTGGATGCATGCGACTGCTTCCCTTGCACCGTAATTTTCAACCAAAATGCACCTTTTTCACAAGTACCTATTTTCTCATCTGAAGGTTCGCATATAATTATTTCATCAACTTTATTCACCATACCATCTTCTAAAATTCCGCAAATTCCGCTTCCCTTACTTTCTTCATCCGCAGTAAAGCAGAAATAAATAGATTTCTTTGGTCTTTTTTTTGTTTCCAGCATCCATTTTAATGCCAATATCATGGCCGCGTCTCCACCCTTCATATCAGCAGATCCGCGTCCATAGAGGATATCACCTTTTACAATAGCATCATGTGGCGGATAACTCCATTGACTGTAATCTCCACATGCAACCGTATCCATATGACCGACAAATGCGATACCGCCTTCCTCTGTTTCTCCATTTACTTTTATGATCAGAGACGCTCGGGTTTTTGAATGATTAATTTTTTTATATACGATGTTTTCTGGTAACATTTCTAATATGACATCCGCAAGTTTCCCTTCATTTCCTTCCGGCTGGCAAGTATTGATCTGCACCAGTTTCTGAAGAATTTGTTTGCATTGTTCAGTTGTTATCTGTGCATACTTGTTATCATCTTCTTTTTTCAACTGTCTTCTCCCCTTTATTTCTGGTACGAAAACATTACAAGCTCACCTACTCCGGTCTTTCTTACCATACCAAATTTGCTAATCCATCCACCTGCTCCACAGTTTCTTCTCACCGCACGGTTTTCAAAGGATACAATTTCTCCATTTACGATTGTGTACGTTGCAAGTTTATCGTCCATATCTACAACTGTAACATTCGCAAGTGCGCCAACACCAAGATGACCAATCTTATCTGTCCACCAATTATTTGCTGTTCTATTTCCGATTAACGCTGCCGGATTACAGGTCATTGTCGCAACTGCATCACTCAGGCTTAAAACTCCACTTTGTGAAAGTTCTATAATAGCCGGAATATTATCTCGTGTATCCCCGAATCCTTTCATTGTTCCCTGATTCTGTCCATCCGAAATCAGAATCTTTACTTTTCCTGATTCCAATGCATCATATGCTAATTTCTGCGATTCTTTTGGAAGTTGAAGCCCTTCACGACTTCCTCGTCCTGCACGAAGCATGGTTGTAACAAACTCTGCGGAAATATTGTCTCCATTTACCAGATCAAGAACGCGTTTCATACCTTCTGCTGCTCCCATGTGTGTTCCACATCCTGCCGCTGTAGCATGTGCCAGATGTAATGGACGTCCTTTTGCAAGTGAGACCAGTCTTTCCGCATGTTCTGGGTCCTGTGTATGGGACATATAAATTAGATTTGCTTTTGAAGTAATTTCATAAATCTTATCAATATTTTCATCAGACATAATAAAATGTCCCATATGATCTTTAATTCCAACCGTTAAAGCAGCCGTTGTATTGGTAATTCCATTTCTTGTCATCTTTGTAGATAATGTATCTGCATCTATCTCGCCTTTAAACATACGAATCAACTCATCTACTGACATCTGTGTTCCAAGTACATTTGCAGCTCCAAGATAAACGCCAAGGTTAATCGGAACTCCATGATCTACTTCCGCACCGAGAAGAGATGGTGCCATAAATGTATTTCCGGCTCCCGGTGATAATCCTAATGTCACGCCATCTTCTGCTGCACAGAAAATTGGATTTGTACTTACTTCAAATAAATCACCAAGATGTAAATGCATGTCAACCAGTCCCGGCATAACAGTAAGTCCTTCGCAATCAATTACGCGATCACCGGTCTCTGCTGCGATATCATCTGCGACCTGACAGACAATCCCATCTGCAATCAGGATATCGGTCTGTTTGTCTACTTTATTCTTTGGATCAACAACATGTCCGCCCTTTAAAATTAACCGTCCGCTCTTTTGTATCTGCCCGATTGTATCCTGCATCTGATTCTTTTTTACAGTTGCCAGTGCTCCGTCCAAAAATCCTACTTTATTTTCGTACATTTGTCTGCCTCCTTCTTTGAATACTGTATTGTTATTTATGTGACGTAGTATACCAGACTTTATTTTGACTTTCTTCATCTTTTTGATACTATTTTCTCAGTAAATTATTGTACCAAGTGGACAACAGCGAAAAATATACGAAAAAATATACAGCTAAAAAATTCCTATTTACAAAATTTATTAGCTGTATATTTTTATTTTTCATGCATCTGATATAACTTCAATGCGAGTTCCAGATTTAAACGTTCTTCCTGATCCTGCAGATCCAGTTCTAATATCATTCCCAGTTTACGATATCGGTATTTCATAGAATTGTAATGAATAAATAACTTTTCTGAAGTTATTTTTAAATTCCATCCATTCGTTACCAGAGCAATAAAAGTATCCATCATATCTGTATGATGCTTTCGATCATATGTACAAATTTTTTCGATATATTGTTTTTCAAACTCTTTCGCTTCTGCACTATGACTTACCAGTGACAGCAACTTAAAAATCCCAAGTTCATCATAAAATACAACCGTATCTTCACGTTCCATACTACGGATAATTTCTATCGCTTTTCTGGCTTCTTCCCAGCTGTCATGAATCTGGCTTATATCTTTTCTGTAATTTCCAATTCCGATAGTCGCCGTAAATGGAATTACACGAGCAATCTCATCTTTAATTTCCTTTGCCAGTTTCTTTAAGTTTCCTCTAAACGTCTCTTCATCCTCGTATTTTTCTGTAATAATAAATACAATCTAATCACTTAATTTACTATACACATAGTGTGCATATTCCTGTCCGACACGCTGTTTGCTGATTAACAAAACCCGTGTCATCATTTCCATCATACGTCTGTTTACATTTTCATCCAGATGTTTTAAATACTGTTTTTTAAAATGATCAATATCTACAATAAATACGATTCCACCAAGATAAAAATCCCAGTTATAGATCATCGCACGATTTATGATTTCTTCTTTAGAGTTAATATTTCTGGTTAACATGTCCTGCACAAACTGCTCTCTGTAATCAGCTTCAATTTGGCGCGCTGTAAGTTTTTTCTGTAATTTTAATATTAAAATAGTGCCCGCCTGCTCAATCGCAATCTGATAATAATCCCGAAAGGATTCATCATAGTCGTTCCATTTACTTCCAAATACAAGGTATCCGTATTCTTCTTCATTGATATGAATCCGATACCGCCCTGTTTCTTCTATTCCCCCCTGGGCGGTGTCTTTCGTATAATAAGTTTTATCAAAACAGGTATCTACAAATGCGGCTTCCTGATGAATATGTTCTTCCAGAAAAGATAAAATAGTAGAAATATCTTCATCTTCCAATACCATCTTTGTACAAGCCTGATGCACTCGTTCCGAATACTGCAGGATTCTGGATTGATGATTAATCACCTCCTGCAGCACTGGATTGATCACATCTGCAAATGCAAATTCGAATGGAATAGCAATAATGGGAAAGTTCAATTTATTTGCCTTTTCTATTGCATCTTGCGGATATTCATAAATAAACCGGTCTAACTTTATTCCCAGAGCACATGCTCCATGTTTGTCCAGATTTTCAATTAGAAAAGCTAAATATTCCGGCTGATCTTTGACTACATAACCAGATGTAATCAAAAACTCACCGCCTTTCATCCACTTATAAATATCCGGCGCATCCATAACACTGACCGTTTTCACTTCCCGATCACTGCCGTTTTTCCCGGCTATAATCTTAAAATTCCGAAATATATCCATGGCAAGAATATCTCTGAGTCTTATCATTTTCTCACCCGCATTCCTCTAAACCGCCTTTATTGTCTGTTAATCAACGCAATAACTATTTTTCCTACATTTCCTGTATCAGCTTAACCAGCTTCTCTATGCCATCTTCCGTCCACGCCGGGATCTCCAGAATTGCATTCGGGATGTCCTGATGTCCGGAGTGTGGATTATGCAGCCATACGCAATCCATCTTCGCTGCCAGTGCTGCTCTGCCGCCATTCGTAGAATCCTCAATGACAAGGCAGTTATCTGTCGGAACATTCAGCCGTTCTGCCGCAAGCAGGAACGTATCCGGTTCCGGCTTTGGATGTTCTACATGATCTCCGCTTGTAATGCTATCAAAATACGGCATCAGACCAAGTCTTGTCATTGCATCCATAATCTCACTCTCTGGTGAGGAAGAAGCAACTGCAAGCTTGTATCCCATTTCTTTTAATTGTTTTAAAGCATTTTCTACTCCTGGCATCTCCGGAAATCCTTCTGCCTTAACAATCTGTGATTTCTTCACCTTCATAATCCGATTCATTTCATCCAGATCCGGAAAATCCACTCCATAATGCGCCTTTACCAGATCTCTGAAAAACTGTCTGGTTGATCCGATACATGGTAAATAAATATCATAATCAAACTCCACATCATAGTGTTCTTTTAAGATCTCTTTCCAGCATCGGTAATGCAGTGGCTCTGTGTCGATCAGTACTCCATCCATGTCAAATATAACTGCTTTTATCATCTTGTAAACCTTTCTGTTTCTTATGTCAGTTTTTTATTTATGATATCAAGATTTCTGACATCATCGCAATTATGCTAATATCTCGTCTTTCTTTGCCAGAATTGCTTCGCATGCCGCACATGCCGGACAGTCACAATACTTCGCACCTGCTGCTTTGATCTCTTCTGCATGAGCAAGTATACCTTTTGCAGCATCTCCGAATACTTTTGCTCCCATATCAGATCCTGCAAATGCAATCAGTCCATCGATCGGCATGATATCTTCTTCCAGTTCTGCAATATAATTCTTTGTTACTTCTGCTTCTTTCTCTGTCCCAACTGCTTCAAGCCATGCATTTGCTGCTTCTTTTGCTTCTGCTGAGCAGGATGTTGCCGCGATCAGTTCTTTTGTTTTTTCTGTTACATAAGTTTTTACGTTCTCTGTCATTTCTACACTACTTCCTTTCTTTTATTACCCTTGCCGGAATTCTCTATTTCAAATTATAAGCATATCCGCATAATTTTGCAATCAGGGTTGTATTTCTTTTTTCTGAAATCTATAATGTATTTGCCAGATAGAATTATAGTACTTTACTGTAATTATAAATACAGATTGATCGATTTTAACAGGAGATTTAATAATATGAATGAAACTACGAAAAAAGAATCGCGCCAGATGGATATGCTCCATGGCAAAATTTTCAAAAATATGCTGATCGTTGCACTTCCGCTCGCCGCCTGCAGTATCATGCAGCAGTTATTTAATTCTGTCGGTGTCGCCGTTGTCGGTCGTTTTGCCGGAAGTGAAGCGCTCGCTGCCGTTGGCAGCAATGGGGCTGTTATTAACCTGCTGGTTACATTATTTTCCGGCATTTCACTTGGATCAAATGTAATCATCGCCGGCTATATCGGCGAAGGCAATCAGCAAAAGATTCCAAGCGTTGTACATACTGCCGTTACGCTGGCACTTATAAGCGGAATACTATTACTTCTGCTTGGTCAGATCATTTCACATCCAATCTTGCTGCTCATGGGCGCACCGAAGGATGTCCTTCATCTGGCAACCGTTTATCTGCGGATCTATTTTCTCGGTATGCCTTTCATGATGCTCTATGATTTCGGCGCATCGATTCTTCGGAGTATCGGAGATACAAAACGACCACTTCTGGCATTAATTGTTTCCGGTGTGGTAAATGTAATATTAAATTTCCTGCTTGTTGCCTGTTTCCACATGGATGTTGCCGGTGCCGGTATTGCTACAGTTGTTGCAAATGGTGTAAGTGCACTGCTTGTCATCTTGTTTTTACTGCATGAAGAAGAACCGATCCGGGTTTCTTTTAAAAAGCTCGAAATCAACACTTCGGAACTTATCCGTATTTTAAAAATCGGTGTTCCTGCCGGACTGCAGGGCATGGTCTTTTCTGTTGCCAATGTCTGTATCCAGTCTTCCATCAACAGTTTTGGCTCAAAGGCGATTGCCGGTTCTTCTACTGCGTTAAATTTTGAATACATTACTTATTTTATCGTAAATGCATTTGCGCAGACAACAGTGACTTTCACAAGTCAGAATTACAGTGGAAAAATGTATGACCGTTGCAAGAAAGTCTTTCGGGAAGCCATGCTTGCAAGTATGATTTTCTGCGGGATTTTAAGTATGGTCTTTGTTCTCGGACGTAACTTTTTTATCGGTCTGTATACGACAGATCCGGATGTCATCCACTATGCAATGATCCGCCTTGTGATTATTACTTCTCTGGAACTTCTGACAAGTACTTATGAAATCAGCGGCGCTGCACTTCGTGGGATGGGACACTCAATGACACCTGCCGCACTTACAGTCTTTGGTTCCTGTGTTCTGCGTCTGATCTGGATCTCAACTGCCATCCGTATCTGGCACAATTACACTTTGCTGATCTGGATTTATCCGATTTCCTGGGTACTTACCGGAACGATGGTTTTGACTGCATACTTCCTCACAAGGAATAAACTATTTAATCAATAATGATCGCGTAAAAAAGGATTCGAGATTTCATTTCTCGAATCCTTTTTTATGACAGCGAGTAAATACGCCCTTTCTCGTGCGACATCATTTGATGACTGTAAATCATCGTATAAAGTTTGTTCCCCGTCTTGCTTCTTTTTCCGGCAGTCCATATGCTTCTTTTCCAAGCTTGATACTCTTCATTAAGAATGTCATATTTCTTGCAAGTGTACGCATTGTCTGCAGTCCTTCCGCATCCTGACAAGCTTCCTTCGGTTCTCTTCCATGGATACTGTTCCAGTACTGGCTGGATGCGACCGGCATTCCGGAGATTGTAAAATATTTATTCAGTTCATCAAAAGTCGCTGAAAGTCCGCCTCTTCTTGCGGCAACTACACTGGCTCCGACTTTCATCGTCTTATCAAAATGTGTACTGTAGAACAGACGATCCAGATAAGCGATCAATGTTGCATTTGCGGATGCATAATAAACAGGACTCGCAATTACAAGACCGTCACATGCTTCAAATTTTGCTGCGGATTCATTTACAATATCATCAAAAACACATTTTCCTTTTTCCATACATGTATAACAGGCAACACATCCTCGGATGTCTTTGTTTCCGATATCGAGAATCTCTGTCTCGATTCCCTCTTCACGAAAAATCTTCACCATCTCTTCTAAAGCAACTTTTGTGTTTCCTTTTACATGTGGACTTCCATTGATCATTAATACTTTCATCCTATGCTTCCTCCTTCTTTTGGTAATAATAAACTCAACAGCAGTGATACAACAAATACACTGACAATCACGTTACCACTAAACACATCACCAACTGCCTGTGGCTTAGTGCAATCTTTGTCACTATAAATATAATTGAAAGAAGGATCCAAAGATCAGGGAGTTAGCCTGTTAGCTTATGAATCCATTTATAACTTTTAAAACGCAGAAAAATCGGCAGACACTTAAATATCTGATCTGACTGAACTGCGATCACTACTATTTCAACTGGAAGTTTCCAGTAAAATGCAGTTAAAAAGGATAATGGCATGACAATCCCCCAAACCGAGATCAGGTTAAGATACATGGAAAATTTTGTATCTCCACCACCCTGAATGAGCCCCACTCCAACCGGCATTTGATACGCCATTCCAACCATAACCACACTCATGATCATCATAAAATGATCTGCATATAAAGTTGCCTGCGCACTTAACCGGTACATAGACAATAAGGGGGCTTTCAATGCATGTTGACACTGTATGCTACCAAATTCTGCAATGCGATCACTGCCATCAACTTGAAAAAGGACCGGTAAAACACCGGATCCTTTGAAAAAAATGATTGCTTCATTTATTTTTTTTCCTCTCTGACCTTTCATGCAGGTTTTTGTACTTTATATTTTATATCATTTCGCATAAACAGGTAAAGGAAAACATAAATTTTCTGCTACTTCCTTCTCGCTTATATTGTTCTGAGCAGATTAACCATCTCAACCGCGCCAAGTGCACAATCATATCCTTTATTTCCGCCTTTACTTCCGGCGCGCGCAATTGCCTGTTCAATGTTTTCTGTTGTAAGCACTCCAAACATAACCGGTATTCCGCTTTCCAGGGAAACTGTCGCAATTCCTTTGGACACTTCATTGCAAACGTAATCATAATGCGTTGTATCTCCACGGATAACCGCGCCAAGACAAATCACTGCATCGTACTTTCCGCTTTTTGCCATTTTCGATGCAACCAGTGGGATTTCAAATGCTCCCGGTACCCATGCGATATCTACATCTTCGTCTTTCACATCATGTCTGAGCAATCCATCCATTGCTCCACCTACCAGCTTTGATGTGATAAATTCATTAAATCGTCCTGCTACGATTCCTACTTTCATGTCTGTTGCAACTAATTTTCCTTCTAATGTATTCATGTCTTATCCTCTTTTCTTTTTCAGAGTCATTTCCGGCTCTGTTTTATTTATGTATTGTTCCTGAACAATCTGCTTCTGTCAAAATTATCCCTCTGTTTTGTCTGTTTAAAATTGTAATAAATGTCCCATACGTTCCTGCTTTGTCTTCAAATATTTCAAATCATAATTCGTTGCATCCATCTGGATCGGCACGCGCTTGCTGATCTCCATTCCGTAATCCTGGAGCTGATATACTTTATCCGGATTGTTTGTCAGAAGACGAAGCGAACGGATTCCAAGCTCTCTTAAAATCTGTGCTCCGATATAGTACTCTCTCTGGTCTGCCTCAAATCCCAGTGCCAGATTTGCATCCAATGTATCCATCCCATTATCCTGCAGACAATAAGCCTTTAATTTATTAACCAGACCGATTCCGCGTCCTTCCTGCCGCATATATAAAAGTACTCCACGTCCTTCTTTTGCAATTTCTTTCATGGAACATTCAAACTGCTGTCCACAGTCGCAACGGAGAGATCCAAATACATCTCCGGTAAGGCACTCCGAATGTACCCGGCATAACACATTTTCTCCCTCTCCGATCTCGCCCATAACAAGCGCAATGTGATGTTCCTGATTCAATTTATTCACATAACAATACGCAGTAAATAATCCGTATTTTGTCGGCATCTTCGTTACTGCCTCGCAGGAAACGAGTGTTTCTTTTACTTTTCTGTACTCCTGCAGCTCTTTGATAGTCATTGTCGGAATTCCATGTTTTTCTGCAAATGCTTTTAATTCGCTTGTACGCATCATCGTACCGTCTTCCTTCATGATCTCACAACACAGCCCACATTCTTTAAGCCCGGCTAAGCGCATAAGATCTACGGTTGCTTCTGTATGTCCGTTCCGTACCAGCACACCGCCGTCTCTTGCAACCAGCGGGAACATATGTCCCGGTCGCCTGAAATCTTCCGGTTTTGCACCGTCTTCAATGCATTTTCTTGCTGTAAATCCACGTTCCTCTGCTGATATTCCGGTTGTTGTATCCACATGGTCAATAGATACGGTAAACGCAGTTTCGTGATTATCTGTATTGTGTGCAACCATTGGTGCCAGTGAAAGGCTTGCTGCTACTTCTTTGCTCATCGGCATACAGATTAGCCCTTTCGCATGCACTGCCATAAAGTTTACATTTTCTGTTGTCGCATACTGTGCCGCACAGATCAGATCACCTTCATTCTCTCTGGTCTCGTCATCCATAACAAGAATATTTTTCCCATCCCGCAATGCTTGTAAAGCATTTTCTATCTTTTGAAATTTCATAGTTTCTCTCCTTCTATTTTACTAAATTATTAATTCTCTGCTGAACCTGTCATCGACAGTTTCCTCTTGATCTCCTGTCTGTTAATACCCGTAACGTTCCAAAAATTCTGCCGTAATTCCACTTGATTTTGAAGATTTACCATTTTTTCTATCTGTATTTCCTTCTGGTTTCTGCAAATTACTGTTCCTTTCCCGCAAGAATTTTTCCACATATTTTCCGATACAGTCTGTTTCCAGGTTTACCGGATCCCCCACTTTCTTTTCCTGCAGTGCAGTATGACTCAGTGTATGTGGAATAACAGATACCTGAAAGGTTTTATCGTCAACTGCCGCTACTGTCAGACTGATTCCATCGATTGTGATCGATCCTTTTTCTACTATATAGTGTAGTATCCCAGCTGTTGTTTCAATCGTATACCATATTGCAATACTGTCTCTTTGCATTTTGCGGATTGTGCCTGTCCCATCGATATGTCCGCTGACAATGTGACCGCCAAATCTTCCGTTTGCCGCCATTGCCCGTTCCAGATTCACTTTGCTTCCTCTTCTAAGAAGTTTAAGGGAAGTCCGGTTCATTGTCTCATGCATAACATCTGCACAAAAACTGTCCGTGTCATATTTCGTCACTGTCAGACAAATACCGTTGACGGCGATGCTGTCTCCTATATGAATATCTTTTAATATTTCCTTTGTCTGGATCTGAAGACGGATTGAGGCATCTTCTGTCCGGATACTGCTTACCTTTCCAACCTCTTCTATGATTCCTGTAAACATTTATATTTCACATCGCTTTCTATTAAAAAATCTTCTCCGATCTGTTTGAGCCGACTGTTCACCAGTTGATATGCATCTGCCGGTTCATCAACGCCCATACCGCCTACCGGTCCGATTCCGGTGCCCCCGAAAATCTTCGGTGCAATATAAGTCTGTACACGGTCCACAATCTGTGCTTCTAATGCACTTGCATTTAATGTGCCGCCTCCTTCCAGCAAAATGCTGTCAATTCCAAGTGCTCCGATTTTCTGTACAAGCTCTTTAAGATCTATTTTCCCATTCTTCTTACTGATCACCAGAACTTCACAGCCTGCTTTTTGATAAAGTTCTATTTTCTCCCGGTTTGTTTCACATGTTGCAAAAATTGTCCTTACCTGCCTTGCTGTCTTCACAATCTGCGAATCCGTTGAAGTGCGAAGCGACGTATCACAAATGATACGGACCGGATCTTTTCCATTGGCAATCCGGCAGGTCAAAAGCGGATCATCTTTTCTGACTGTTTCACTTCCTACCATGATCGCCTGATATTCCAGTCTTGTTTTCTGAACGCACATTCTTGCCGTCTCACCGGTAATCCATTTGGATTTTCCGCTTGCAGTTGCAATCTTTCCGTCCATCGTCATTGCATATTTCATTAATATATAAGGAATTTTTGTTGTTATATATTTCCGAAAAATATGTGTCAGTTCCATGCATTCTTTTTCCAGAACCCCAACTTCTACTTCCACGCCTTTTGATTTCAAAAGCGCAATACTTTTTCCTGCCATCAAAGGATTCGGATCTGTCATTCCTACAACAACTTTTCGAATCCTGTGTTCTAAGATTGCTTCCGTACATGGCGGCGTCTTTCCATAATGACAACAAGGTTCCAAAGTCACATAAAGAGTTGCTCCTTCCGAAGATTCTTTGCAGTTCTTTAATGCATTGCGCTCTGCATGCAGTCCGCCATAATATTCGTGATAACCTTCCCCGATAATCTTTCCGTCTTTGACAACCACAGCACCTACCAGCGGATTCGGGTTCACTCTTCCCTTTCCTTTTTCAGCAAGCGTAATCGCACGCTGCATATAAAATTCTTTCTCATCTGTCATTCCTTTTTCACCTCCTGTTTTCTACAGCAATAAAACACGTTTTGCGAGTTTTATTTGCTGATTAGCGGGTCGTTAAATGCAACCATTCAAGCATGGCGCATTTTCCTCGTCGCCATAACAAAAAAGAAAATGCCTTGAATTCTACCTCATTCAAGACATTTAAAAGTTTCTTTTGATTATTTTATCAGATATAAAATATAAAAAGCTCTGAAATGGATGTTCATTCCAGAGCTAAATGTTCAAATCTGATTCTTCGTATTGCTTATCAAAGATTCTTCTCATCTTCTTTCATCCAGACTATACTGTCGGCTTCGGAATCTCACCGAATCATACCTTACGGCTCGCGGGCTTTACCGCCGGTAGGGACTTACACCCTGCCCTGAAGATAGTTATTCAATTGACTGCCTTTATTATAGCACTGCGCAAGAATCTGTCAAGAGAGAGTTTTATCCCCACACTTCTTCTGCTACTTCTTTAACGAGTGCAAGTTTTGCCCATTGTTCTTCTTCTGTAAGTTTGTTTCCAATCTCGCAGGAAGCGAATCCACACTGCGGACTTAAACACAGACGGGAAAGTGGTATATATTTTGCAGCTTCATGAATTCTTGCAATGATCTTGTCTTTGTCTTCCAGTTGCGCAGATTTTGTTGTCACAAGTCCGAGTACAACTTTCTTCTCGCCCGATACGGCTGCCAATGGCTCAAATCCACCGGAGCGCTCATCGTCAAATTCCAGATAATATGCGTCTACATTTTCTCTTGCAAATAATACTTTTGCAACGCTGTCATATGCTCCGCTGCTTGCATAAGTAGAATGAAAATTACCGCGACATACATGTGTATTGATGATCATATCCTCTGGTTTTCCTTCAATTGCAAGATTATTAATACGAACAAGCTGCTCTTTGATCGCTTCCAATCCTTCTTCATCTGTTCCGAAAAATGCTTTTGCATTTGGATCTACCAGCATGCCCCAGGAGCAGTCATCTAACTGTAAATTTCTGCATCCTGCTGCATACAGATCTTTGATCACTTTACGGTATCCTTCTGCAATATCCTGCACCAATTCTTCTGTATCTTCATAATATTTGCTCGTATTCGGCATTGCAAATGGCATGATCATCTGTTCTAAAAACTGTGCCGGAGCAGGAATTGTCTGTTTTGCAACTGTGTTTTCATCTTCCAGTGCTTTCACAAAACGGAAATGCTCTACAAACGGATGCTCTCCTGTTACAGCTACTTTTCCTGTCAGGTAAGTGTCATCGATCATAGCTGCTTCCCCGTGGAACGGAAGTCCTGTCTCTGTTTTGCTGTGTCCGACTCCGTCAAATCCCCACATGAAATCCAGATGCCAGGTTGCTCTTCTGAACTCTCCGTCTGTGAGCACTTTGTATCCTGCTGCCTTCTGTTTTTCAACCAGTGCGCGGATTTCCTGATCTTCTACACTTGTCAGTTCTTCTTTTGTAATGGTTCCTGCCTCATATTTGCTTCTTGCCACTTTCAGCGCTTCCGGACGCAAAAAGCTTCCTACATAATCATATCGAAATGGTGTGTTCTGTTTTGCCATTGTAATTCCTCCTCTGTAATCTATTTTTATTTGCTTTGGTATCTTGTGTACAATGGCTATTATATCGGCATTCCTGTTATTCGTAAAATACACAAAAATAGTTGTTTGTCATAACTTTAAGCTATATCAAGCAACTATTTCTTATACGCATTATTTATAATTAAACTCTAAAAAACTATGGTGACAGCGGATTTGTAGCATATTTCCGCAGTGCCTTAAGATACGCATCTCCAAGTTTACTCGGATGAAATTTCTTATGCAACAGAATTCCAATCTCCATCTCACCTTCTTCATCCAGCGGAACTGCAACAATGTCTGAACTATTCAGATCTTCATCAATCACACCACTGCACACCGTATATCCATTCAGACCGATCAGCAGATTAAATAATGTTGCCCGGTCTCTTACACGAATATTTTTCGGACGCTCTACCATGCTGAATATTTCCTCCGAAAAATAAAATGCATTATGCTCTCCCTGTTCAAACGACAGGTACGGATATGGTTTCAGTTCTTCCATTGTCACGCTTTTCCTGCCTGCAAGCGGACTTCCGGAACTTACAAAAATATGCGGTCGTGCGACAAACAGTCTCTCAAAGCGGAGATCATTCGACTTCAGAAGCTTGTCGATCACCGCTTCATTAAAGCAGTTCTTATATAAGATTCCGATTTCACTTTTCAGACTTGCCACATCTTCAATGATTTCATATGTCTGTGTTTCGCGTAGAGAAAAATCATATTTTTCATTTCCATATTCTTTAATCAAGTCAACAAAAGCGTTTACTGCGAAAGAATAATGTTGCGTCGATACACAGAATTCCTGTTTTCTGGCACTTTTATTCATGTATTTTTCTTCCAGAAGTTCTGCCTGTTCCAACACCTGTCTTGCATATGCAAGAAATTCTTCACCGTCTTTTGATACAACAATTCCTTTGTTGGTCCGATCAAAGATCCGCACATGCATTTCTTTTTCCAGCTCTTTGATTGATTTTGTCAGACTCGGCTGTGAAATAAACAGTTCTTTTGCAGCTTCTGTCATCGTACCTGCCTTTGCAACTGTAACTACATATTTTAATTGTGCCAGTGTCATCCTCCCTGCTCCTTCCTGTGTGGCATTTGGTGTTATCATACTTTCTTTTTCCTTTCATTGTCAACTTTTTTTGATTCTTGTCTTGAATCCCCTATTACCCTCCGCTATAATAGGTTATTGATGATTGGAGGAAAAAAATATGATTTCTACAAAAGGCAGGTATGCCCTTCGCGTTATGTTAGATCTTGCCATGCAGGATCCTGAGCGTTATATTCCGCTGAAGGAAATTGCCTCAAGGCAGGAACTCTCAGAAAAATATCTGGAGATCATCCTGAAAACACTTGTAAAACAGAAACTATTACGGGGTATGCGTGGAAAAGGCGGCGGATATCAGCTGACACGCGCACCGAAAGACTATACCGTTGGCGAGATTCTCATGCTTACCGAAGGTAATTTATCTTCCGTAGCCTGTCTTGCACCGGATGCTGAATCCTGTGACCGTGCTTCGTGCTGTCTCACATTACCAATGTGGCAAAAATTCGATTCTATGGTGCATGATTTCTTTTTTGGCATTACCTTAGCCGACCTTTTGGAAAATCGCTCTGGTCAAACAACAGAAAATCAATCACAGGAGTTGTAACAAATGAAATTTATTAAACAATTTGGCATTATTCTTGCCATCTCTTTTATCGGAGAGATTATGAATTATCTGATTCCTCTCCCGGTTCCGGCAAGTATCTACGGTCTTGTTCTGATGCTTCTCTGTCTGCATTTTGGAATTGTACATATTGATTCCGTGAAGGATTCCGGCAAATTTCTCATAGAAATCATGCCACTCATGTTCATTCCTGCGGCCGTAGGTCTGATCGAATCCTGGAAAACCATCGGTTCCAAAATCGGAACTTACCTTATTATAACGGTATTATCTACCATCTTTGTTATGATTGTCGCCGGTCACACGACACAGGCATTTATCCGCTTTTCAAAAAGCAAAGACAATCAGGAAAGGAAGGACTCATGAATTTTTTTGAAAACTCTGTCTTCTTCGGCGTCACAATAAGTCTGATCGCTTATGGCTTTGGTCACGCCCTACAGGGCAAGTTTAAGCTGGCTATACTGAACCCGCTCCTCATCTCTGTGGCATCTATTATCGCCCTGCTTGCGGTCACCCACATTGATTACAAAGCTTATTACAGTGGCGCACAGTACCTGAGTTATCTGCTCACGCCTGCAACCGTCTGTCTGGCAATTCCATTGTATGAACAGTTCGAGCTGCTGAAGAAAAATCTGGCTGCTGTCATATGTGGAATCTTCTCCGGAGTTTTTGCATCCTTATGTTCCATTCTTGCAATGGCTGTATTCTTCGGCTTATCCCACAAAGAATACATTACATTCCTTCCGAAGTCTATTACAACAGCAATTGGCATTGGTGTATCAGAAGAACTTGGCGGATATGTGACATTAACGGTTGCCGTAATTATCCTGACCGGTATTCTCGGTAATATTATTGCGCCGTTTATCTGTCGCCATTTCCGAATTACAGAACCGATTGCACGCGGAATTGCTATTGGAAGTGCTTCGCACGCCATCGGTACTGCAAGAGCTATGGAAATGGGCGAGATTGAAGGTGCAATGAGCAGTCTTTCCATTGCGGTGTCGGGACTTATCACAGTTATCGGTGCATCCATATTTGCACAATTTATGTAGTATCAAATAACTATGGAGGATTCTTTATGCGAAAACTTGTAATTTATCTTTCGAGTTATAAAAAAGAGAGCTTTCTGGCTCCCTTTTTCAAACTTCTGGAAGTCGTTTTCGATCTGATCGTACCACTGGTTGTGGCACGGATCATCGACGTGGGCATTGTGAACAATGACCGCATTTACATTTTACAGCAATTTCTTATCCTGCTCCTGATGGCAGCGATCGGACTTGCCTGCAGCTTTACGGCACAATTTTACGCCGCAAGAGCCAGCGTAGGCTTTGCTACAAAAGTAAGACAGGCTCTGTTCGACCATATTCAGACGCTTTCCTTTACAGAGCTGGATACACTTGGTACAGACACGCTGATCACAAGGATCACCGATGATGTAAACCAGGTACAGAACGGTCTGAATCTTGGGCTTCGTCTTCTTCTTAGAAGTCCTTTCATTGTAATCGGTGCAATGGTTATGGCATTTATGATCAATGTGCGCTGTGCCCTGATCTTTGTTCTGGCGATCCCAATTTTATTTGTCGTCGTATTTTCAATCATGCTTGTCAGCATCCCGCTTTTCAAAAAAGTACAGGGACACTTAGATCATGTAACCGGGCTTACGCGCGAGAATTTAACCGGTGTACGTGTTATCCGGGCTTTCTCCCAGGAAGAAAGCTCTGTCCGCGACTTTGACAGTGCCAACCTCGCTCTGACAAAATTAAATGAATTTGTCGGACGTATTTCTGCATTGTTAAATCCACTGACTTATCTGTTGATCAATATGGCAACGGTCTTTCTGATCTACAAAGCCGGAATTGAAGTAAATCTTGGAAATTTAAAGCAGGGACAGGTCGTTGCCCTTTATAACTACATGGCTCAGATTATTGTGGAGCTCATCAAACTGGCTTCCCTCATTATCACTCTGAATAAATCCATGGCATGCGCAGATCGTGTAGCTTCTGTCTTCAACCTTTCTTCTTCCATGACTTATCCGGAAGAAACAAAAGCGGACAATGACAATACCGACACAGCCGTTGCTTTTGAGCATGTCAGCTTTACTTATGAGGGCGCAGGTGCCGCCAGCCTGAGTGACGTTTCATTTTCTGTAAAGAGGGGACAAACCGTCGGCATTATCGGCAGTACCGGAAGTGGTAAGTCCACACTAGTAAATCTGATCGCCAGATTCTACGATGCAACTGCCGGTTCAGTTTTTTTAAATGGAAAAAACATAAAAGATTACAGCCGCAATGATCTCTGCGACAGAATCGGCGTCGTTCCGCAGAAATCCGTTCTGTTCAAAGGCACCATCCGCGATAATCTCCACTGGGGCAATCCGGATGCAACAGATGAGGAGCTCTGGAATGCACTGGATGTTGCACAGGCAAGAGATGTTGTAGAAGCAAAAGAAGGTTGTCTTAATTTTGATATTGCACAGAACGGACGTAACCTCTCCGGCGGACAACGTCAGCGTCTGACGATCGCCCGTGCACTTGTCAAACATCCGGAGCTTCTAATTCTGGACGACAGTGCCAGCGCACTTGATTTTGCCACAGACGCAGCACTTCGAAAAGCACTGCATAATTACTGCAAAGGAACAACAACTTTCCTTGTTTCCCAGCGTGCAGCCAGCATCCGTCAGGCAAATCTCATCCTTGTACTGGATGATGGATCTCTTGTCGGTACCGGAACTCATGATGACTTATTAGAACATTGCAGTATTTATCAGGAAATCTATTATTCGCAATTTCCGGAAGAACGCAATAAAGGAAGAAAGGAGGCAAACGTATGAACCCGAACAAAAACAGCTCCAACCAGAAAAGCTTAACAACTCTCTGGAAAGTATTACGTTTTATCGGAAGATATCGCTTCCTTCTGATTCTGTCTATCCTGTTTGCCTGCATCACTGTCGTCATGCAGTTATATGTGCCAATCCTGTTCGGAGATGCGATTGACCAGATCATCGCGGAGCATCAGGTACATTTCCATAAAATGATATATTTCCTCGGTCGCATAACAACTCTGGTTATCCTTTCCAGTATCATTACCTGGTTTATGAATATGATCAATAACCAGCTGACTTACCGTACCGTACAGGATATCCGTTCAAAAGCGATCCGGCAGATTCAGCGTCTGCCACTTTCTTATCTGGACGGACACAGTACCGGAGACATTGTAAGCCGTGTCATTGCAGACACAGACATATTATCTGATGGTCTGCTTCTTGGCTTCACTCAGTTGTTTTCCGGAATTGTAACAATTATTGTAACTTTACTTTTCATGTTATCCAAAAATATCTGGATTACTTTACTTGTCATCGTATTGACACCGTTTAGTTTCTTTGTTGCGAAATTTATTTCTTCTCGTTCTTATGAGATGTTCCACAAGCAAAGTACTACACGTGGAAAGCAGACAGCTCTTATTGAAGAAATGATTGGAAACCAGAAAATCGTACATGCTTTTGGATATGAAACCACAGCATCTACACGCTTTGATGAGATCAATCAGGATCTGAAAGAATACAGCCAGAAAGCTGTCTTTTACAGCAGTCTGACAAATCCGTCCACACGTTTTGTCAACAACATCATTTACGCAGGTGTAGCGCTTCTAGGTGCCTTCCTTGTTCCTTATGGAATGTTGACCGTCGGCGGGCTGTCCGTTATGCTCTCCTATGCAAACCAGTATATGAAACCATTTAACGATATCAGTTCCGTCATTACAGAGCTGCAGAATGCGCTTGCATGTGCTTCCCACATTTTTGAGCTTCTGGAAGCAGAGCCGGAATCTGCGGATTCAGCAAATGAGCTGACAGATATAAAAGGAGAAGTGACCATTGATAACGTATCCTTCAGTTATGATCCGTCAAAAGAGTTGATCCGTGATTTTAATTTAAACGTAACACCGGGTATGCGTATAGCGATCGTTGGTCCTACAGGCTGCGGAAAAACAACACTTATTAACCTGCTTATGCGGTTCTATGATGTTCAGAGCGGTTCTATTTCCATTGATGAACAGAACATTCAAGAGATTTCCCGCCATTCTCTGAGACATAGTTTTGGTATGGTTCTTCAGGATACATGGATTAAATCCGGGACTGTCCGCGAGAATATCTGTATCGGAAAGCCTGACGCAACAGATGAGGAAATTCTCGAAGCTGCTAAACGATCCCACAGTCTTGGATTCATCCGTCGTCTGACGGATGGGCTGGATACGATGCTCCACGAAGACAGCTTAAGCCAGGGACAAAGGCAACTCCTTTGCATTACGCGTGTCATGCTCTGTCTGCCGTCTATGCTGATTCTTGATGAGGCAACTTCAAGTATCGACACACGTACAGAAGTGCAGATTCAGGAAGCGTTTGACAGACTCATGCAAGGACGTACCAGTTTCATCGTTGCACACCGTCTCTCAACGATCCGAAGCGCCGATCTCATCCTTGTGATGAAAGACGGAAAAGTAATCGAACAGGGAACACACGATGCACTGATGCACGCCGGCGGTTTCTACAAAGACTTATACAACAGCCAGTTTGCAAAGGTAACCGAATAATTATAACAATAGACCCTACCGAACCTGCCACTGGCTGATTTCTATAAATATTATAGCGATGCAAAAAGCAGATTCTGTATGAATGCTCTTCATACGGAATCTGCTTTTTATAACTGATTATTTATTCTGTTTTCTATATACTCTTTTTGTATACATTCTGCCTGAATTCTGCAATCTAATAATCTTATACGTCATATACTCCCATGATCACAATACCGATTGCGACAAACAGGATCATCAAATAATGCTTCCATGAAAGCTTCTCCTTTAAGAAGATACGGCTCCACAAAACCGACACAACGCAATAAGATGAGATCATCGGCGCGCTCATTGTAAGATGCTTACTGTCTGCAATTGCAAAAATGTAAGCAAACTGTCCTGCTGTTTCACAAATAGCTCCTGTATACTTTGGAACTTCTAATTTCAATGTAAAATGATCTTTCTTGATCACAATCACATAAATGAAGCAGACAATAGCTGCGAAGAAGAATGTCAGCTCATATGCTACATTTGCACTGCTTTCATTCAGTGTCTCAAGAACACGGTTATCTGCATATGTCCCTGCTGCATCCAAAAGGCAATATGCAAGCGGCAGTGCCAGAGCCAGCCAACTCTTTGCATATTGATAATTTCCTGCTTCCTGACGCTTCTTGCGAAGCTCATCATCCTCTTTGGACTCAACAACACCCAGGCCGATTACTCCGACGCATACAAGAATAACTGCAATCAGTATTGCCTTATGCTCTGTATCAAACTGTCCGGTTACCAGCGTTGTTACTGCTACAAGTGCGCCGGATGCATTACAGATTGGTGAAGAGATGGACAATTCAATGTACTGCAGTCCCAGATATCCCAGTGTCATAGAACCGATATATAATAAAGATACCGGTAAATATGTCCAGATTACATGAAGGTTAATCTCTACTCCCTGAACAAATATCTCAATCGCCGCATGGATACCCATAACTACACCAACAGCAATTACCATTTTTAAATGATTGTACTTTTCATTACCATTACGGCAGCCAATCTTCGAAAAAAGATCTGAGCCACTCCAGCAAAGAAGCGCAATCAATGCAAGCCAAAACCACATTTTTTATTTCTCCTCTATTCTTTAGTTTTTCTCTGTATCTTCAGTCTTAGCTCCATCAAGGCTTTCCAGGCTGGAGAAAAATAATTCATAGAAGTCATCTTCTGCTGTCAGCATCGGGGAATTCTCACCACCGCCATTCGTGCTGCGTTTCATTGCCGCGTGAAATTCTTCACCACTGGCAATCAGCTCCATCTCATATAGCTCGTATCCCATCCCACGGCAAGTTCTGCAAAAAGCACTCACCGGATCGGATTCCAGGCGCGTCCCAAGAAGCTGTTTTCGCAAATCCGGATCCTTCCCTGCCCTTATCTGCAATTCATCCAGAATCTCCACCACGTTTCTCATATTTCTCACTCCTGCTTTTTCTTTTGTGGACTTCACATGACTAAATTGATACATGAATCAGTCACCATGATACCAAAAGTAGGAATACCTTGTCAAATAATTCGAATGTCTTTTATCTATTTTCAGGCTTTTCTGCTTTGTTTGCCTATCAATAATGCCGCCATCGGCATCACGATAACGCATGCAATCGCACCAAATATCATAGATACACAATTTTGAAACAGTATTTTTGAATTCAATAATGTTTCCAGCGTATAATTCCGCATCTTCAAATACGAAAATAGCAATAAAGATTCTCCAAGATAAGCAAATAGTAATGTATTCACTGTTGTTCCGATTACTTCTCTTCCAATCTGTATTCCACTTTCTATAATTTCCACAATACTCATATCCGGTTTATGAATGCTGATTTCATATACAGAAGTTGTCACAGTAAGCGCCATATCAAGCACAGCTCCTAATGTACTGAGTATAATCACAGCTATTGCAACATTACGCATATTGATATCAAGGTCCATATTATAATACAACACATCCTCTTCCGCCGCCTGAATCTCATTCAGCCCTCCTGTTTCGCTGCTCCATACTATTATATAGATAAAAACAAATAGAACTGTCATTGTCAGTAATGTTGCTATAAATGCACTCTTTGTCTTGACATTTGTGCCATTTTGATAAAATAACGTTATGCAGGAAATAATGACAGCTGCTCCGACTGTAACCAGAAGCACCGGTGCACCCGCGGCCATGAGCCAGATTGCCAAACTTAGAAACAGCATATTTCCACACAATGAAATAATGGATACAACCCCTCTGTCTCCACCAATAACGACAATCAAGAACAGTAACAGCAAACCAAGTATTATCAACATGTCTTCTTCACCTTTCTCACTGTTAATTTCATCATCACAGATGTGATCAGAATGGATACAGGTATTGCCAATACAATTCCAATACTCTCTACAAAGAATCTACATAATTCGCAAGGTATATGCAATCTGATAATCGTCATAAGCCGAACACTGTTATTCATTCTGATCAGACACATCGGAATCAAACC
Organism: Dorea sp. OM07-5; assembly: GCF_003481355.1. Classification (NCBI taxonomy): domain Bacteria; kingdom Bacillati; phylum Bacillota; class Clostridia; order Lachnospirales; family Lachnospiraceae; genus Dorea; species Dorea sp. OM07-5. The sequence continues at coordinate 16,827 of NZ_QUKZ01000015.1, read as the reverse complement.
ACATCCAAATACAAAAAGCAACACATTAATCATTGTTCCCATAATGTCATATCCAATCTCTCTTCCGGACCGAAACAACTCCCGGAATGTAACTTCCGGCTTCTTCGTAACAAGTTCACTCAGCGCCGCTGCAATTGCCACTGCAACGTCCATAATCGCGCCAAGTCCAGACAACAAAATCTCCGCATGAAAAATCTTGTCTGGAGTATCAATGCTTCCCAAATATTCCATCGTAGAATAATCTAACTCATCAACATGACGAATCACAACGTCAAATACTCCCATGATCATCGCCAGTACGAGCAATGTTGACACTAGTGCTGCCCATGTTTTTCTATGGATTCCGTTTAAACCAACCAATGTAAAAACTGCAAAGAAAATTACCATTTTATTACAGATTGCTACCACGTCTGCCTCATCACTACTACTTAGAAATCCGATCGAAAATATTATGATGTTGATTCCCACCGTCACGATAGTGAGTATGCCTTTCTTTCCCGCAATGGTCATCAATATAAATATCAAAAGCCCCAATAATATGACAAGTTCAGCATCCCTTTTCTTTCCTTGAATACCGGAACCCACATTACTGTAAGATCCACTCAACAGTACTTTATCGCCTTTGTGATATTTCTGTTTCAACATTCCTGTATCTGTGTATTCATTGGAAAAGTCAACAACTTCTCCTTTATTTTTCCCATTCAGCACGACACCCCGAATCTTTTGCTTATATTTGATCTCATGTGTTCCACGGGTGCTCTTATTCTCTCCCACCTTGCTTGTCTCAACTTTTGTCAGTTTTGCAATCGGCGTCTGATACAACCAGGCATCATTCATAACAAATATAACCATAATCAGATATATCATTCCGAATATTCCATATAGCTTTGCTCTTTTACTTTTCTTTATGTATTCTTTTATTTTCTTTGTAATCAGTTTCATTTTTTTCTTTTCTTTTCTCATTTTATCTGTAATTTTGAATTTACAAGATGACCATACAACATATCATCTTCGGATTCTTTATATGTTTCGAATGTACCAGTTACCTCTATCTCTGTCTCATCTTTAGGGGTATTCATCCTGACTATTTCTTTCCTGTTCGGAAAATCTTTTTGTATAGCTGTCTGCATATCGGAACCTCCTACTGCAAAGCTTCTTTCAGTGCACCGTCTACCCATGCATCAGACTCTCCTCCTACATAGATGAACAGATCACAATCTGATACTTTTGCAAGATCTGCTGTTGTCGGTTGATAGCTGTGTAAATCCACACCATTATCAAGGAACATGGTCAGTTCCATGTTCTTGCTTTTTTATGAATAAAACCCTCCGTTATTTTGCATATTTTCTAAAAAAGCATACAAAAACAAGACGGTATCTTTTTATACCATCCTATTTTCCAGAAACGTTTTATTCAATCATTTATCCTGACCTTCTGGCTTACCAAGGAGAACGTAAGCAAAATCCAACAGCATGCCGGAAACAGAGAAACTACAGCTATTAACACAAAATTTCCTGTACAGTAACATGCTGTCCTTGTATAGATTTCAAATAATTAACTAACTCTGTCATCTGTTTTGTCTTGTATCTGGCTTTTGCCATTTCGATCTCTCCCCTTCAATTTGGAAATCGTTTTCATTCTATCACAGCATTTAATCTTGTCAATATAATTTGGAAATCATTTTCATTTTTCTTAGATTTCTTCTGGTACTTTGTTCGTTCCCATCAGTATCAAAACCATTTACATATAATACAGAATACTAAAAATTGCTCTTTCTTATAACACAAAAAGAATCTGAAAGTCTTAACTTTCAGATTCTTAAGGAGCAGGGGATGAGAGAATCGAACTCCCGCCAAAGGTTTTGGAGACCCCTATCATACCACTTGACCAATCCCCTATGTGCTTGTCTGTGCGATTGACACTAGATATTTATACCACAGATCAGCACTATATGTCAATACTTTTTCTAAATTTTTTCATTTAATTTTTATATCTCTTTATTTAGAAGGCATGATTTCCTATCGCATAAATAAGGCGACAGAAAAATCTGCCGCCTTATAATTATATTCTGTATTATATTTATTTTGCCACTTCTGCACGTCCTATTCCGATATCCATCTTCTTGAATACACTGAGCAAGACTTTCCCAATTGCGAGTACAAGCACTGCTGCTGCAATCGCTTCCGGGATTCCGGATGCTGTTACGGTTCCCATGACAAGGCCCCATACTGCACTGACCGCAACATCTTTTGCTTCTGCATACTGCTTTGCAAACAAGAGATAAATACTTCCCATCACACAGATTGTATTCACCATTGATCCTGCAAATCCAACAATTGGAAGTGCAATAACTGCATTCATCTTAATCTTCTCAAACAAAATCCAGAGCCATCCTGCAGCTACTCCGATCAAAATTCTGCATCCTACAGATATCCAGATTGCCTTTACTGCACCAGTAAGTCCTGTTGTGCTCATAAATGGTGAGAACGCAAAGGATAACAATGTTGGAGCCATCGTGTTGCTGATCAGAGAGCAAATACCAAATACGCCGCCAAGAATTGCTCCTGCTGCCGGTCCAAGTAAAATCGCTCCGAGAATTACCGGGATGTGTACCGTTGTCGCCTTAATAATCGGAAGCTGGATCATCCCAAGCGGTGTGTTCGCCAGTACGATTACAATTGCTGCCATAAGTGCAACACTTACCATCCACTTTGTGTCGTGTTTCTTTGTTTTCATTATTCAATTCCTCCTTGTTATCATTCCTGCCTTGCAGGATACAATACAATTACGCTCGTTATTGTATCATCCCAGACACGATAGCACAAGGATTTTCTTGTATAATTTTACGTACTTTATAATTCTACAATCTTTGCTTTATGATAGATTTTCGGAAGGAATTTCTTTCATATTTTTTTCAGATAAATTTACTGTCGGAATCGTCGAAATTCGGATATGGATATCTTCTTTAAATTCTTTATTTAAACGAATCAGATTCTCTTTAATTCTCTGTTCTATGCAGGACTTCAGAATCTTCTGTGCAAAATCTGCCTGTAAAAGCACTTCTCCACCACTGATTGTCACACCACCGCCAGAATGAAAGAAGAAAATCGTCATCTTTGCAATTATTTTAACAATCATTTTCGCTAAATGTTATAAATTATTTAGCGTTTAGTATAAGTTTGTCTTTCATATTATGAAGCATTTCATACCACAGGAAAGTCATCCACTTGCAAGATTCTGAAAAAAACGATATAGTGAACATTAGAATACTAGAAAATATCAGAATAGAAAGAGGTTTTTTTATGAACTTAAAAGATAAACATGTCTTGCTTGGCGTAACAGGTGGCATTGCCGCATACAAAACTGCAACTCTTGCAAGCAGTCTTGTAAAAAACGGCGCAGATGTCCATGTGATCATGACTGAAAATGCAACAAATTTTATTACACCTGTCACATTTGAAACTCTGACCGGGCACAAATGTATCATTGATACTTTCGACCGCAATTTTGAATTTAAAGTAGAACACATATCTCTTGCACAGATGGCAGATGTCATCATGGTTGCCCCTGCAACTGCAAACGTCATTGCAAAACTGGCACACGGTCTTGCTGATGATATGCTGACAACAACGATTCTCGCAAGCAAAGCGCCAAAACTGATTGCTCCGGCAATGAATACCGCCATGTATGAGAATCCAATCACACAAGATAATCTGAAACGCCTGCAGTCTTATGGAATGGAAGTCATCACACCGGCAAGCGGACGTCTCGCTTGTGGTGACACCGGAGCCGGAAAAATGCCGGAGCCGGATACTTTGCTTCAATATATTTACAGAACGTGTGCATGCGAAAAAGATATGACAGGCATGAAAGTACTGATCACAGCCGGGCCTACCCAGGAGGCAATTGATCCAGTCCGTTATATTACCAATCATTCTTCCGGGAAAATGGGCTATAATCTTGCCAGAGCCTGTATGCTACGTGGTGCGGATGTCACTCTCGTAACCGGAAAAACATCCCTGACTCCTCCGCTTTTTGTTGAAACGATTCCTGTCGTAACTGCATGTGATATGTACGAAGCAGTCACCGAGAGAAGTGCCGACATGGATCTCATCATCAAAGCTGCTGCTGTCGCTGATTACCGTCCTGCTATTGTTGCTTCTGAAAAGACAAAAAAAGCAGACGGACAGCTTTCCATTGAACTGGAACGCACCGATGACATTTTAAAATACCTCGGCGATCACAAAAAACCGGGGCAGTTTTTATGTGGCTTTTCTATGGAAACGCAGAACATGATTGAAAATTCCAGAAAGAAACTGGATAAGAAACATTTAGATATGGTAATCGCTAACAACTTAAAAGAAGCCGGCGCCGGCTTTGAAACAGATACGAATATCGTGACAATCCTGACGAAAGATACCACTATAGAGCTTCCGATCATGAGCAAGGAAGAGGTTGCTTTTCATATTCTGGATCACATCCTTGTCTGTAAAGATGCAAAAAACGAAGTTTAGATATAAATTACTCTATGTCCCTGGTTCATCTGCTGTTTTAGTTTTTCAGACGATGAATCGTCATTAAATTTAATCATAGCGATGAAACAAGGCGGTGCTATAGATGTCCAATTCTATACCACCGCCTTATTATAATTCTTTACTTAATATAATACTCTCAGGTTCTTACTCACTTCATGCTTCCACAAACTGTCTCTGGCAGCATTACATCGCTTCTATATAAATCTCCCGCACTTCTTCTTTTGTAAATACTCTCGGGTGATTATTAATGCTTGCAAGAGATACCTTGAATGCATTCTCTGTCATCCAGTCTACATCTTCCATTTTTACACCTTCGTTGCCCAGAGATGTTTTAAGTTCCAGCGTTTCCAATAACTGCTCTAAAATATCAACCAGTTCATTTTCATCTTTCCCGCCGAGAAGTCTTGCAATTTCAGCAAATTTTTCCGGTGCTGCCGGAATACTCTTCTTATAAATAACCGGTGTCAACGCCGCAAGTCCTCTTCCATGAGTAATATTTCTAAGCCCGCTTGCCGGATGTTCCAGGCCATGAGGTGCCGCAACTCCTGCCTGATTGATCACCATTCCGCCATAAGTACTTGCAAGTGAAATCGCTCCCCACGCATCTTTATCTTCATAATTTTCATAGGCTTTAACCAGATTTTCACCGATCACTCGAATTCCTTCTTTTGCAAATAATTCCGTTACCGGCGCACATGCTTTGCTTAAATATGCTTCCATACAATGGCAGAGCGCATCAAAGCCAACCGATGCCAGAACTTTCTTCGGCATTGTCATCATCAGTTCCGGATCAATAACAGATGCTTTGGCAATCACAGAATAATCCCGCAAAGACTTTTTGTCCTTCGTCTCATCATCTGTCAGCACTGCAAAACAGTTTCCTTCACTTCCGGTTCCGCAGGTCGTCGGTACAAGAATCAACGGCAGTGCTCCTTTACCAGTCTTTTTTCCATAAATATAATCAAATATTTTTCCTTCATTTAATGCTGCAAATGCGATGGATTTCGAACAGTCCATAATACTTCCACCACCCAGACCAAGTACTGCCTCACAGCCATTTTCACGTGCAATCTGTGCTCCTTTTTCTGCCGTAGATGCAAGTGGGTTTGGTTCCACCTCGTCAAACAGCAAATGCTCCAGGCCTTCTGCCTCCAGCAATTTTTCTACGCGATCCAGTAATCCGGAACGCTTTGTACTCCCACGTCCGGTTACGATCAACACTTTTTTTCCGTATTTTTTTACTTCTTTTCCAATGCACTCTGCTTTTCCTGCTCCGAAAATCAAATGTACCGGTAATTCATACTCAAATGCTTTCAGTTCCATATTCTCTCAACCTTTCTTATTTTAAATAAAAAAGCTACAGCATCTCTGCCATAGCTTCCTCGCTTCCAGTTAGTTTCATTCTATCTGTGTCTTTTCTGTTTGTCAACTGATTTTTGATATACCAAGTTTCTTCTTTGTTTTTTCTGCAGTATTTTTCGTCATTATTCCATTCCTCCTGTCTCATCCAGATATTCTTTCAAAGCTGTCTTCCAATCTTGCGGTTCCTCGATACCTGTGAGACGGAGCATCATATTATCCAAAACGGAATAAGTCGGGCGTGCAGCGTCTTCCTTTACAACCGGATACAATTCCAGTTCTCCTGTCTTTCCTGTAAGACTCAGGATCGTTCTTGCAAACTCATATCTGCTGCAGCTTCCCGGGCACACTACATGGTAAAGACCATACTCTTCATTATCAATAAAATGACGGCCTGCCTCCTGGTAAGCCGTCAAACACGTTGTTCTTCTACTTCTTTACAACTGTAAAGTCAAGATTTTTCTATAAAATTCTACTTCTCATCTATATTGAATCAACAAAAGAGCATATAATCTTTCGGTTGTTTTCATCTTTCTGATATAAAAATTCAGGATGCCACTGAACACCAACTACATATTTACGATCCGGCATATAAATGCTCTCGATCAAGCCGTCTTCTGAAATTGCCATTTGCTTAAATTGAGGCGATAATTTTTTAACTGCCTGATGATGGTAGCTGTTCACTTTCATTTGCTCTTTACCTAAAAGATCATAAAGCGGGGTATCTTTTTGTATTGTATTAAAATGTATCATTTCATTGTATGACGGTTGTATACGATGGTCGAGATCACTATCATATTCCGACTTCAGGTCTTGATACAAAGTTCCCCCGTAACAGACATTCATTAGCTGTATACCACGGCAGACACCTAAAACAGAACGGTCTTTTTCGACTGCTTTCTTTAAAATATACTGTTCCATTTCATCTCGTGCCTCACACAAAGTTCCACACCATGGTTTTTGCTCCTCATTATAAATAGAAGGCGCCACATCCGGTCCTCCGGTTAATAAGAATCCACCGCATATTTCAAGGAAATAATCTAACTCATTATGGTTACTTGTTAAAGGAAGTAACATAGGTATCGCATTTTCTGCTTCCAACATTTCCAGATAATCCGGCTGTATCCAATAACATTTCTTTTCTCTATCATACAGTGGCATAACACCAATTACTTTTCTCATCATTTTCTTCCTCTCAAATACATACTTTTACAGGCTTTGGTAAACGAACAGGCGATTCATTCCCTCCTGCCAGGGATACTCAAAAGCTGCTGTTTTATAATCACTCAATCTTGCCGTTTCCGTTGCAAATTGAATACCGACTTTTGAGGCATCAATTCCCAATATTTTATGTGTAGGCTGATACTGCAAATATTGAAATGAAATATCTCCGGTACCACGGCCAAAATCCGGTACATTCTTTGAAAATCTGATTCCACATTTCTGTTTCTCGCTCTTATGCTTTGTCCAAAGTCATGCCATCCCCTTTTAGTCCTGCATATGTTGCATTGTTTCTAATAATTTAGCACTCTGTCAAAATCCTATAAAAAATCTCAAGCAACAAATCAAGTCATAAGCAATCAATCCAACTAATACAATACTGATCAATCCATTGATTATCACTATTGCTTTATTTTTTCTTGATATAATAAGACTGATAATGTTTAATGCTACCGCGAATCCACTTACAAATGGGTATATGAAAAACCCTGAAACTGGTGCCAGCCATATTAAACAGGCAATTATTTCTACAAATATCGAAACAATTGTCAATGCAATAGAAATTCTTTTTTGTTTTGTATTGCGAATTTCTTCTTCCATAGTTATCTTTCTCACCTCCAGTTTCGTCCATATATTATATCGTTTTATGAACGATTTTTCCACTATTTTTATGTATTACTTTTCTTGTTGTCTTATGATTTCTGATAATATCGACAGCAACTTATCCTTGTATCATTTTATCCATTTCAAACACATAGACTTCGGATTTTGACATCATTTCTTTCACTAAATAAAAAAGGATTTTATGCAGTTTCTGCTTATCTCAGCTCCTGCATAAAATCCAGAATTTCTTTTACATATTATATGTAGTACACATTATAGATTTTTAAAAACTCATAATCTGTTCTTCGTCAAGTCTTTTAAGAATTTCGCATGCCAGCTTAACAGCATTATCAAAGTCGGCATAAGCTGAAATTCCATAATGCGTATGTGCATAGCGAACCGGAACTCCGATAACGATAACCGGAACTGCTTTTTCAGTCAAATGTATAGCTGCACCATTGGTTGAACCGGCACTACGAACTGAATCCTGAACCGGAATACCAAGCTTTTCTGCCAAATCCAACGCATATCTTTGATAACGTGGATTCGTGATCATACGGGAATCAATGTGACGCAGCATCGGTCCGCGCTTGATAGCTGTCTGAACCATATACTCTTCAACACAAGTATCATCTGCCGGGCATCCTTCAAAAACAATTGCAATATCCGGCTTAATCACCTGTGCTGTCACGGTAGCACCACGTACACCAACCTCTTCCTGTGCTGCACAAGCGCCAACAATATCCACATTCAGATCCTCACCAGCCAGTGTATGCATAGTCTTAAGAATTGCCGCACATCCCAGACGGCAGTCAAAGCTCTTGCCCACCATCAGATCTGTGTTTTCTGAATATGTAAATGTCACATCCGGCACTACCGGTTCACCGATACGAATGCCGAACTTTTCAATTGCTTCTTCTTTAGAAACAGCACCAACATCTACTGTGATATCTTTCATATCCAGAGGTGCTTTACGCTCCTGCTCTGTCATGAAATGCGGAGGCTTGCTGGCAGTAAGACCTGGAATATATTCTCCGAATCGGTTGCGAACCAGGACTTTATGAGCCGGAATATTGTGGTTAACCCATCCTCCGACCTGAATAATGCGAAGTGTTCCGTTCGGGCAGATAGCCTGCACCATAAAACCAACCTCATCACTATGTGCGTCAAGCTGAACAACCGGACGTTTACCATTATTTTCTTTACGGCGGATATATAGATTGCGCATGCGATCTTCTTTAATTTCTCCAAGTCCTTCTGCGTAAGGACGAATCGCTGCAACCACTTCATCTTCGAAACCGGATGTACCGTTTGCATTTGAAATTGCTGCAATCATTTCCAGCGTCGTTTTTTTATCCATTTTAATACCCCTTTATGAAAGTTCTACTTTCTTGAATTCTTCCATGAAATCAACAATATAGTTTGCTGTAGTCTCAAGCATCTCCTTGCCCCACTCTTCTGTAGCGGTGCTCGGATGATCTGGTCCAATCCATCCACTGTCTGTTACGTTCGGAGTATGACGTACAATATCAACGCTAACTCCCTTGAACTCAACAGAACGGAAACCGGTTGTCTTCAGATTATCAGTCAGGTGCTTAAACTTAAGTTCCCCACCGATCTCACTCTTATCAACTAGAGACGGATCGATTCCAAGAATTGCAGCTGTTTCCTCACCGCCGCCATGACCGCCTTTCCATGCTGGGTTCATATCCCATGCCATCAGCCACCAGTTAAGCATAGCAACCAGACAGCCTTTATCTTCGAATTCCATGCCAAGGCGATCAATCATCTTAACGTTTCCGCCATGTCCGTTCAGGAAAACGAATTTTCTTGCGCCGTGACGATACAGACTCAGGAAAATCTGTCGGCAAAACTGATAGAGTACTTCGCCGTCAATATCAATTGTACCCGGATACGGAGCTAAACTCTGACAGGAACCGTATGGAATAGTCGGAGCAATCAAAACATCACTCTTCTTTTCAATTTTCTCTAACAAATGATCCGGAATCAGTGTATCGGTTCCAAGCGGCATGTGACGACCGTGACACTCAATACTACCGATAGAAATAAGTACCATATCATTTTTTTCAAAATATTCTTGGGCTTTCGGCCAAGTCAAATCTGTAAGTCTCATAGTTTTTTTCCCTTTCACATATAATAATTATTCTCTTCTGAAAATCGGACTATCCGGAAACCGGACAGTCCGACATCCGTTCGTTACTGTGCTACTTTAACTTTATCCAGGCTGTAGTGTCCGTTATTATCCCCATTTCGTAATATCCAAACAGATACGCCTATAATTTTCGAGCCGCTCTTGATAAAATAAGTATAGTTTAGGCAAATAGGATTGTCAACAATTTCGAATTGATGTTAACAACAAAAAAATGTCAGTATTTTTGTTGATTTTCACCATATTTTTTTCTCTAAACAGTGTTTTTAAAACTTTTTACAACTGCATAACATGCTTTTTTATGCTTTTGTACCAATTTTTCAAAACAATAATTGTTAATAATGTTATTATGTGACTTTTCATGTATTTTTTTGTAAAAAAATAATACTTTCGCTTTTGTTAACAATCCACTATAATTGTAATTAGTTTTTAGATAACGGACAAAAGACACCCGTATAACTTTTTTATTAGTAAGGAGGAAACAAAACATGCGAAAAATTGGCGGTTTATTCAACTATGAACCAAGCAAACCTATCGAAAACGGATACTTTTCACGTATCTGCTCACCTAATGATGATTTGGCATTTACCATGTCTGGACGATGCGGTATCTATTATTGTTTACAGGATATTGCACTGCACGATACGCGTAAAGTAGCATATGTGCCTTTGTATACCTGTGAGACAGTCCTTGCTCCTTTTGAGAAAGCCGGATATCAGCTGAAATTTTATGAGCTGGACCAGGATTTGCACAGTATTTTCGATACTTCGGTTATCGATGAAATCAGTGTTTTATCTCTTTGCGGCTACTATGGCTTCTGCAACTATGATCACGACTTTGTTAAAGCCTGCAAAGAAAAAGGAGTTGTAATTTTTGAAGATGTAACTCATTCCATGCTCTCAGCTGACGGTATCGATCCTCTCTGTGATTATTTTGCCGGAAGCTTCCGAAAATGGATGGGGGTTGATTGCGGTGGATTCGCCGTTAAACGAAACGGAACCTTTGAAACTCCTCTTCTGCCAGTAGAAGCAACACATCTTAAACAGCGAAAAGAATACTACGAGACAGGAGACGGCGATGTTTTCTGGGAAGGCGAGCTGCGACTTCGTCAGATATTTGACAGCTTTGCCGGAGATGATAATTCAGAATATCTCCTTCGCCATGCTGACTTTGATTCCATTTGCAAGACAAGACGTGAAAACTACGCTGCACTTTTAGACGCTCTTACCGCACCTCTTCATGGTGTGCAAGTAGTCTTTCCTGAACTTCCAGAGGCTACTGTTCCAAGCCATTTCTGCCTATATGCCGAAAATCGTGAGAGATTTCAGCAATACCTGACAGATCACCAGATTCGCTCGACTGTCTACTGGCCAGTGGGACCGCTGGTTCATCCACTGCCAGATTCATCAGAACAATACATTTATGACCATATTGTATCCGTTCCTTGCGATCAACGCTTCACACCTTCTGATATGCAGTATGTTGCGCAAGTTTTAATGGATTATTCTGAAAATTAGATGAGGTAAATATGCAGGAACAACGAAAAGCATCAAACACAACTACATCAGAAATTGTTCTTGAATCTCTGCGGGAGCAGATTATTAACGGAACCCTTCAGCCTCAGGAAAAACTGGTAGAGGCTGAAATTGCCCAGAAATTCGGACTCAGCCGAGGTCCTGTGCGCGAAGCACTTCGACAGCTTGCCGTCGAAGGTTTAGTCGATTACTGTCCTAACAAAGGATGTACAGTCGCATTGCTTTCTCCACAAGATGCGTATGAAGTCTTCTTTTTACGTGGCAGCCTCGAAAAACTGGCAATTCAAAAAAGTAACTGTCGACTTAGTGATTATAGTCTCCTGATAATGGAAGCCAGCATTGAAGAATTTCGAAAGGCTGTTCTCGAAGGTAATACCATGAAGGCCGTTCACGCAGATGAGATATTTCACCAACAGATCATTCGCTCTGCTCAGCTTGATCGATTGACCAAAATGTGGGAGCTTCTAAGCCCCCTGAATGGTGCCATGTTTCTCTCGGTTCAAAATGCTAATCACTTTGGACAGTTAAACGGAGATGCTGAAACGCTTCAGAATGCTAAATGCTTAGAACCAAACACTCCGGATTCACGCACCTCTCATAACGGAGGTGCTGCAGTATGGACACACCAAAGCCTGTTGGAAGCCATCCGAAGTAACGACCTCCAGGCAACCTGTGCTCTTCTGGATCAGCATTATGAAGAAACCGGCAGACGTGTATACAGACTTTCACTCATGAAAGAACAGAGCTTTTAATTCGTTTCATTAACATTCAAGAGGGCCTGGAATTATTCCAGACCCTCTTGAACTTTGATTATCCTTTACAGCTGTGAAGTCAAGATTTTTCAATTGTGAAATAGTTTTTATAATAATGTAAACTTAGTTACATCTTCATGTGGATTTACTTTTGCCAAACCAATCTCTCCAAATCGTGCTGTAAATGGTATGAATTTTTCCTGCATCGTCTGAAATGCCTTCTGCATCTGCACTTTATCCAATGTTTTTCCAAGAGTTATATGTGGCAGCCATGAAAAAGGCTTATAATATTCACTCAACGTTGTCTCGGGAATATCACAAAATGCTTTATATATTTCCCCAGACAGATCAAACAGCTTCTGATTCATCACAGGCGTTGCATACAGTACATACGGAAACAGCTGTCCAATCGAAACAACCTTCATGTTCCCTGCACACAATTTTCCATTCAAATCTTCAAATGCCGGCTTCAAAACATTCACATTTCTCGCCTCAATCGAAGCAATTGTCATATGTGGCGGTACTTTATTCTCAATCATAAAATAATTGCCTGATTTTTCTGCAATTCTGTCTATATACCGCTGCAATATTTTATTTGTTTTCTCGTCAAAATAAATAGAAATAAGATACATGTGTTTTCCTTTAAACTATTTTTCATCACTTTATCGACTTTATTTGCTCCCATAGATTCATAGTTTCGAATCCATTGTTGGACAGATGCGAGACTTACATCAAGCATATCGGTAATTCACCGTTGGCTTTCTTTTCCATCCAGATATAGATTTACAGCATATCACACTAAAGTGCGATGGTTCTTTTTTACATATATTGAACAGGAGACTAATCATTAGTTGATCAGCCTCCTGTTTAAGAACGACACAATATCAAAAATTAGATACCCAGTATATTAGAGAGAAGTTTATCGATACTGACGAGTTTTACACTAAGAGTAAAGATCTCGCATGCCGTTTTCAATTCTTCTACTGTCGGATAAGACGGAGCAATACGGATATTGCTGTCTTTCGGATCTTTTCCATAAGGGAAAGTTGCACCGGCATTTGTCATGACCAGACCTGCTTCTTTTGCCTTGGCAACGATAGCTTTGGCACATCCTTCCATAGAATCAAAGGAAATGAAGTAACCGCCACGTGGAGCCATCCAGCTTCCGATTCCAAGACCGGATAATTCGCGATCAAGAGAAGACAAAACCATGTCAAATTTTGGCCTAAGGATATCTGCATGGCGTTTCATATGCTGAACCATACCATGGATATCTTTAAAATATCTTGCATGTCTTAATTGGTTAAGCTTGTCATGACCGATTGTCTGGATACGCATCTGCTTACGGATGTCTTCGAGGTTTGCATCCGATGCGGCAATAGCACCGATACCGGAACCTGGAAAGCTGATCTTGGAAGTAGAAGAGAACTTGTAAACCATATCCGGGTTGCCCTCTTTCTTACACTCCATCAGAATCTCAAGCAGGTAATCCTGCTTATCTTCATATAAATGATGGATTCCGTATGCATTGTCCCAGAAAATACGGAAATCTTCAGCAGCCGGTTTTAATGCTGCAAAACGGTGTACTGTTACATCTGAATATGTGATACCCTGCGGGTTGGAGTATTTTGGTACACACCAGATACCCTTTACGGCAGGATCATTATTTACATATTTTTCAACAAGATCCATATCAGGACCGGTTGGAGTCATTGGGATATTGATCATTTCGATTCCAAAATATTCCGTGATAGCAAAATGTCTGTCGTATCCAGGAACCGGACAGAGGAATTTTACTTTATCAAGTTTGCACCATGGTGTACTGCCCATCACGCCATGTGTCATGGAACGTGCAATGGTATCATACATAATATTCAGGCTGGAATTACCAAAGATAACAATATTGTCTTTTGGTACTTCCATCATATCAGCAAGAAGCTGTTTGGCTTCTTTAATTCCATCCAAAACACCGTAGTTACGGCAATCAACTCCTTCTTCACAGACAAGATCAGATTCACTTGTCAGAACATCCATCATTTCCATGGAAAGATTTAACTGTTCGGTGGAAGGTTTTCCTCTGGACATGTCAAGATTTAATCCTTTTGCTTTGATTGCTTCAAATTGTGCGTCGAGATCGGATTTTATTTCTAATAACTCTTCTTTTGATAATTCTTTATATGGTATCATTGTCATGCCCTCCGTTATAATTTTTGTAGACTTTTATTATTTTACCATATTTTGACGTTTCGTCAATGCGTTCTTGCAAAAAACAAAAAGAAATATTGAATTTCCGTAGAAACAAAAAAGAAAATTGAAACATTTTCCACTCTGTTATTCAAAAAATGAAGTGAAAACGATATGATAAAGGTGTTGCGGAATATGTAGAAATAAATGAAAAGACTGTCAGGGGAAAAAAAACAGGAAAGTGATATGCTCCCTTCTAGGTAGACAAGTGAAATAATAAAAACTTGTCACTTAGGAGGGAGCATATTTTATGTCTAAAAGAAAAGTATCTGTTGAGGATAAGATAATATGCTGTAAATCTATATCTGGATGGAAAAGAAAGCCAACGGCGAATTGCCTATATGTTTGATGTAAGTCTCGCATCTGTCCAACAATGGATTCGAAACTATGAATCTATGGAAAGCGATTCACTGATAGAGGTACTCTCGTAAAAATGATTGAAGATTATATAGATTACTATAACAATAAACGCTTACAAAGGAATCTCGGAATTTTAACACCAATGAAAAAACACGAAATTTACTTGCAAGCTGCATAAAAACTGCCAGCAGATAAATTTCTACTGGCAGGAAAAATTTATATTTTTTCAATTGTCTACTTGACGGGGAGCAGCTTAGTGTACGACAGTCCTTTTCTCCGTCGTTATTTCATTTACCAGTCTGTATAAAGATCGATGTTTCCTCTTCCACTTCCAGTATCGTATACTTTACCAGGTCCCAGAGACGTTTGTACAACCGTTCCTTTCGGATAATCATCACTTGCTAAAACAATATAATTGCCTGAGTCACGAATCGTTCCGTCACTTGCAATATGACGTCCAGGAATGCCTAATCCACCGCCTGGAAGAACACGCTGGGAATAATATGTCTCTGTATGTCCATTGTACGTTATACGCCCCTTCTGCGGCGTCAGACCGCCAGATGGGATAATATAATTGCCATGATGAACTCCGGAACCGCCTGTCGTATTTCCTCCGGTATTACCGCTGTTATTAGACGAAGGTTTTTTATTGTGTTTTTTCGTGCTGGATTTCTTTGAAGTAGACTTCTTCGCAGTCTTTGTCTGCTGTGCCTGCTTCTTCTTAAGTTCTTCCTGTCTTGCCTGCTCCGCACGTGCGGCCTTAAGCTTCTTATTAAAATCATTCAGATCCGTCGATGTCGCATCTGCTTTGTTTTTTAACTGCTGTTCTTCGCTGTCCATCTGACTCTTGAGATCTGACAGTTCCTGTTGTTGTTTCTTCAAATCTTTTTCCTGCTTTTCGATTCCCTTACGCACCTTAACTATGTTCTCGAGCATGTTACGGTCATACTCTGTAACATTCTCTATGAAATCGGCTTTATTAAGGAAATCAGCCATACTGTCAGCTTTCAGAAGTAACGTAAGCATAGTAGAAGAACCATTCTCATACATATACTTAATACGAGTCTTCATGTTCTCATACTGCTTCTCTTCATTGTTATAAGAAATCTTCAATGATGCTTCCAGTCTGTACACTTCATTATCCGACTGATCGATCTTCTTCTGTGTAGCTGATATCTTATCACTGATCGCTACCAAATCCTGGTTCAGTCCATCCAACTGATTTTTAAGATTACTTGTCTTATTTGCAAGATTGTTAACTTCTGAAGCCTGTACCGGTATACTCGGTACGGCAGTCATTAATGCACATGCTAATGCAACTCCGCATCGAATATGTTGTTTTCTACTTCTTTTCATAAAATTCATCCTTTTAAAATCTCTTGTTATCGAACCAATTTATGTATTATAACCTATTTTCCCGAAAACTGCAAGTTTTACAGAATTCGGATGCGTTTACACTGAAGCTTTTTACTCTTCCAGATTCCACTTACATTTCCGCATGTCTATGTATCCATTTTTCTTGGAAATAACACCTACTTCTTCCAGAAGCTCTCTGCATATGCCAGCCCGGAGCTGTCCTTCCTGCATGTTTTACCACTCTGTGACACGGATAATCTCCGTAATCCCCCGCCTCGCTTAGCACTTTTCCAACCAGTCTTGCATTCTTTTCCCGTCCGATCAGGGCGGCGATCTGTCCATAGGATGCTACCTTTCCTTCCGGTATTTCTTCCACTACAGATAGGATCTCGTAAATCAGTGATTCAGCTAATATCTTTTTCATATCTTCCTCAATACTCTCGTAATCTCCTTTCATTCTGCCTAAATCTTTCTTACATTTTAATATGATCAAGCATGCTCACAAATACGGATAAGTTATTGATTTCTATAATTTCTTTCTATAACTTATCCCTATCATAGTTTGAGATTTGAATAGGAGATTTGTAATCGAACAGATAATTTCCTCCTCGCCATAACAAAAAAAAGACCAACAATCGTTGATCTCCTTACTTTTATATACCTTCAAAACTGCATACAAGAAATACTTCATC
>NZ_QUKZ01000014.1:0-79026 GCF_003481355.1 Dorea sp. OM07-5 | reverse complement strand
GTTATTCTACGCAAAATATCCTCAACACTATCGAAATCATCTTTTTTTGTATATGAAAGTGAATATCCCGTCAAATTATAGCAATGAAATTTCTTTCCGACTTTTCTTATCATCGCAAAATGTCCACCGCCAGTTCTATAGTATGCCTCCAATATTCCAGGTTTGGTTGAAGTTATTTTCTTTTCAAAATCATTTTGATCTCCGTAACCTTTGCTTTTAAATCCATGTTGTTTTATAGAACTTGCAACAGTACTCCACTTAATTCCATCTCTTCCGGATGATTTCATGTTAAAATCATAAAGCATTACTTTATTATAATTCATACCAATGCATATAACTATTGTCTCTGACCGCAATGTATTTATCATCTATAAACTGCATTTCATAATATGGCGTTTTCATTTGCAATTTGATCTTTTTTAAGTAAAGGTTCTCTTCCCAAGAATAGACATATAACATATCTTTTTTTATATATGCAATTTTTTTCTTATCTTTTGAAGTCGCAATCAAGTCTACATCTTTAGCTATTTTTTTATCTTCTGCTATATTTAAAATATAACCATTATAAAAAAATCCTACTAAACAGCATATTTCATCATTGGAATTAACCATAACCTCACATATACTTTCATATTTTCCTTGTATGTTTATGTTTTGCATAATTTTCTTTTTCTGCTTTATCCATAAAATTTCATCTATATATGCTTCTTTATTTTTATAAGTAGATATTTTTCTATATAGTATCAAATAATCATCCATTTTATCACTGTAAATAATATTCTTTAAAAATGTTTTTTCAGCTCTCCATACTGTCTTTTCTCTATAAGTATTTATATCTATCATTGTAATAATGGATATATCTTTCATATCAGAATATAATTCTGTAATCACAATATTTTTCTTTTTTATATACAATAATTCTCCGCTTCTTTCAAATCCCTTTTCTTCTTTCCATTGTATTCGTTTTTTCTTTTCAAGTGTAGGAATTTCCATTATGTCAATAAATGTCGAACATCCTCCTTGTGCAAATAATGTATCTTCCACAATCATAATTTGGGAATAGTAATTATTTGATGTTCTTTTTTTGTATACTAATTCAAACGTTTTACTGTAAATACAAATAGCATTTTCATATAATTCTATAAAATAAATATTTTTATAATTAACAATTTGCCACGACTTATCTCTATGTACACAATTCATAAGCTACCTCTTTTTTTACATTTTATAAATTGTAGAGGCAAAAAGTACTATGATATTTACCTAGCGTATTTTCTGCCCCTACTGCTATCTAATTTTCAAAAGTTATCTAGCTGATTTGTTCTTTACACCATTTTTACTAACTGATTTGCTTTAAGTAAAATTCTTTTAACTCTGGAAAGTCTATATAATATATTTGGTTTTGTTACAGTATCTTTTCCAACATAGTCCCTTACATAAATATAATATATATTTGTATGCAATCTTCTATGCAATCTATAATCCAAATAAACAGTATTTGCTTTTGAATGAATACTAATTCCTAAGTCTTCCATACGTTTTTTTAATTTATGATGTATTTTAGCTCCTTGTGCCACTATGTGATGTTTTTCATCTTTTCCTCTTTTTGTAGCAACTCTAGCCTTAGCAACTGTTTTAGCAATTTTTTTCACAAACTCTCTAGTTTTTACCGCTACACATGCTACCGCTAACAGCGCTGATATTATCTTCCCCGTTACCTTTGCTACAATTTTAGGTTTATTATGAGCATACATCGCAATTAAAATTCCAACACATACTGCTGCTACCGGCCATAATCCCGCTGCGCTCACCGTTGCAAAAATTGCTTTCATTCCTGCTGCTATAGATATTGTCATATGTCCACTCGGATCTACGTAATTAATCGGATCATTTGCACAATACGCATACAGATGTAAGGTGTCTGGATCATTTACTTCTCCCCGGTAGGTATCTTCTGTCAGGAATCTTCCATTCTCCGGATCGTAGTATCTTGCATTCAGGTAATAGAGTCCGGTGCTTTCATCATAAATGCCGCCTGTGTAGCAGATCTCATTCTTTAATGCACTGTTTCCGTGGATACTGGTCTCTCCGAAGTCATCATACTCGTAGGAAAGTTCGCCTTTTGTATCTTTGTTCAGGATGCTGGAGGTGCTGCCTTGGATATCTTTCGTATACAGGAAGTCCTGGTAATCGGATGCTGTTCCGTCTGTTCCGGTTACTTTCTGTTCTGCATAGATCACATTGTCTTCTAATCCGGACAGGTTCTGGATCAACTTCTCTCCGGTATCTGCTCCGGTTGTATAGGATACCATGCCGTCTTCGTAGAAGTAGTTTGTGACTTCTCCGGCTTCCTTCTTCTGGATGCGCTGTCCCTCTCCATTGTACAGGTTTTCCTGTGTCAGGCTGACGGTCTCATTGCCGGATGTACCGCTCTTCTTCGTTACAGTTACCGTACTTAAGCGATTTTCCACATCATAGGTGTTCTCCACGCTGTCTCCCGTCTCTTTATCGGTCTCTTTGATCTGGTTTCCGTTGACATCGTACTCATAAGAAATGTCATTCTTTACGGTATCGCCTTTGGTTGTCTTTGCCTTTAGGAGCTGGTTCAGACCATTGTAGGTATACGCCGTCTCTTCTTCACCTTTGACTTTCTTTGTGCGGTTTCCTGCGGAATTGTAGCTGTAAGTCGTGGTGGTCTTCTCCTCATTCTTCTTATGGTCGGTCACGACACTCTTCGTCAACCGTCCCAGTGCATTGTACGTGTATTCCGTTGTCTGATCCGTATAATCTTTTTCCTCTTTTGCGGTACTGTTCTTCTCGGTCTTCTTCACGATGTTGCTGTTCTTATCATAAGAATAAGTATAAGCTTCCAGAACGGTTGTCCCACTCTTATAGGTCATAGAAGATACACGGTCCAATGCATCGTACTCATAAAACCTTGCCACATAGCTTTCGTTCTTATCCCGGTAGTCTGTGAAATCAACGATCGTAAACAGTTTTCCGCGTTCGTTGTAACGGTATTTCCGGATCAGTTTTTCCCCGTCACTGCCTTTGATCTTTGCTTTGATGGCGATCAGATACTGGTTCTTGTCATACGCATAGTGCAGGCTTTCCACTCTTCCGTCTTCTGCCAGCGCATAGGTGACTTCCGTGATCTTGTCTTCCGTATCATAGCTGTAAGAGATCTTGTGCTTTGCAATCTGGGCATCACTTGGCTCTGCTTCCTGTGAGACTTCTGCTGTCCATGCAGTTCTTCCAAATCCATCATAACCGGTATATGTATAGCGGTATGCTTTCCTCTCACTGCCGGACTTCTTCGCATCGGTCATCTTTGTAAGACGATACTGGTCATCATACTGATAGTTTGTCTGTAATGTCTGGATTCCGTCTGCCTGATAATATTTCGATACCGTCTTCAGATTTCTTGCATCGTAAGTATCTTCCCGGTAGTCTCCATTTTCATAGGTAACCTTTGTCTGGTTTCCACGGCTGTCATAGCTGTAAGCAGTTGCAATGCTTTCATCTTCCTTTTCGCCCTGATCCTGATTACTCTTTATAAGACCTGCCGCATCCGTGACTTCGATACTCTTTCTGCCGCCTGCATCGGTAATGGTCGTCTTGTTCTTCTGGTTCTCCGTGTCTGCTTCATAGGACGCTTTTGTTACAACAGCGCCATCTTTGCCTGCATTCTGTGTCACTTCTGTCACACGGTCAGAATCATCATAGGAATACGCGGTTGCAGTTCCCATGGCATCGGTTTCTTTTGCAACATTTCCTTTTGTGTCATAAGACTGTTTGGTAACCAGACTGTCCTCACTGACCTGATAAGTTTCCCCGGATACGCCCGGATTCACGATGGTTGCAAAGTTTCTGCCCTCTTCATCATAGAGTGCCAGTGTCACTTTTCCTTCTGCTGCGTCCGCACCGGTTCCGTTCTCGTATGCAACAACCTGATTGCCGGAAGCATCATATGTGTAATCCGTATACAGACCATTCGCTTTCTCTCTGACAACATTGCCGGAAGCATCGGTATACGTCTCGGATGCTGTTGTTCCACTTGGATAGCTTTCCTTCTGGATCGATGCATTCTTAACCGTTCTGGTTCCTCTGCCATCCTGTACGGTAACATCCCCATAAGAATAAGCTGTAGTGTAAGTAAGGGATGTTCCCTTCGTAACCGTCCTCTTCACCACATGGTTCAGGGAATCGTATACATAATCCGTCTTTACTCCGTCGGTTCCTGTCTCGGAAACAACCGTTCCATTGGCATCATAAGAGGATGTCGTCGTCTGGCTCTTTCCATTCAGAGTGCTGACAGATTTGATCTGTCTTCCCAGTTCATCATAGGTATATTCCGTCACTTCTCCAGTATCCGGATCGGTCTTCTTTGTCACGCGTCCCATGACGTCGTAAGTATTCTTTTCCTGGCTTTCTACGTCTCCACTGGTGGTTGCAGATTCCGTTGCGTTACCGGAAAGGTCGTACTTGGATGTCGTTTTGGAGGTCTCAATCCCGGCTACTGTTGTTGTGGATTCTAAGACATTTCCATCTCCATCGTAAGTATTCTCTGTTATACTCTTATTGGAAGGATCGCCACTTTCCTCTTCTTTCTTCAGATTTCCGGTCTTACTATAGGTATAGTTTTCCTTGCTGATGACGGTTTCCCCTTTGGTCGCAACTTCTGTCTTCGGCTGGTCTTCTGTCCACTCACTGGTCGTGTCATAGGTGTACTCTGTTTTCGTTCCGTCTTCTTCCATCTCACTGATGATATTTTCCTGCTCATCATAGCTGGTCTCGGTAACAGACTCTTTCGTCTTCCACTCAACTTTTCCATCATTCAGCTCTTCATATCCGGTCTGCTTCGTTGTCTTTGTCACAAGATAGGGATTCTTTGCATAGCCATAAGTATACGTTGTTACGCTTCCATCGGCTTCGGTCTCTTTTGTGACTTTTCCGCTCTTTGTGTCATACTCCCGGTTGTTCATGCGGACTTCTGTCCCGTCAGAAGCTTTCTTTGTTATGGTTGTCTTTCCACCTGCATATCCCCAGTTTTCTTTCTCTCCGTTCGGGTAAGTCACTGCGGATACTTTTTCACCATTATAAGTGATCGTATATTTTTGTGCCTTGCCATCCGTTACACTGTTCAGGTGACCGCTGTCATAGCCATACGCATAAGAAACCAGTGCTTTGCCATCCTTACTGCAATGGCTCATTTCCGTTAATCTTCCATTACTGTAAGTATAACAGAGTTTTGTTCCGTCTGGAAGTGTGATCTCTTCCAGAAGTCCAGAATCTTTCTGGTAACTCAGTTCCATTGTCTTTAACGCATCCGAAGATACCCGTTTCAGTCTTCCATCTGCAGAATACTCATAGAGAAGAAACGTACCGTCCGGATCAAGCGCCGCTACCAGTTGTCCTTCTTTATTGAAACGGTAGAGGACGCCCTTCTTGTCTTTGATCGTATAGGCATGTTTGCGGTTCTTTACGATATTTTCCTCTGCGATTGTTTCTTTATAAGAGTAACTCATCTCCCCGATCTGGGTACTCTTTACGCTGGCTACGGTATCACCGGAAGGTGTTTTTATGCTTCCATCATTCAGTGTCAGATCTTTCGTTTCTTTACAAACATAAGTGTCCCCACTCTTCTTAAAATGATAGATGCTTCCGTCACTGTCCAGATAGTACATCGTGCCATCTTCACCTTTGATCAGTTCTTTATGCAGGGTATCGCTCCATCCGGTTCCTAACATTCCAGTAAGAAGCGACTGGCTGTTATAAGTTCTCGCCATCTCAAATGTCAACTGACTTGCCGGAAGTGTTGCATCTTCCTGACTGTAAGTAAGATTTCCGCTCTGGTCTTCCACGGTTCCGTTTCCGGTCGGTGTCTGGAAACTCTGGTATCCCAGATAGTCCTGGCTTCCGGTATGTTTCTCAAACTCTTCCGGTGCGGTTCCGGTTCCGCTTAAGACAGTATCAATCAGTTCCTGCTCTTCGATCTCACCGGAGGAATCTGCACGGACAGCTTCTACTTTATAATACCATTTCTCATCCTTTGCACTTTCCAGATCGATCCAGTAACCTTTGAACACTTTCTTACAGACCATGTTTTCTTCACTCGGTGTGAAGTCTTTCTCTGTTCCTCTGTAGACCCGGTAATACACCGTGTCATTTAACACTTTATCGGTCTCCCAGGAGATCAGGTTCTTGCCATAATCTTTCCGCAGTGTGAGGGTTCCTTCTTTTGGAAGATAACCGTCAAATCCGACCGTATTATCTTTGTAATAATAATCCAACACTTCTTCTTTGACATTTCCTGCTTTGTCCACTGCACGGACAGCGATCTTATGCTGTCCATTTCCGGTGATCGTGCCTGCCGGAAGTTCCACACTTCCACTGGTTCCGGTTCCCAGCTTCTTCCATGCGCCATCGTCGATCTTGTATTCCATCTGTTTGAGGTTCGCATCGGATACACCCGACCACCGGATTGTCGGGTTCTGCACATCGGTCGGTTCTTCTTTTGTTGTTGCTGGTGTCAGTACCGGTTTTGCCATTGTCGGCGCCGTTCCATCGATCACAAATCTTGCGCCTGCTCCAGGTCATGCAAGGTTTCCTTTGTCCACACCACGGATACCGATCTTATAGCTGCCCTCTTTCCATCCGGTACTCGCTGCAATCGTTGCGGAGCCGCTTCCGCTAGTTCCCAGTTTTGTACTGGAAGAATACGGAACTAATTCTCCGATATCTTCTAAGGTTGTCGGGTTTAATTTCACAATCTTGTACTGGACATAGGATAATCCTTTGGACGTGATCCCTGCCCAGTTTGCCTTGATCGCTGTTCCCGGTTTTACATAAGACGGTGTTACGGATACGGAAGTTGCCTTGGTCGGTTTATCATAATAAGTAACGACCATTTTCGGGCGGAGACTGGTCGTGCTGTTTCTGGAACCTACAAACTCCGCATACTTTCCGGTCTCATCCGCACCTTTTAACATCACACCGTAATTGACAATGGAATCATTAGCAAGCCCTCTGGCAAAAGAAGTCAGATCTAACGTTCTGGCAGTCTTTGCTTTTCCGGTTGTCTTCACAGTACTGTATAAAGTATTGTATCCCGGACGGTTGTTCCAGGTCACCTTGGAACGCTCCCACGCTTCCTTTACCCGGTATGCCTGTACCGTCTGCCCTTTCGTACTGTTTGCTGTCTCATACATCGTCAGGATGGCACTGTCTACATAGTTGCCTTTGATCTTGGACTTCATATCTTTGAAAGCAAGATAAGTCCGGTAGATTCCTTTGGATGCCTTTCCTGCATTCATCACCGTTACACCGCTGGTGTAAAAGTTGTAATCTTTATAAGTAGAGCCACTTAAGATATATACGTCCCCAAGATCCGTGTTGCCTGTCCACTTGATCGTCGGATCGATCACGACCGGATACTGACGGTCTTTGTCTTTCAGATAAGACCAGTCTGCGGTCACTGTTACACGGTAGGTGTCTTCCCCTGCTTCCTCTACTTTGGTCGTCAGTTCTTCGCTGTATGCCTTCCCACTGGCATCGTTCATGTTCGGAACACCGACCGAACCAACAATCTCGTCGCTTTCTTTATCGTAGAGAGTCAGCCCTTCATCCACCGGATTTTTTCTAAGCTTCAAGCCTTTTAACTTCAAAGTATAAGAAAACGTATTTTCTTTCGGACACTCTGCAAGCCGGATCTCTTCCTTGATCCCGGACTCCCCGGAAGTGTACGCATAAGTGACCGGATCTGAAGTATCATAAGCTGCTGTCAGTGGGACTTCTTCTGTCTCTTCATATCCGTTCGTGAAGTCCTCCTTCTCTACTTCAACAGCCTTACTTTTCATGTCCGGACTGAGCGCAACACTGTAACCGTCCTTTTCCATCAAAAGTGGCGTCGTATCCGACAGCTTCTCCGGAAAGTACTGTTTGGCATCCCCTTCTTCGTTCTCGTATGCATAACCTTTCAGACTTTCCTTGTTCTCACTCTTCGCACTGTCCACTTTTACCAGTGACGGGTCATAATCAATGAGCTTCCCCGACTCATCTTTATATCGCACCGGTTCCTGATAGAATACGGATACTTTCTTACCATTCCCGATCTGAAATGTGGTGGAAGTCTCGGTATTCTCTTTCTTCACAGCGTCCTCTTCCGTCACACCTTTTAGCTCTTTTGGACGCTCCACGCTGTCATCTGCATCGAAAGCCGCTTCGGTCTTCGCCGGATTCTCCGCTGTCTGTGCCGGTTCAGCCGCCAGTGATTCTAAGGATACGGAGGTGACAGACAGTGCCGCTATTAATGTCGTTGCTGTAATTCGTTTCCAATTTGAATAATATTTTTCTTTTCGCTTTTTGCTTTTTTTCATAAGCTTTTTACCTCTTTATCTTTTTGCAGAACTACTGTTTTTAGTAACTGTTTCATTTCCAACTTTGAAAGTTGTCCTTACACGATATGTTCCAGTTGCAATTGTGTAGTTTTTACTCAAGCTATATGTTTTACCAGTTGTTGAACCAGTCCATTCTTTTAATGTCTTCCATTCCCCAGATAAATACTTTTGTAATTTCATTGTAACTTTAATAGATTGTGAACTTTTACTGTTTACACTGCTTTTACATGTAGCTTCTTTTCCCGATATCGATAAATTACAATCGCATTTCGATACATTTACATACGCAAGCTCTATATCCTCCTCTCCATTCACTTGCGTTTCTGCTGCATAGGACACTGGCGTAGCCACCACCAATCCCATGCTCAAAATTAATCCTCCGAGTAACATTTTCATTCTTTGGTACATAAAAAAGTACCTCCTTTCTGCTTTTACTACTGCTTTTACTATAAGTAACAATCGAAAGAGGTACTTCGTGACACTTTTTATTTAATTTTTTTATTTTTTTCTAAAATACTTATGAGATTATCAATATTTTCATGTCCAGAAAGATAATATACATATCCATCGTTAACATATATCAAATGATTCCAGCCTCCCGTATCCTCAATCCAATATCCATACTTATTTTTTACATCTATTTTTTCCATTCTTTTTCCATTTGATGAAATAGATGGAGTAAAAAATTGTATTGCTGTCTGTTCATAGAAAAGTGAATAATCCTCTTCATTTACATAATCAGCCGAATACATTAAAAATGTTTCATCCGTCTCCTCATTCTCCAGCACATACCCTTCCGGCACATACTCCAGCTTCTGTGGCTTAAATTCTTTGATTTCTTCTTCCTGCCCCTTGATCTCGCTTTGCACTTTCTCGAAGCTGATGTCTGTATGATCCGAAAAACATTTTTCAATCAACTGGTAGATGCCCTCACGAATCGGCTCTATTGCAAATACTGTCATACTCATACTGATCATTAGAAGTATAACTATCAGTAAAAATTTTGGATGCAGCCGTGTCACACGGTATGAAGTAAATTGCTTTTTTCCAGCATCTGCTTCCTGTCTCGGATATGTATATACCCTATATCTGTCCACAAGTTCTTCTGCCTTTTTTCTCTTCATCTTCCTGTATAAACGCCGCATGCGTATCTGATGACGGATCGAGAAATGATGCTTCGCATCTTTTGTAAATTCTTCGTAATAAGTGCCTTCCCGCTCGCATGCCTGCTTTACTGCTTCTCGTAACAGTTCGTCACTGATTCTGTTCATTTCCATCTGTGATTTCCCTTTCGCGCAATTGTTTTTCCAGTTTTTGTCTGGAACGGGCAGCGATCTGGCGCACATTTTCTTCGGACAACTCCACGATCTTTGCAATCTCCACAAACGTCATATCCATATAATAGTGTAAATAAAGAATCTGACGCTTCGGATAAGGCAGTTCCAGAATCAGCTCCTGCAATATGGTCGTTACATCTTTATAAAGATATGCGTCTTCCGGACTTTCCTGCTGTTCACATGGATAATTCCTGTAGTCCTGCTCCCGGGCTTCCCGTTCAGAACGTTTTCCTTTTCTTTGATAGATGTTAAATGCTCTGCTCTTAACTATAGTAACAATGTAACTCCATGTTTCGTGACAGTTTATTTTCTTAATTTTTTCTAAATTATCTATGATAGCAATAACACTGTCGTGTACTGCGTCTTCTGCGTCGTGTCTGTTGTGCAGGATCTGATATGCAACTTTGTACATCTTGTCCTTGTACAGAGCATATAATTGTTCAAATTTTTCTTTGTCTTCCTGCGTATCAAGCAGATTTAAGTATACTTGTAGCATGCGCTTCTCTTCCCCCTCTTGATCATACCGCTTGCATGCAATGTCGCTATCTTACAATTTCAATTCTTTTTCTTATATCTTCTTCTAACTTCAACTTACCAATCTCTTGCCCTTTTGAAAGGTATGTACATTTATTATAACATTTCTCTTTATAGCTTTTTGAAAAAATTGCAAGAACTTTATTTGTTGGGTTAGACAATCGTTTTACATCTTCATTGTATAATGTTACTGGATAATCCACACGATTTCCATTACGAAAACCAACACTTAATATCGCTTTTGTATCACCAACAAAATAATCTGCCCGAATATATACCCCACTATTAATAAATTCTCCAACTAGACAATGATGAGACATAAGCTTAGAAAGACATGGTAATACCATTAATTTCTGTTGCACCTTCCCTTTATTATCAATTTCAAAATCTCTTTCTGCTAATTTAGACTCCAAACATGCCGCATAAAATTGTTGTGCAGATAACTTAGTCTTTACTCCTGTTAAATGTAAAAAGTTCATATCACGAAAACCGATTTCTACTGTTTTAGTAAGTGATTTTTTCTGATAAACAATCAAAAAGTGCTTATTATTCAATTTTTCTTCATATTCTTTTGCTGCATGTACAATAATTTTTATTGCTGATTTTTTATCATATTTTTTCATTTGTATTCCCCACTATACAAAAAAGGTTGCCCTCTCGGACAACCTTTTCTAATTCTGATATTGCTGATTTTACTGTTGTCTGCCAACATTCCGCCCCACTATGTGCGGTTTAACTGTAGAGTTTTTCTGTTGCTCTCCAACCTGCCAGCCAACGAACTGGCTAAAATGTCAGATTTTTAAGGTGTCAGCTCACCCAGACAGACGCATCTGTCTTTACAATATTATTATACGAATCAATAATTTTAATGTCAAGTATATGACTAATTTTAAACTTTTTTCTCTTACACGATTCCCTGAGCGGTCATAGCGTCTACAACCTTCTCGAATCCTGCGATGTTAGCGCCTGCTACATAGTTACCTTCCATTCCGTAACGTTTTGCAGCTTCGTCCATGTTATGGCAGATATTTACCATGATGTCTTTTAATTTGGCATCTACTTCTTCGAATGTCCAGCTTAATCTCTCGCTGTTCTGTGACATCTCCAGTGCAGATGTTGCAACTCCACCGGCGTTGGCAGCTTTACCAGGTGCGAAGATCACTCCGTTCTCCTGCAGATACTGTGTTGCTTCGTATGTAGTAGGCATGTTCGCACCTTCGCATACAGCTACGCATCCGTTAGCTACTAACTGTTTTGCATCTTCCAGATGTAATTCGTTCTGTGTTGCGCAAGGAAGAGCCAGGTCAACTTTTACTGACCATACGCCGCGTCCTTCATGATATTCTGAGTTCGGACGATATTTCTTATACTCTGTCAGTCTTGCACGGTTTACTTCTTTGATCTCTTTTAATGCAGCTACATCGATTCCTTCCGGATCGTATACCCATCCTGTAGAATCGCTGACTGTTACAACTTTTGCTCCAAGCTGCTGTGCTTTCTCTGTTGCGTAGATTGCTACGTTACCGGATCCGGATACTGCTGCTGTCATTCCCTTTAAGTCTTTTCCGTTAATCTTCAGAAGTTCTTCTGTTAAATAAAGAAGACCATATCCTGTAGCTTCTGTTCTTGCTAAAGATCCGCCATAGCTTAATCCCTTACCTGTAAGAACGCCTTCATACAGTCCGCGGATTCTCTTGTACTGTCCGAACATGTAACCGATCTCTCTTGCTCCTGTTCCGATATCTCCGGCAGGAACATCTGTGTCTGCTCCAATATATTTGCAAAGTTCTGTCATAAAGCTCTGGCAGAATGCCATAACTTCTCTGTCTGATTTGCCCTTCGGATCGAAATCAGAACCACCTTTACCTCCGCCGATCGGGAGTCCTGTCAGGGAGTTCTTGAAGATCTGCTCAAATCCGAGGAACTTGATGATTCCAAGATTTACAGATGGGTGAAGACGTAAGCCTCCTTTGTATGGTCCGATCGCACTGTTGAACTGTACACGGTATCCTGTATTCACCTGTACCTGTCCTTTGTCGTCTACCCACGGTACGCGGAACTTAAACTGTCTCTCTGGTTCTACAAGTCTCTCCAGTAAGGCGTCTTTTCTGAACTTCTCTTCATTCGCCTCAACTACCACTCTCAATGATTCTAATACTTCTTTTACTGCCTGGTGGAATTCTGGTTCAGCAGGGTTCTTAGCTACTACTCTTTCCAGTACTTCATCAACATATGACATAACCTTGTTACCTCCTAAATCTTTCTGTCTCAAAAAAACATCCTTTTAAAAAGAAAACGGATGGACAAATCCACCCGTTTTTCTCTGACGTCTTTGTCCTTTATCATTGTAAAGGAAAAGAGTGCATATGGCAAGTATTTTTTTTACAAATTTTGCTATTTTTTGCAACATTTATTTGTACTACTTGCAAAAATATTGATTTTATTTCATTTTAGTTGATTCTTTTTCGCTTTTAGTGAAACAGATTGCACTCTAAGTTTCACTTTTATTTAAAGTATGCAACACCGGATTCGAAGATCTTCAGATCCTGTTCTCCGTAAATATTCATAGCTACACTTCTGTCACGTCTCTCGGAATGTGCCATCTTACCGAATACACGTCCGTCCGGACTTGTGATACCTTCGATCGCGCAGTAAGAACCGTTGACATTCCATTCTTCATTCATCGTAACATTTCCTTCCGGATCACAGTACTGTGTTGCTACCTGTCCGTTTGCAAAGAGTTTCTTAAGCCACTCTTCATTTGCTACGAATCGTCCCTCTCCGTGGGATGCCGGGTTCGTGTATACACCGCCAAGCTCTGCCTGTGCAAGCCATGGGGATTTGTTGGATACAACTTTTGTATACACCATCTTGGAGATATGACGTCCGATCGTATTGTAAGTCAGTGTCGGTGCATCTGTATTCTGTCCGGTAACTGCTCCGTTCGGAACCAGTCCCAGTTTGACAAGTGCCTGGAATCCGTTGCACACACCGAGTACCAGTCCGTCTCTTTCATTTA
This sequence comes from Dorea sp. OM07-5, assembly GCF_003481355.1. Taxonomy (NCBI): domain Bacteria; kingdom Bacillati; phylum Bacillota; class Clostridia; order Lachnospirales; family Lachnospiraceae; genus Dorea; species Dorea sp. OM07-5. The sequence continues at coordinate 65,737 of NZ_QUKZ01000014.1, read as the reverse complement.
ACAGCTTCTCTACTGCTTCTTTCATCTTCGCATTCTGGAAAGCAGTTGCGAAGAATTTAGCGGAACCGTCCGGCTCATCTCCTGCACTGAATCCACCCGGGAACATGATGATCTGGGACTGTGCGATTGCTTTTTCAAATACATCTACAGAATCTACGATGTCGGCTGCATTCTGGTTGCGGAAGACTTTGACGATCGTCTTCGCTCCTGCACGCTCAAATGCTTTCGCGCTGTCGAACTCGCAGTTTGTTCCAGGGAATACCGGGATAAATACAGTCGGCTGTGCAATCTTGTGTGTGCAGATGTGGATATCGGATGCTTTGTATACATCACTCTTCACTGCTTCTTCCTGTCCTTCTGCTCCGGAGTTGGTTGGGAATACTTTCTCCAGTGGTTCTTTCCATGCTGCTTCTGCATCTGCTTCTGTCAGTTTTACCTCTTTGTATGCGAATACGGCATCTGCATTTACTTCACCGATCACCGTGTACGGGATTGTCAGTGCGTCTACTTTATCTGCCGGTACTTCTGCGATAATATCACCAAATGCCGGTGCAAACAGGTCTTTTGCATCTACGCTGTCGCAGATGGTAACACCCATACGGTTACCGAATGCCATCTTGCTGACTGCGGATACGATTCCGTGTCTGTCTAATGCGTAAGCAGATACGATCTTGCCGCTTCTGATGTCGTCTGTGAATTTACCGTAAGCATCCATTACTTTTGCATATTCCGGTACGTCGTATTCATCTGTCGGAATCTGCATCCATACGAGTTTATTTCCTGCTGCTTTTAATTCCGGTGTGATGATGTCTTTTTCTGTTGCCACATCTACTGCGAAGGAAACCAGTGTCGGCGGTACATCGATATCTTCAAATGTTCCGGACATACTATCTTTTCCTCCGATAGATGGAAGTCCGAATCCGAGCTGTGCATTGTAAGCACCGAGCAGTGCTGCGAACGGTTGACTCCATCTGGTCGGATCTTCTGTCATTCTGCGGAAATACTCCTGGAATGTGAAACGGATCTTGCTATAATCTCCACCTGCTGCCACGATCTTCGCAACAGACTCTGTCACTGCGTAAATAGCTCCGTGATATGGACTCCATGTAGACAGATATGGATCAAATCCGTAACTCATCATTGTAACGGTATCGCAGTCTCCTGTCAGTACCGGAAGTTTTGCAACCATTGCCTGTGTCTCTGTCAGCTGGTATTTTCCACCGTGCGGCATGAATACGGAAGCTGCTCCGATAGAACCGTCGAACATCTCTACAAGACCTTTCTGCGAGCATACGTTCAGGTCTTTTAATGTCTCTAACCATTTTGCTTTGACATCTTTTACTTCTTCTCTTGTAAGAATCGTATCTTTGCGGCTTGGGATCTCTACAGTAACCGTTGTCTCCTGATGCGCTCCGTTTGTATCAAGGAAGGCACGGGATAAGTTGACGATCTCTTTTCCTCTCCAGGAAAGTACCAGTCTCGGCTCTTCTGTTACTACAGCTACCTTTGTTGCCTCTAAGTTTTCTTCTGCTGCATAGTTCATAAATGTATCGACATCTTTTGGATCTACGACAACAGCCATACGCTCCTGGGACTCGGAAATAGCGATCTCTGTTCCGTCAAGTCCGGCATATTTCTTCGGCACTTTGTCCAAATCGATCTGCAGTCCGTCTGCAAGTTCTCCGATGGCAACGGATACACCACCTGCACCGAAGTCGTTACATTTCTTGATTAATTTACTTACTTCTTCTCTGCGGAACATACGCTGGATCTTACGCTCTGTCGGTGCGTTACCTTTCTGTACTTCTGCACCGCATGTCTCGATGGACTCTTCGGTATGTACTTTGGAAGATCCGGTTGCTCCACCGCATCCGTCACGTCCGGTACGTCCGCCGAGGAGAATGATGATATCTCCCGGATCAGATGTTTCACGGATAACGGCACGTCTCGGTGCTGCTCCGAGAACGGCTCCGATCTCCATACGTTTTGCAACGTAGTTCGGATGATAGATCTCTTTGACTGCTCCGGTTGCAAGTCCGATCTGGTTTCCGTAAGAGCTGTATCCATGTGCTGCTTCACGAACCAGTTTCTTCTGCGGCAGCTTTCCTTTCATCGTATCTTTGACAGATACGGTCGGATCTGCTGCTCCGGTTACACGCATTGCCTGATATACATAAGTACGTCCTGACAGTGGATCACGGATAGCTCCTCCAAGGCAGGTCGCAGCTCCACCGAATGGCTCGATCTCTGTCGGGTGGTTGTGTGTCTCGTTTTTAAAGTTTACGAGCCACTCTTCTTCTACACCGTCCACTTTGATCGGTACTACGATACTGCATGCGTTGATCTCGTCAGATTCTTCCTGATCTTCAAGCTTGCCTTCTTTTTTCAGTTTACGCATTGCCATCAGCGCAAGATCCATCAGGCATACGAATTTATCTTCTCTGCCTTTGAAAATCTCACTGTGGTCTGCAAGATACTGTCTGTATGTCTCTTCCAGTGGTGCCTTATAGTCTCCGTCCTCGAACTTCACATCTGTAAGCTCGGTAGAGAATGTTGTATGACGGCAGTGATCGGACCAATAGGTGTCCAGAACACGGATCTCTGTCATGGATGGATCTCTGTCCTCTTCCTTTTTGAAATAATTCTGAATATGCTGGAAATCCTTGAATGTCATGGCAAGTCCAAGGGACGCATATAATTCTTTCAGTTCGGCTGCTGCCATATCTTTGAATCCGTCAAAGATCTTCACATCTGCCGGCTCTTCGAATTTTGTAACGAGTGTCTCCGGGATCTGCTCCTGTGCTTCTCTGGAATCTACCGGGTTGATGCAGTGTGCTTTTACTGCCTCGAACTCTTCCTCAGAGATCACGCCCTCTGCTCCAACGATCACGTAAGTTGTCGCTGTCTTGATCACCGGCTGCTCATCCTCTTTGATAAACTGGATACACTGTACTGCAGAGTCTGCTCTCTGGTCGAACTGTCCCGGCAGGAACTCTACGGAAAATACTTTTGCATTCTCTGTCTCCGGGAATGCATTATGATATAAGATATCTACCGGTGGTTCGGAAAAGATACCGTTGCATGCTTTTTCAAATGTATCATCGGAAATATTCTCCACGTCATAACGAATCAGAATCCGGACTTCTTTGATATCACGGATTCCAAGATAATTCTTGATCTCATGCTTAAGATCCTTTGCCTGTACTGCAAATTCAGGCTTTTTCTCCACGTAAACTCGTCTTACACTACTCATACAATTTCCTCCATTTGTACTCTTTTACTAGTCATTAGTTACATTGTAACACATTTTATTTTATTAATAAAATTAATATACATAAATATTTTTATTAGTATATCTTATTAATCTATCTTATAATCTATGTAATATGTGTGGCTATATCTTATTTTACAACTTATCTATTCTTAGCCATATACGAACTTTTCCGGTTGCACATACAGTTCCATATAAATAGCATAGCCCACAATATGATCACAGCCACGCCAAATGTAAGCAGGATCCGAAATGCCATGTCCGAGAAGAACCCTTCCGGCAGCATCCGGATCATATAATCCGTCCCCGCATCAAACAGCCACAGTTTATTTGTAAAAATCAATTCGTGAAATAAGGTAAATGTCGCCGAGAAATCTCTGACACATGCGGCGGCGATTACTGCTACGATTGCCGCAAAGATTCCAAGTGCTGTCGTATATCCTCGAAAAAGGATTGTACGCAACCGCCACTGTTTTGCCTGTACCCCTGCTGTCTGCCGATCTTTTATTTTCAGATATTTCTTACATACATATAATACTGCAAGCAAAAACGCTGCTACTGCTGTGGCAAATCTCCGTACGATTCTTCCTTTATGAAAGAGTACCTGTACATCTGCCATATGTTCCCGGTCCTGTCTGTTGAAGAAATCCTGCATTTTACCCTCCACCGGAACTTCCACAGAGAGTTTTTCTTCCTTTCCATCCAGATATGCCATCATATGTTCCGTAACTTCCATCAGATCAGATATTTTCATATCCAGTGCTTTCGCGACCGTATATTTCTCATATTCTTTTTGATAAAAATGATACTCCGAATCACCGTATATGGCAATTTGAATACTTGTCACCAGTATGATGATAAGCAGAGCAAACATAGACATTGCCGCTAATACAGTATATATCATATTTCGTTTCATATTTCTTGTTTTCTCCGTTTATTTTTTCGATTCTTCCTGCCTGATACCTGATTCTTCTAATAATCTGTATTTTCACACTCTATTCTTATTTTAGCATATCCATTCTTGTAATTCACTTGTTTTTCACTTATAATAATTCCAATATTTATAAGGAGGTCTTATAAAATCTATGAATAACAAAACAGATATTAATTTTGAGTTGTACAAAGTTTTTTATTATGTAGCGACTACCTTAAGCTTCTCCGAAGCTGCCGGTAAGCTTTTTATCTCCCAGTCTGCAGTCAGTCAGTCCATCAAGACACTGGAAAAGAAACTGAATCAGACGCTGTTTATTCGCAGTACAAAAAAAGTCCGTCTCACTCCGGAAGGGGAGATCCTCCTGCGCCACATTGAGCCTGCCGTACAGTTGATCGTGCGCGGAGAATCGCAATTATTGGAAGCCTCCTCCGGAATCGGTCAGCTCCGCATCGGCGCAAGCGATACGATCTGCCGGTATTTCCTCGTTCCTTATCTGGAACAGTTTCACAAGGCTTTTCCTGGGACGCACATCAAAGTTACCAATGCTACTTCCATCCGCTGTGTAGAACTTCTGCGGAGCGGGCAGGTCGATCTGATTGTAGTGAATTTTCCGAACAGTCATCTGGACTCTATGTTCACGTCCACAACCATACATGACTTTCAGGATGTATTTATTGCAGATGAAACTTTCAAGGAACTGCGCGGCCGGAAAATGTCCTATCAGGAACTGCTGAAGTATCCAATCCTCATGCTGGATAAGAACAGCACGACCAGCGAATATCTGCATGCATTGTTCCAGCAGCATCAACTGGATCTTGTTCCGGAAGTGGAATTAAGCAGCAACGACCTGCTCATCGACCTTGCCCGCATCGGTCTTGGGATTGCATTTATCCCGGATTACTGCCTGACCAAAATGCCGGAAGATCTCTTTCTTCTGGAAATGAAAGAGGAACTTCCAAAAAGAAAACTGGCACTGGCTTATAACAGCCATGTACCAGTCTCCAAAGCCGCCGTAGAATTTATGCATCTGCTTCAGCCTGTATAAATGTTCTTATTTCGACTTCTTTTCCTTTCAGGGAACCCTGCGTCATCTCCGGTTTTCCGCCGCCTCTTCCCTGGAAGGAAGCATTAAGGTTCTTACTCATCGGACGGACATCCGTCTCCCTGCTTCCGATGACGTAACGATAACCGTCTGCATCATTTCCCGCAAATACCGCAACAATCTTCGCTCCTCTTTCCAGAAGCTGATTCATCAGCTCCCGCGGTCCATTACCTGAAAGATCGGCGTCAAATACTGTCACAATCGGTACGTCCACCGGAATCTCTTTTGCACGGTAAGCAAGAAGTTTTCCTGACAGATCTGCCACTTTGCTTTTTAATGCTGTCTGCTCTTCCTTCATATGGTGGACTGCATCTGCAATCTCCAGTTCCTTCGCACAGAGCAGTGCGGAGATCTCTTTTCCATTTGCATCTTTTGCTTCGTAATCTTTCAGCGCACGCACGCCACATAACATTGTGATACGTTCGCCGCCTTTATAATTTACCATATTTACCAGCTTGAGCATCCCGATCTCGCCAGTCTTCTTTACGTGCGGAGCACAGCAGGCACATACATCATACCCCGGAACCGTTACGATCCTTACCTGTCCTTCAATCTCGATCTTGCTCCGATAATCCATATTTGCCAGCTCTTCTTTGGACGGATAGGTCACTACAATGTCTATGTTCTTCCAGACTGCCTGGTTCGCTGCCAGCTCAATCTCTCTTAATTGTTCTTTTGTCAGTGTTCCGTCAAAATCCATCGTGCAGTAATCACTCCCAAGATGAAATCCGACATTGTTATAACCGAATCTTTCATGCACCAGCCCGGATACGATATGTTCTCCGGTATGCTGCTGCATCTTCTCAAAACGTTCTTCCCAGTTGATCTTACCGGTTACAGTTTTCCCGGTTTCCAGTGCCTTCTCTGTCGTATGATAGATGATGCCTTCCTTCTCATGTACATCCAGCACACGTACATCATCCAGCATTCCGGTGTCTGCATACTGACCGCCGCCTTCCGGGAAGAAGGCGGTGCGATCTAATACAACCTTATACTGTTCTTTATATGGTTCGCAGGAGATGACTTTTGCTGTAAACTCCTTCAGATGACTGTCTTCGTAAAATAATTTCTCTGTCTCCATATTTTTCCTCACTTGTGTATTCAAGAATGCCCTCGGCATTCTTGCTGCGAGATACACGTCATGCAACGCATGACATATTCTTCTGTGCATCTCTGCAATCCTGCCGGAGGCTATATCAGATAATTACATTCTCTCCGGTGCTTCAAATCCTAATACGTCAATGCATGCTTCCAGTACTTCTTTTGTAAGGATCAGCAGTGCGATGTAGCTTTCTTTCTTCTTTGCGTCTTCTTCTGCGAGGATCTTCGTTCCGTGATAGAAACGGTTAAATGCATTGGAAAGATCGTAAATATATGCACAAATCTTGTGCGGTGCCAGTTCTTCAAATGCATTCTCCAGCACTTCGTTGTATTTTGCGACTTCCAACATCAGTGCTTTCTCACTGTCTGATGTTGCCGGAAGAAGTGTAATATCTTCTACATTACCGCCCTGCTCTTTGTACTTGTTCAGGATAGACTTGATTCGCACGATCGTGTACAGAATGTACGGTCCTGTATTTCCTTCAAAGGAAGTGAAACGGTCTACATCGAATACATAGTCTTTGGCTGCCTGGTTGGACAGGTCTCCGTATTTGATCGCGGAAAGTCCGACAATCTTCGCTGTCTCTTTTGCTTCTTCTTCTGACACTGTACGATTATCTGTAATTTTCTTATACATCTCTTCATCGATCTCTGCGATCAGATTCTCCAGACGCATAACGCCACCTTCTCTTGTCTTAAACGGTTTACCGTCTTTGCCATTCATCGTTCCAAAACCTAAGAATGACAGTTTTGTCTCTTCCGGTACGATCCCTGTCTTCTTGGCAGCGCGGAATACCTGTACAAAGTGCAGTTCCTGACGTTTATCTACTACATAAACAACCTGATCCGGATGGTAATCCTGTGTTCTCTGTACTAATGTTGCAAGATCCGTTGTTCCATATAAAGAAGCGCCGTCTGATTTCTGGATCATACATGGTGGAATCTCTTTTGTATCGGACTCTTCCTGTACATCAATAACAAGTGCTCCGTCATCAATGTGGGCATATCCTTCTTTTTTCAGGCGCTCGATCATATCCGGGATGTATGCCTGTGCATCAGACTCGCCCTTCCAGAGATCAAATTCTACATTCAGATTCGCATAATTTTTCTTAAGGTCAGCTACAGAAATATGCATGATATGATTCCAGATTGCTGTATATCCGCGATGACCATTCTGTAATAAATATGTTGCATGCAATGCTTCTTCACGGTATGCATCATCTTCTTTGGCTTTACCGCTTGCAGTCGGATAAATCTCTTCCAGTTCTCCGATGGTAAATGGTGCTTCTTCCGGATACTCTCCTTTAAATGCATCATCAAAATATGGCAGATCCGGCTGTCTCTTGCGAAGCTCTGTGATAATCAGTCCCATCTGGTATCCCCAGTCGCCAAGATGAATATCTCCTAATACTTTATGTCCTGCTTTTCTTGCGATACGCTTCACACTCTCGCCGATAACTGCAGAACGAAGATGTCCGACATGTAACGGTTTCGCTACGTTCGGTCCGCCGTAATCGATTACGATCGTCTTTGGTTCCTTTGCCTGTTCCAGTCCAAGATTCTCATCTTTTTTCATATCATTTAAGTATGCAGCAACTGCATCTTCATTTAACTTAATATTGATAAATCCTGGTTTTACAACCTCGATCTCTCCAATATATGTTTTATCTGTTAAATTTGCAAGAACATCCTCTGCGATCATAAACGGTGCTTTTTTATATTTCTTCGCTCCAGCCATTGCTCCGTTACACTGATATTCACAGAGATCCGGACGGTTGGAAAGCGTTACTTTTGCCAGCGCACGATCATATCCTGCCTTGTCAAAGGCTGCGGCAATTTCCTGTTCCACAAGATTAATAATTTTATCCATGTTTTTCCTCCTACTCATTCTTCCTTGCCATTTCAGAAGTCTTCCTATTTTAATATATCTACGTCCAGACAGACTTCTGAACATAATATGTATTCTAACACAAGACAATCCCCTCAACAACCTCAATCCTCTCTCTTCTTGTAAAAAAATACAATTTGTGTTACGATATCAAGAATTTAATGCCAGGGTCAAAAAGCCTGAAATCACGATGTGCTTGCGCAGGAGTAGTTTTATGGCTTAATGGTCCTCAAATATAAATAAAAACAAAAGGAGTATGATTATGTTACTAGGTTCACATGTCGGCATGTCCGGCAAGGCAATGCTCTTAGGTTCTGCGAAAGAAGCAGTCTCCTACGGAGCGAATACATTTATGTTCTATACAGGTGCACCACAGAATACCCGCCGCAAAGATATTTCCGAATTAAATATTGATGCTGCATGGGAATATATGCATGCACAGGGCATTGAACAGATCGTTGTTCATGCACCATATATTATTAATCTTGGCAATTCCGTAAAGCCGGAAACTTTTGAACTGGCTGTCAATTTTCTACGGACAGAGATCGAACGGACGAGGGCCTGCAAAAGCCATGTGCTGATCCTGCATCCGGGCGCTCATGTCGGTGCCGGTACAGATGTCGGTATTTCACAGATTATCAAAGGATTAAATGAAGTACTTACACCTGACATGGATCTTCAGATCGCACTGGAAACAATGGCTGGAAAAGGATCTGAAATCGGCAGAAATTTTGAAGAGCTCGCACGTATTATCGATGGGGTTACTTACAATGAAAAATTAAGTGTATGTTTTGATACCTGTCACACGCACGACAGCGGTTATGATATCGCACATGATTTTGACGGTGTAATACAGAAATTTGACCATATTATCGGGAAAGAACGTATTGCCGTTTTTCATATTAACGACAGCAAAAATGTCTGCGGTGCTGCCAAAGACCGCCATGCTAATATCGGCTTCGGCGAGATTGGTTTTGATGCATTATCCTATATCGTGCATCATCCGGATTTTGCCGATGTTCCAAAGATACTGGAGACGCCTTATATCCCTTCACAGGTCAAGGAGAAGAAATCTTACGCACCGTACAAATATGAGATTGAGATGTTGAAAGAAAATCATTTCAACCCGGATGTACAGGAACAGATTCTGCGCGATGCGGAAAAATAACTGAAACGGGAGAACTGCCACTATGGAAACTACTATGAACGAAAACCTCAAAGAAACTGACGTCAAAATTGAAACCGCTTCCGAAGATGATGCAAAAGAACTTCTCGATATTTATGCACCATACATTCTGGAAACCGCAATTACTTTTGAATATACGATTCCTTCTGTAGACGAATTTCGTGAACGCATCCGAAATACGCTGACAAAATATCCGTATATCAAAGCTGTTCATAACGGCAGTATCGTAGGTTATGCATACGCTTCTGCTTTCCATCCGCGAGCTGCCTATGGCTGGGCAATTGAGACTTCTATCTATGTGAAGAAAGATGCCAGAAAGATGGGACTGGGCAAGAAATTATATGCCGTTCTGGAAAGCATTCTGAAAAAGCAGGGCTTTCTGAATCTGAATGCATGCATTGCCTGCCCGAAGATTGATGACGAATACTTAACCCGCAACAGCATCAATTTCCATGAACATCTAGGTTACCGTTTTGTCGGTGAATTTGAAAAATGCGGTTATAAATTTGGCCGCTGGTACAACATGGTCTGGATGGAGAAGCACATAGGCGAACACCTCACCGAACAGCCACCGGTTATTCCATTCCCGGAACTTAAAAATTTACCGGTACTTAAAGAATTATCGTAATTTACGATTCTCTCATAATTTCAGGATTTATCCCGGAAGTTTTCGAAGCTTCTCTCGCAGACCAAAAATTTTTCACATTTTCTGCGGCACTGTTCAGATTGCAGATTTGAAAGTCTTTCCATTCACGTGGGAAGACTTTTCTGTATCTGTAATCCAGAAAGCGATCATCTAACAGCAGGATGAGTCCTTCATCTTCCTCTGTCCGGATCACACGTCCCGCAGACTGCAGGACTTTATTCATCCCAGGATAGAGATACGCATAGTCATATCCTGAAATTCCCTGCCCGTCAAAATAAGCTCTTAAAAGTTCCCGCTCTCTGCACACCTGTGGAATTCCCGGTCCAGCAATCAGCACACCGATCAGGCGGTCCGCTGTCAGGTCAATTCCTTCCGAGAAAATTCCACCCATCACGCAGAAACCAACCAGACCTTCTTCTGTATTTTCTTCAAAATTTTCCAGAAAAATCTCCCGTTCTTCTTCTGACATATACGGCGCCTGCATAACTGCCGGTATCTGCTCTCCCGGTAATTTCATAAACGCATCACAGACATTTTCCATAAAACGATACGAAGGGAAAAATGCAATATAATTGCCACGCTTCGCCAGAGCGGTCTGCCGGATATATCTTGCGTAGCGCTCGTACATGTCTTCTCCACGCTTTGTGTATTTGGTACTTACATCATTTCCTATCAAAAGCAGCCGGTTCTTCGTATCAAACGGTGATTCTGCATAGACTGCATAGTCTTCTTTCCCTGTACTTAAGAGTTTCTTATAGTACTGGATGGGAAGCAGTGTAGCTGAGAAAAAAATCGTACTATTCCCCTTATCCAGATATTCTTTAAGATTTGCTGCCGGATTCACACAGAAGAGATGGATTCGGAATCTCCCATCATCCGTTATCTCCGAATAGATCAGGTAATTCTCATCCAGCCGGTCATGAATATAGAGAAACATCCGTACTTTAAAATAAAACTCCAATACTTCTTCCTTTAATGTTTCATCTTTGCAGTCTTCCAGAAAATGATCCATCTCTGTCACCAGGTTCAGTAACTTCAGATAAACGTGTGACACACTGTTCAGGATCTGGCAGTCTTCACATTCCCGTTTTAATGCAAGGAACTGCTTATTGCATTCTTCCAGCTTCTTTGCAAGCTTCGGTGCGGTATTCTTCACTTTCTTCTTCACTGCCAGAACATCTTCTTTGTATAGATCTGCGCTGTACATTGTCCTTGCACGCTCCACCAGATTATGTGCTTCATCGATCAGAAACAGATACTCTCCCGAATTGCCTTCTCCAAAAAAGCGGCGCAGATATGCATTCGGATCAAATGCATAATTATAGTCACAGATAATCGCATCCACCCAGTTTGATACATCCAGACTCATCTCATAAGGACAGACATTCCATTTTTTCGCCTGCTCTTCCAGAATCTCTCTGCTCATCTCATCGGAAGTTGTCAGAAGTTCATATACTGCATCATTTACCCGGTCAAAATGTCCTTTGGCGTATGGACATGCATCCGGATTGCACACAGTCTCTTCACAAAAACAGGTCTTCTCCTTCGCTGTAAGCACCAGCACTTTCATCCGCAATGCCTGCTCCTTTAACGTATCAAATGCCTGCCATGCAACCGTTCTTGTGATCGTCTTTGCTGTCAGATAGAAAATCTTCTCTCCCAGTCCTTCTCCAACTGCCTTCACCGCCGGAAACACCGTTGCCATTGTCTTGCCGACTCCTGTCGGCGCCTGAATGAAGAGTTTCTTCTTCCTTGCGATCGTCCGGTAAACCGATGCCGCAAGGTTCTTCTGTCCTTCCCGGTAAGCAAATGGAAATTCAATTCCCTTAATAGAAGTGTTTCTCTTTTGCTTCCATCGCACCTGGTATCTTGCCCATTTTTCATATTGCCCGGCTACATCCAGAAACCATCTTTTCAGATCTTCATACGCATATACACTCTGAAAGCGCCGGATATCTTCTGTCTCCAGATTGCAATAAGTCATCTGCACTCCGATCTCATCCAGATTCTTCTGTGTGGCATAAATGTATGCATAACACTTTGCCTGCGCCAGATGAACAGAAACCGGTTCCTCAATCTGCTCCAGATCACGCATAACTCCTTTGATCTCATCAATCACTATACCGGATGCATTCTCGATAATTCCATCCGCACGTCCATCTATTACCAGCTTGAATCCATTACACGGAATCTCAATCTTAAGTGGAACTTCTGCATGGTAATCTGCCCCCATTCTTCTCTGGATCTTCCGATGCATCTTACCGCCAAGGAGCATGGCATCTTTGTCCGCTCCCGCCACCCGGTTATCAATATCTCCGCTTCTTAAAATAAATTCTACCAGATTCCGGACAGAGATATGCACCTGTTCCTCTGCCACTTCCATGTTCTTATCCATCTCTTACTCCATAATCTTTACTTGACAATTCTAAAAATCTTTTATCGCCTATCTTATAGATTATCGCGTTTACTCCGCAAATTCAACCATGTTCTATATCCAATCTTTTGCAAAAAAAGAACGTTTACCCGCAGCGCCGACAAACGTTCTTTTTGCATTCGTTTTCTTATATTATTTATCTGTTTACTGACAAATTTTCCGGTTTAAAATGTTACAATAACCTTTGCTTTCTCTGGCGTAATTACAAGACCGTCTGCTGTTTTTTCTACAGAAGCTGCTCCTGTAATCTCTCCCGCCTCTTCTACATTTCTCAGGAGATATGTCATATGCTGATCCTTTCCGGCACTTTCCAGTGTAAGTGTTCCATTTTTACGTAATGCTGTGACTGTCAGCGCATTCTGACCTTTCTGATCCGGAACAAGACACTGTACTTCTTTGCCATCCTGTACTTCATATACCTGGATCTGCACACCATCTGCATAATCATAATCAGCTGTTTTCTCATTTGCACCGATTGCAAGCAATGTATTTTCTCTTACATATACAGGAAGAGACATGAAATCATAAGTATCTTTATACCATTTTCCACCTACTCTTCTTTCACCACTCAGCAGATGTGTCCATGTTCCTTCCGGCAGGTAATACTCGACTGCTCCATCCTCCGAGAATACCGGTGCTACCAGAATACTGTCCCCTAACATGTACTGCATATCCAGATAACGGACAGCCGGATCCTGTTCAAATTCCATGACCATGGAACGCATAGCCGGAATACCTGTTTCATGGGCATTTACTGCCATCTGGTAAATATATGGCATTAGGCTTATTTTTAATTTTGTAAATTTACGGCATACATCTACCGCTTCTTCATCAAACAGCCACGGCACACGATAGCTCTTGGAACCGTGTAAACGGCTGTGTGTAGATAACAGACCAAACTGCAGCCATCTCTTATAAACATCCGGGCTTGCGGTCAGCTCAAATCCACCGATATCGTGACTCCAGAATGAAAATCCGGACATTGTAAAGGATAATCCGCCACGCAGACTTTCTGCCATAGATGCATAAGATGCAGAACAGTCACCGCCCCAGTGTACCGGGAACTGCTGTCCACCGACAGTTGCACTTCTTGCAAACAGGACTGCTTCACCTTCTCCACGCTCTCTTGTCAAAAGATCGAATACTGCTTTGTTGTATAACTGTGTATAGTAATTATGCATGCACCACGGATCTGAGCCGTCAAAATATTCTACATCTACAGGTATACGCTCGCCAAAATCTGTCTTGAAGCAGTCAACGCCCATATCAAGCAGAGTTTTTAATTTTGCAATATACCAGTTTGTTGCCTCCGGGTTTGTGAAATCTACAAGCCCCATTCCCGGCTGCCAGTTGTCTACCTGCTTGATTCCTCTTCCATCTGCACGTTTTAGAAGATATCCTTTTTCCAGTCCTTCACGGAAAAATCCTGTACCCTGTGCAATATAAGGGTTGATCCATACACAGATTTTCAGTCCCTTTTCTTTGTAACGTTTCAACATTCCTTTTACGTCCGGGAATACACGATCATCCCACTCAAAATCACACCAGTGGAATTCCTTCATCCAGTAACAGTCAAAATGAAATACTTCCAGCGGAAGATTTCTTTCTTCCATTCCGTTGATGAAAGTACTTGTTGTCTCTTCATCATAATTGGTTGTAAAGGAAGTTGTCAGCCACAGTCCGAATGACCATCCCGGTGCAAGTGCCGGTTTGCCGGTCAGATCTGTATAAGTACGGATCACATCTTTCATTGTGTCTCCGTAGATTAGATCAAATCGAAGCTCTTCGCCTTTTACGGAAAATCCCACATATTCTACTTTCTCACTTGCCACTTCAAAGGATACGTTATCTGTATGGTCTACCAAAATTCCATAATTCTTATTTGTCATATAAAACGGAATATTTTTGTAAGAAATCTGGGAAGCAGTACCTCCGTCTTCATTCCAGCAGTCTACAACCTGTCCGTTTTTCACAAAGGAAGTGAAGCGTTCTCCCATTCCATATACGCACTCTCCCGGTGCCAGAGAAAGCTCTGTATTCATATACGGTGTATAATCTGAATACATATAGTTACTTTCCGGGAATTTTGTCGAATTGCTTCTGTCATACTGCATATATCCGATATTTCTGAATCCACAGGTTGTCAGTACTTTTCCGTCTGCTTTATATTCGATTTTAAAATCCTTACGGTCTACGCATACCTGCATTCTTCCGGCAGTCATAATCGCTTTTTCGTCTGTGACCTCTACGTCCACATCCTGCATATCCTTGTTGAGTTCAAATCTCGGTTCTTTTCTCTGATAGCCTTCAAAATGCCAGCTTCTGACACTGATCACATCCTTGCGGATTGCTGTAAATTCGATTGTAATCGTTCCAACATCCAAAGCTCCGGAACGGTCCGTAATGATATGAAACGGTGCAACAATCTGCATACCATTTGGAATTTCTTCAACGATAAATGCCTGCATTGCATGAGAAGCATTGGCACGTTCGCTTTTTTCCCAATATCCTTCTGTAAATTTCATTTCTATTCCTCCTGCTATTTCGTGCTCGCTTTTAATTTCTGATTTCTTCTATTTTGCGACGGCTGTCTTTCCCTGCTTCAGATCTTCTACGATTCCATCATATTCTTTATCCAGTTTGTAGAACATCATAATCACGATCTGAAGTACTGCAACTGCTACTGGAATATAGATAAACAATGCCTTGATCGCCATTACAGAAGAAGCGCTCTGAACAGCTGCATTTTCTGCATAATTACCAAGTGCAAGGATCCATCCGAGTATTGCAGATCCAAGCCCGTTTCCTACTTTAAAACCGAAGCTTGAAGCACTGTTGATCAGTCCCTCTGTACGATAACCTGTCTTCCACTCTCCGTATTCAATCGTGTCAGATACAATTGCAAACATACAGGAAGAAATACCTGCATTTCCGATTCCTTTTAATCCGGATGCGATCATAATTCCGATGTAGCTTGTGCCTACAAACTGGAACATACCGAATCCAAGTCCGTATACGATTGCTCCGATAATAAGCATATTTCTTTTACCGATTCTTTTAATGATAAATGCAGTGAAGAACATTGCAACGATCTGAACGACACTTGCCACCAGATTCATCGGTCCAACAAGTTTTGCATTATGCAAAATAACCTTTGCATAGTAAACTGCTGCTCCACCATTTAAAGAATATTGAATAAATATACATACCAGTGTCAGTGTGATCATCAGCCAGTATTTATTACAGAACAACAGACGGATTCCTTTTACAAACGGAACCTTTTCCTGCTTGCTCTGTACAGATGGTTTTACTCGCTCTTTTGTTCCTGTAAATGTGATAAGGAAAATAACAATTGATAAAACACCAAATACTGCAAAAGTTTTCGTCCATGCGGATGCATTATCTCCAAAGAATTCCACAAGTGGAAGTGTCAGGTTGGTGATAATTAAAGTTCCTGTTGTTGCCAGTGTCATACGAAAGATGCTGAGTACGGATCTTTCGTACTGATCCTGTGTGATCAGAGCATTCAGTGTTGAATACGGTACGTTGATCGCTGTATATACAACAGATGAAACCAGGTTATAAGTAATAAATATATATACCATTTTTGCACTGTTTCCAAGTCCGGACGGAACCGAAAAAAGAAGCACGGCTGCGATGGCAAATGGAATTGCCATTCTTAAAATCCATGGACGGCATTTCCCAAATCTTGATTTTGTACGGTCTACAATTACCCCCATGATCAGGTCTGTAACTCCGTCAAATAATCTGGAGATCAGCATGATCGTTCCAATTGTCAATGCGCTTACTTTTACATAGTCGGTGTAGTAGAATAATAAGAAGGATGACATTGCTGAATAAATGATATTACATCCAAGATCTCCACACCCATAGGCAAAACGTTCTTTTACACTAATCTTTGTCGTTTCCATAGTATCTCTTCTCCTTTGTTTTTTCTTAACATATTCTATCAGATATTTTTCTGGTAGATTAGGCGCAAAATCCACTTACTATAGGTGTATTTCCGATATTTTTTATATTATTTTATCTTTTTCTGTATTAACGATAATTTCTATCTGATTATTTTTCTCCTTTCTTGCCTGTGTCGGTGTACATTTGTATCGCTCTTTAAACCAACGCATGGCAACTTTATAATTCGTACAGCCATGACGCTGAAAAATCTCATTTACATAATCATCTGTATTTAGCAGATCTCTATGAATATGGTTCATTCGCACTTCATACAGATATTCCATTGCAGTCAGTCCAATCTGTTTCTTCAACATTCTGGACAGATAATCCGGGTTGTATCCAAACTGTCCGGCTGTCTCCTGCACCGTTACCTGTCTGCTGTGATTTTCATCCAGATACCGCATGATCTTCTTCAATTGTTCTCTGTTCTTTCTTGCTTTGCTGATCTCTTTTTCTACCAGTTTTTCTGAATAAGAATGTAAAAACATATACATAAGATCATAAAGAAGGCTGTTAAACTTCAAAAGGTATCCTTCCGGGCGAACTTCATAGATCACATACATGTCATAGCATACCTTTTTCAGCCATTCCAGTTTCGTAATCTCTGTCTGGCGTTTTGGGTTGGGATCTATATGAAAACGCATCTGAGCATAATCCGGTATATATTTTTCCAGAAAAATTTCCGGCACCTGCAGAACAAGCGATTTATTCTTCGTACTCCTGAAAGAATGAATCTCTCTGGAATTGAGCAGACAGATATCACCTGCCTGTACTTCTTTTTCTCTATCTTCCATCTTTACATGCATGCTGCCTTCCAGCATATAGATGATCTCCAGACTGTTATGCCAGTGCGGTGCGACATAACTTCCTTGATCCACTGACAGATAAAACCGGACATCCACATCCTGATTGCTCGCGACAATTTCGTGATGTACTTCATAGTCTGCCATTCTCATCCCTCCTTTTGAACATCGAACCCCAATACGGTCATGCTTCATATTTTCATAATATACTTTATCATAACTGCCAGACGAACATCTTATAATAGCTAAAATTGCCCCCGGATTTTGATGTTCAAAACCCAGAGGCTCTCTTCCGATATTTCTATCTTACAGCATCTCAATAAATGCAGTAATTCTTGTATTAAGCTGTCCAATATCTGCTTGCGAATAATCTGTCTCAACATTGATATACGGAATATGCTTCTCTTCATTTACAAATTTGCGTACAGATAATGTCTCGACATTGTATGTATGACATGCCTGCAAAGTCATCTCTACAACACCGTCCACCTGATATTCGTCGATCAGTCTGCCTAACAGCTCAAAACGGTTCGGGTTCGGAGTCATAACCGAACATCCGATATTCAGATATCTTCTTGCAATTGCATCATACACATCCGGATTGTTCTCGTCTACCAGCTTGTCAATGGATTTTGCACCGGAACAGTTCTCATATGTAACAACGATTCCGCCGTTATCTTCCACTGCACGGATGACCTTCTCCGTTGCTCCTCCGATCGGACATCCTGTGATCAGAATTCGCGGTTTCTTCTCCTGCATTTTACCTTCGGCATACTCTTTCTCAATCTTATCTACAAGTGCATTTACCTCATCAGGAATCTGTTTGCGATCAAATTTAAATGTACTTCCGTATAAAACTTTGAATAAATCATAGCCAGAAATCGGCGCCGGATCATGGCGCATAACCTCATAAAGCTTCTTCAAAGATCTTCTCGCTTCATTATTTACTTTAACTGCTTCTCTGATCTGTTCTTCTGTAATCTCTACATCAAACTTTTTCTCCAGATATTCTTTGAAACGGATGATCTCTTTCTTCCAGAGTTTTAAAGAATTTTCACTCTGCGAATTAGGAAGCTCCATTACGAATGTATCCTTAAACTCGGACATTAATTCGTACATCTTCTTCTTTCCGTCACAGGTTGTCTCTCCGACTACAACATCGGAAAAATAAAAAAACGGACATTTGTCTGTCTTCGCAAATCCGTAGCTGGATTTGATCAGCGGACATAAGTTCTTTGGAAGATCCTTTTCCGCTTCTGCAATTGTCTCATCCGATGTAGAACAAAGACTGACTGTTGCAGCTCCCATTGCCATTGCAATCTCCTGCGGAAAATAAGTACAATAAGATCCTACTACCGGTATTCCCTGATCTTTTAACTGTTTTACTGCAAGGAAAGAGTTCTTTCTCTGTTCTGCAAATTCTTCAAAAACCTCCGGCAGTTCTTTAATTACTTCCATGGTTGTTCTCCTCTTTGACATTTACAATTTATTTACAGCATCGGTCAAATAATCATTGCTGATCTCGTAGAAACGCTCTTCTTCCACTGCTTCTGCCAGTCCTGCATCGATCGGCATCTTTCCAATTACCGGAATATCCAGTTCTTTTGCCGTCTCATCTACATGGCTCTCACCAAATACAGAAATCTTCTTTCCGCAGTCCGGACAGACAAGATAACTGTAATTTTCTACAATTCCAAGCACCGGAATATCCATCTGACATGCCATATTGTATGCTTTCTTCACGATCATCTGTACCAGATCCTGTGGAGATGTTACAATCACGATTCCATCAACCGGCAGTGACTGGAATACTGTAAGCGGAACGTCACCGGTTCCCGGTGGCATATCTACAAAGAGATAATCCAGTTCTCCCCACATAACATCTGTCCAGAACTGTGTTACAACATTTGCAATGACCGGACCTCTCCATATAACCGGATCAGATTCATTCGGCAAAAGCAAGTTAACAGACATGATCTTTGTTCCGTCTTTTGCTTCTTCCGGAATGATACCTTCTTCTGTTCCCATTGCCTGTTTGTGGATTCCATACATCTTCGGGATGGACGGACCTGTAATATCAGCATCCATGATTCCTACATTAAATCCCTGCTCTCTCATAATACGCGCAAGGGATGCTGTTACCATAGATTTACCAACTCCGCCTTTTCCACTTACAACTGCAATTACTTTATTCACATGTGAATGTGGATTTGCCGGTTTCAAAAGACTCTGCGGTTTGCTTCCGCAGGAATCTGCATGTGCGCATCCGGCACAATCTGACGGCTTACATCCATTTTGTTCTTCTGCCATTCTAACTGTCCTCTTTTCTTGATACTTTTTATTTCACTGCTCTGTGAAACAGCTCTTTCTTATTCTTCTACTGCTGCGATCAGTTCTACTTCGCATTTGACATTCTTCGGAAGTGTCTTTACAGCAACACAGCTTCTTGCCGGTTTAGATGTAAAATATTTTGCATATACTTCGTTAAATGCTGCGAAATCATTCATATCTGCAAGGAAGCATGTTGTCTTAACTACTTTGTCAAAAGATGTTCCTGCTGCTTCCAGAACTGCTGCCAGGTTCTTGCATACCTGTTCTGTCTGCTCTTCGATTGTCTCCGCTTCTACTGCATCTACAGCCGGATTGATTGGAATCTGACCTGCAGAGTAAAACATTCCTCCATGAACATATCCCTGTGAATAAGGTCCTAATGCTTTTGGTGCTTTTTCTGTTGCTACTACTTTCATAATTAGTTCTCCTTTGCTTTTTCTAATATTTTCTGTGCAATACACACATCAAAAAGTCCCATACCTACGGATTTAAAATAGGTGGTCTTTTTTGGGTCGGTAATTTCCTGCGGATTCCCTGCCAGATAATCACTCATTAAAATTGTCTGCTCTTCTTTCAGACGTCCATCTTTTATCGGCTGACTTAAGTCTCCACTCTCTTCGCATGCATATGGGAGCTCAATGTAGACTTCATTTGTCAAATCCCAGATCGCATCCGGAATCTCACGCATCTCAGGCGTGTAAGAACCGATTGCAATGATACATTTTCCTTCTAACAAATCCTTGTCATCCGGTAATACCGGCTGCGTGGAAGGTGTTGTTGTACAAATGATCTCACTGTTTTTAACCATCTCCTCCACTGTCTTACATTGTACTACCTTTACATCCGGGTTATCAATAGCTTTTTCCAGTCTTGCCAGATAATCTGTCAGATCTCTGTCACTGTGATTATACACATAAACCGTATCAATCGGTCTTGCCGCACATGCATACAACGCCTGATAGAATCCCTGTACACCGGCTCCTGCGATTCCGACTGTATGACAGTCTTTTCTGGATAAATGCCGGATGCCGACACCTCCGACTGCTCCTGTTCTCCATGCAGTTACCCTCTGGCCGTCCATTACTGCCAGCGGTTTCCCTGTCTTATAATCATTCAGATACATGATTCCATCGATAGATGGCAAACCAAGTTCTGCGTTATCTGGAAAAATACTTAAAATTTTTGTTCCAATAACTTCCTTCGTATAACATGGCATATACATCATTGTCTTGTTCGCATCTTCTACACACGGACGCGGCGGCATATAATAATCACCTGCTTTAAAAATCTTATAGGCTTCTTCAATCTGATCCATCATCTCATTTCTGTCGATCAGCTTATCAATCTGTTCACTGTCTAAAACTATCATACTACTTCTCCTTCCAATTCTTCTCTTTCTCTTGTGACATCTTTCAACCACTTATAGCTTAAATACCGCTTAATCGTAATCGGTATCTTGATCAATTCATCGCTCATCAATATCATATAAACAACCGGAACACCGGCATGGAAGATAAATGCTGCTGCCGCTCCCAATAAGATTGAGCAGCCCCACATCGTTGATACATCCATGATCATTCCGAATTTGGTATCTCCTCCTGACCGGAAAATTCCGATCACCATTGTCGTATTAAATGCCTGCGCCACAGTAAAATACGACATGACAAAAAACATAAAGCTTAAATAACTTCCCGCCTGTGCCGTAAGTGCCAAATTCGCTCTTGCAAGCGGTGCCGCCAGCAGGATCAGAAGTCCTCCAAGTCCTCCGAGCAACAGGCTCAACCAGATAAAGCGGACTGCATACGCTTTCGCATGTTCCATCTTCTTCTCACCAATTGTCTTGCCTAGATAAATAGCCGCTGCATTTGAAATACCAAAAGCTACAACCGTTGCAAGCTGTCTTGCCACCTGTGCCACAGAATTAGCCGCAACTGCCGCGCTTCCAAGATGACCGATCACTGCCGTATTCGCAGAGCTTCCAAGTCCCCACATTAATTCGTTTAATACAACCGGAAGTGCATAAACAAGAAAGTCTTTCCATAAAACAGGATCAATGTGCAGCATATCCTGCAACCGGATCCGTACGATTTTATTTTTCAAGAATGCATAGAACAGTACCATAATCGTCTCGGCACCTCTTGCACACAATGTTCCGATCGCCGCACCCGCAATGCCTAGTTTCGGAAATCCAAACATCCCAAAGATCAACACAGCATTGATAATAATATTCAGACCCAGCGACACTGCATAGATAAATGTTGCTATGACAACCTTCTCCATACTGCGGATAATATTCAGATATACCTGTGTTACTGCCATAAATATGTAAGAAAGTGCCACGATTCTTAAATATTTCACACCTTCTGCTATGACAACAGGATCAGAAGTATAGATCCGCATCAGCAGCCCCGGTATGCCAAGTGCCGCCACTGCAAATACAACCGCCGTTGTCAGTCCGGTACGAAGCCCGATACCAAGTATTTTTTCTATCGTTCTTGTGTCTTTCTTTCCCCAATACTGTGCGGTCAGCACCGTTGCTCCGGATGTCGTACCATAGAAAATCAGTGTCATAATAAACTGCACCTGTCCGGCAAGTGATGCTCCTGACAGTACCTTTTCTCCGACTTTTCCAAGCATAATCACATCCGTTGCCGTCACACCGACATTAATCAGATTCTGTAATGCCATCGGGATTACCAGTGCAAATACGCTCTTATAAAAAAGTTTCCAGTCGATATTTAAGTTCTTCGTCTTATTCATGATTTGCTGCTTTGTAGATTTCGTACATATCCTGCTTCTTCAGTTTCTTAAAGCTTCCAAGTTCTACAGTATCTCCTTTTGTCGCACTATCTGCCATCTGCATAAGAACATCATCTTCCAGTACGCCGGTCTTCATCTGTCCAATACATACTGGCATCTCGATTCGTTCAAAGAACTTCTCTGTCTCTTCAATCGCTGCCAGTGCAGCCTTTATATCATCCACTTCTTCAATCCCCCAGACTTTTCTTCCGAAATGTGCAAATCTTGGGATGTCAATCTGGTAAACATACCGTGCCCAGCTTCCCCATACTGCGGAAAGTGTTGCTCCGTGTGCTTCATCAAACATGCCACCGATCTCATGCCCCAGCTTGTGACATGCAAAATCTTTTGGTCTTCCAAGTCCTGTCATATTATTATGCGAAATGCTTCCGCACCACATGATTTCACTTAATGCATCATAATTCTGCTGATCTTCATATGCTTTTAATCCATTGCGAATCACTGTGCGGAGAACACCTTCTGCAATCTCATCTGTCAGTTCATTACCATCTACCGGTGTGAAATAACGCTCCATTGTATGCATCATAATATCTACAATTCCACATGTAAGCTGATACTTCGGCAACGTATACATCAGTTCCGGATTCATCATTGCAAACTTCGGACGCACAAGATCACTGTGTGCACCTACTTTCTTTCCGGTCTCCTCATTTGTCAATACAGCAGAATCACTCATCTCACTTCCTGCTGCCGCAATCGTAAGTACAACTCCAACCGGAAGTGCCTTCTCAATTGGAACTTTACCACTCCAGAATTCTTCCAGATCTGTTCCCGGTTTTGCTGCTGCGATTGCAATTGCTTTAGCAGTATCAATACAGCTTCCTCCACCAACTGCCATAACCAGATCAGCGCCAGAATTGATTGCCTTTTTCACGCCTTCTTTTGCAAGGGACATTCTTGGATTCGGCTTCACGCCTCCAAGTTCTTCCACTTCGATTCCTTCTGCTTTTAAAACCGCTTCAACCCGTCCGAGCAGCCCACTTCGAACGACACTTCCACCACCATAAACAAGCAGAACTTTCTTTGCCTGCCATTCCTTTGCAAGTGTTCCTGCTTTCAGCTCTGCCTCTTTGCCAAACACAATCTTCGTTGGCATATATTGTTCAAAACTATGCATGATTTTTCTCCTTTCCGTTTCCAAATCCGTATCTTTTATTATAACGGATAAGTCTTGTTCCGTCCACCACTTACATGCCGAATCATTCCCTGTACGGACTTGTTTGCATTCTGCACGGTCAGTACAATCTCCGGATATCTGTTTTGGAACACACGGAATACTTCATCTGCAAATCCCTGTCCGAGAATTTCCACATCTCGAAAATCAAAAATAATCTCTTGAAATTCTTCCAGACGTCTCAATATACGTCTTGCCTGTGATCTGGCAACCGGATTACCAAACGGACACATCTCCTTTACTGGAATAAGTGCAATGATATCTATATACAATATCATCTGACCAGATTGCCATAGATTCCAGGCATTTGGATGTAAAAAAAATACCCTCTCCGAAATGTCCTGTGGCATCTGTTGTCAATTTTCCCTTATTTTTGCCCTTATGAGATAATCGTAAGGGAAATAAGGGAATGTTTTATTTAGTCATTGCCTGCCACTTTATCAAGTAACTTTGCGGATTCCCGCTTAGCTTTTCTTGTAGAGTGTGCATAGACATTCATTGTGGTAATCTGCTATTTCTCTTATTATTTGTGCAACTGGTATATGTTGCAATCAGGTGGTATATAAAAGGCTGGCGAGATACAAGGAGTTATTATTAAAATTGCAAACAGATAGATAAAATATATAAATATATAAATCTATCCATTTGCATATAGAATACTTTTATCTTTTGAACATTGTAAATATGATGCATAAATAGTATATTGTCAGCATAATTGATACAGATAATATAACGAAAAACAACATCATCTCCAAATATTGTATGATTACAGAAAGTAGAAATTAAGAAATTTCCTCTGTTTTCTTCTTTCTGTATTCATTTGGACTCATATGATAATATTGTCTAAACTTCCGGCAGAAATAGCCGGAACTTGTAAATCCGGTTTCTTCTGCAATGGAAGAAACCGATTTTTGAGTGATATAAAGTTGTTCAGCAGCCTGTGCTAGTCTGTATTGAATTAGATATGCTACCGGAGAACAGTGGATGCCAGTTTGAAAAATGTGTAATGCTCCACTTTTGCTGATAGATGCCGATGCCGCAATCATCTCCAATGTAATCTCTTCCATGTAGTGATCATGAATATACTGCATCATAGCTTGTAATCTTGCTTGTTTGTGATTTAATCGATGAATACTGTTAGAATCAGAAGTCCAGTCCATATTTTTTTGCAATATGTTCCAAAGCTGAAATAAAAGTTGTATAGTACATAATTCATTATCCGGCTTAGTTTCCTGAATAGTACAAATTTGCGACAAAAGTTGTAGCACCTGTTTTCCAAATGTGTTGGATGGACTGAAAACTTGATATGGAGCAGACGAGCTTATCACAGGAAGAATATATTTTTCGTAAATGAGGCTGTTTTCGGGTGCTAATAGGGTTGGCGAAAAAACAATATTAGGTGCAAATGTACTGCTTTGTGCTTCAAAACGATGCAGGACACCGCTATTGATAAATATGCCGCAACCTTTATGTAGTTCTATTTTGCTTGTACCTATAAGGCAGAGCGCAGTACCTTCAGCAGTATAAAGAAATTCTAATTCATGATGCCAATGCCAGTCAATGCGATGGAAGTCAAATTTCCAAATATTATCAGGATAGTATGCAAATGGATAACGATTGTT
This sequence comes from Dorea sp. OM07-5, assembly GCF_003481355.1. Taxonomy (NCBI): domain Bacteria; kingdom Bacillati; phylum Bacillota; class Clostridia; order Lachnospirales; family Lachnospiraceae; genus Dorea; species Dorea sp. OM07-5. Next base: position 40,453 of record NZ_QUKZ01000014.1, on the reverse strand, counting down.
GCCATGCTGGATGGTTTCTCGTAGTGTTTCATCTGTAGTTATCTCAAAAGTCTCCATGCTATATTTCCTCATAAATAATAAAATTTGTTATATTGTACCATAAATATATGATTTTATACAATGACTAGATATAAAGTTTACGATATAATCACATTTATTAGAGGAGGACAAAATGAAAAACCAATATAATAAGACAATTACAGCCTGTTTTGTAGGTTATATTGTACAAGCTATCGTTAATAATTTTACACCACTGCTTTTTTTGTTTTTTCAGAAATGCTATCATATTCCAATTTCCCAAATTACATTGTTAGTGACTTTTAATTTTGGGATACAACTACTGGTTGATTTTCTTTCTGTCAGATTTGTTGATAAAATAGGATATCGGATATCAATGATTATAGCTCATGTTCTAGCAGCGTCAGGATTATTCTTTCTTACAGTTTTACCAGAGATTTTACCAGTTTCCTTTATTGGAATTTTGATTGCTGTAATGATCTATGCGGTGGGTGGTGGACTTTTGGAAGTCCTAGTCAGTCCAGTTGTTGAGGCTTGCCCATCCGACAATAAGGAAAAAGCAATGAGCCTGTTGCATTCTTTTTATTGCTGGGGACACGCCGGAGTTGTACTCATATCAACCGTGTTCTTTTATGTAGTCGGTATAGATAACTGGAAAATATTAGCCATTATTTGGGCGGTTATTCCAATTGGAAATGCTTTTGTTTTTTCAAAGGTTCCCATTGCACCATTGCTTGAGGATGGAGATACCGGACTTGGATTAAAGGAATTGTTTCGGATGAAATTTTTTTGGATTTTGTTGATTATGATGATATGTGCAGGAGCAAGTGAGCAAGCAGTAAGTCAATGGGCCTCTGCTTTTGCAGAAAAAGGTCTTGGAATTTCAAAGGCAGCCGGCGACTTAGCAGGGCCGATGGCATTTGCGGTTCTAATGGGAATATCAAGATTGTTTTATGGTAAGTATGGTGACCGTATCAATTTGGAACACTTTATGATTTATAGTAGTTTTTTATGTATTTTATCCTATTTAGGGATTTCATTATTCTCGATTCCGCTATTAAATCTGATTGCCTGCGCTGTCTGTGGGCTTTCAGTGGGAATCATGTGGCCTGGAACTTTCAGCAAGGCATCGGCAGCTTTGCCCAAAGGGGGAACAGCCATGTTTGCATTGCTGGCATTAGGTGGAGATATAGGTTGTTCAGGAGGTCCTACATTGGTTGGAATGGTATCAGGAGCTTTTGGGGATAACCTAAAGATGGGAATTTTGGCAGGAATTATTTTTCCAGTGTTGCTACTTATAGGAGTCATTCTTTGCAGAAGACAAAAGAAAATTACTAAATATTTTTGCTTCTTTTACCGGTCCTGCCACACAGACAAGCACAATTGCACAATTTTATCATCTGTTTTCTATCGCTAATAAGCAATTTTAAAAAAACAGAAAGAGAATATGCATCGATATATCTCTATATCCGATTCACATTCTCTTTCTGTTCATTATTCATCTATGGCTAATAAATCTCTTCTAATCCTCAAAAGCTTCTTTCACTTTATCCATAAAGCCTTTTTTCTTCTTTCCACCTTTTGCAGAATCCTTTGGTTCGGATGATTCCGGTGTATGCAAAGTATTGCCGGAAAGCTCATCGAACTTGCGGAGTGCTTCTTTCGCTTCTGCACTTAAATGTTCCGGTGTCTGGATCACCAGTGTTACATAATGATCGCCACGGATGCTTGCACTTCGGATAGAAGGAACTCCCTTGCCTTTGAGACGTACTTTTGTACCGGTCTTGGTTCCCGGTTTTACAGTGTAGATCACATCTCCGTCTACGGTCTTGATCTTCACATCTGCACCAAGTGCTGCCTGTGCGAATGAAATCGGTACCGTAGAAAAAATATGCATATCCTGCCGCTGGAAGATCGGATGTCTGGATACAACCACTTCTACCAGAAGATCTCCTCTTGGTCCGCCGTTCACGCCCGGTTCTCCTTTTTCACGGATTCTTACACTCTGTCCATTGTCAATACCTGCCGGAATGGATACAGATATTTTCTTTCTGTTGGAAACATAACCGGTTCCACCGCAGCCTGAACACTTCTCACGGATGATTTTACCGGTTCCGTGACAGTCCGGACAGGTCTGTACATTCTGTACTGTTCCGAAGAAGGACTGCTGCGTATAAACAACCTGACCTTTTCCTCCACATTTTGAACATGTCTCCGGGGATGTTCCCGGTTTTGCACCTGTTCCATTACATTTCGGACATGAATCTTTTAATACAACATCCAACTCTTTTTCACAGCCAAACACTGCTTCTTCAAATGTAATTCTGACACTCTTGCGGATGTTTGCACCTTTCATAGGTCCCTGACTGGCACGACCGCCTCTTCGGCCGCCTCCAAACAGATCACCAAACATATCTCCGAAAATGTCACTGAAATCTGCGCCGTTAAAATCAAATCCGCCGAATCCACCGGCTCCGCCTGCGCCACCTTCAAAGGCTGCATGACCGTACTGGTCGTACTGGCGACGTTTGTCTGCATCGCTCAGTACCGCATAGGCTTCCGATGCTTCTTTGAATTTCTTTTCCGCCTCTGCATCACCAGGATTCATATCAGGATGGTATTTTTTAGCGACTTTTCTGTATGCTTTTTTAATTGTGGCTTCATCTGCATCTCTGCTTACGCCAAGCACTTCATAATAATCTCTCTTTGATTCTGCCATCTCTTATCCCTTTCCACTGTAAATCTAATCTGCCTTTCCTGTACCTGTAAGCACCTGCCACTGACAGCTTCTTACGGATACTGTGAAACAGAAAGAAGTTCTGTGTGCCCGGCTTACACCGGACACACAGAACAACCTATCTTACCAGGTCTTATACTTCTTTATAATCTCCGTCTACTACGTCGTCTCCCTGGAATCCTTCCGGTGCCGGACCTGCTCCCTGTGCACCTGTTCCCATGTTCGGATCAGCTCCCTGTGCGCCAGCTGCAGCTCCTGCCTGCTCATACATCTTTGTGAAGAGTTTCTGAGCACTCTCTGTCAGTTTTTCTTTTGCTGCTTTAATCTCAGCGATCTGAGCATCTGTCATCTCTTCTGTATTTGCCTTCTCAAGCAGATCTTTCAGTGCTTTGCAGTCAGCTTCTACTGCTGCTTTGTCAGCTGCATCCAGTTTGTCTCCAGCTTCAGACAATGCTTTCTCTGTCTGGAATACGAATGCATCTGCTTCGTTCTTTGTATCGATTCCTTCTTTACGTTTCTTATCCTGTGCTTCAAATGCAGCAGCTTCTTTTACAGCTTTATCAATATCTTCATCAGACATGTTAGATCCTGCTGTGATTGTGATATGCTGCTCTTTTCCTGTTCCAAGATCTTTTGCAGATACATTTACGATACCATTTGCATCGATATCGAATGTAACTTCGATCTGCGGTACTCCACGCGGAGCCGGTGCGATTCCATCCAGTCTGAACTGTCCGAGGGACTTGTTGTCTTTAGCAAACTGTCTCTCACCCTGTACAACGTTGATATCAACGGCTGTCTGGTTATCTGCTGCTGTAGAGAAGATCTGGCTCTTCTTTGTCGGGATTGTTGTATTTCTCTCGATCAGTCTTGTAGCTACACCACCCATTGTCTCGATAGACAGTGACAGTGGAGTTACATCCAGAAGAAGGATGTCGCCTGCGCCTGTATCTCCTGCAAGTTTACCACCCTGAACAGAAGCACCAAGTGCTACACACTCATCTGGGTTCAGAGATTTGCTAGGCTCTTTACCTGTCAGACGTTTTACTTCTTCCTGTACAGCCGGGATACGTGTAGATCCACCAACCAGCAGTACCTGACCAAGCTCAGAAGCTGTGATACCAGCATCAGATAATGCTCTCTGAACCGGCTCAGATGTCTTCATCACAAGGTCGTGTGTCAGTTCATCAAATTTAGCTCTTGTGAGGTTCATATCAAAATGTTTCGGTCCCTCTGCTGTAGCTGTAATGAATGGCAGGTTGATATTTGTGGTTGTTGCAGAAGAAAGTTCTTTCTTCGCTTTCTCAGCTGCTTCTTTTAATCTCTGCAGTGCCATCTTATCTGTAGATAAGTCTACACCTTCCTGTTTCTTGAATTCGGCGATCATGTAATCTGTAATCTTCTGGTCAAAGTCATCTCCACCAAGTCTGTTGTTACCTGCTGTAGATAATACCTCGATAACACCATCACCAATCTCGATTACGGATACATCGAATGTACCACCACCAAGGTCATATACCATAATCTTCTGTTCATTCTCATTGTCAAGTCCGTAAGCAAGTGCTGCTGCCGTAGGCTCGTTGATGATACGTTTTACATCAAGTCCTGCGATCTTACCGGCATCTTTTGTAGCCTGACGCTGAGCATCGTTGAAGTAAGCAGGTACTGTGATAACAGCTTCTGTTACTTTTTCTCCAAGATATCCTTCTGCATCTGCTTTTAATTTCTGAAGGATCATTGCTGAAATCTCCTGCGGAGAATATTTCTTCTCATCTACAGTTACTTTATAATCAGATCCCATCTCTCTCTTGATAGAAGAGATTGTTCTCTCTGCGTTTGTAACTGCCTGACGTTTTGCAGGTTCACCTACAAGACGCTCTCCTGTTTTTGTAAATGCTACTACTGACGGTGTAGTTCTTGCACCTTCTGTGTTAGCGATAACTGTTGGCTGTCCACCTTCCATTACGGCTACACAGCTGTTTGTTGTACCTAAGTCAATACCAATGATTTTACCCATAATAATTGTCCTCCTGTTCTATTTCTAAATAAATTCTAATTTGCTACTTTTACCATACTGTGTCTCACTACAGAGTCACGATACATATAACCTTTTTGGAATTCTTCGGCAATGATATTCTCACCGAGATTCTCATCTTCCACATGCATAACCGCATTATGAAGATTCGGGTCAAATTCCTGACCTACCGCTTCGATAGGTTTCACCTCGATTCCTTCCAGTGTTGTCATCAGTTGTTTGTAAACCTTCTCCATTCCCTGGATAAATGGATCCTCTTTGTCTTCTTCCTTCACTGCATCCAGACCTCTTTCGAAATTGTCTACAACCGGAAGAATCTTCTCTATGATATCTTTCGCACCAACTTCGTACATTTGGGATTTCTCCTTCTCTGTACGTTTGCGGAAGTTATCAAACTCTGCCATCTGACGAGTGAGTCTGTCAGTCAGTTCCTCAATCTTCTCGTCTTTTTTATCTTTCTTATCCTTCTTGCCAAATAACTTCTTGCCGGATTTCTTCTCTTCTGTATCGGATTCTTTGCTGTCCTCTGTCTCTGCTTCCTTCGCTTCGTCTTCGGCTGCCTCTTCTTTAGTGGCTTCAGCTGTCTTCTTTGCTTCCTCCACAGCTTCCTTTACCATCTCTTCCTGGCTCTTTTCTTTGTTATCTTCCAAGGGTACTTCCACCTTTCTTATTCATTCTTATGAAACATCTGATCCAGTTCTGTCTGGAGACGCTTCATAGATTTTAAAACATGCTCATAATCCATCCGCTTCGGTCCGATAATGCCTATCGTTCCCTTCATGCCCTCGCCTAATTCATAGGTTGCGGTCACGACACTGCAGTCCTTCATGTTCTGTACCGGTGCTTCATCACCGATATAAACCTGAATTCCTGTATTCTCTTCATGAGAAAGTGTCTGGGTTACAAGCTCTGTAAGCTGTTGTTTTTCTTCAAATGCACTGATGATATCCTGAGCGCTCTGCTTATCGCTGAGCTCCGGATATTTGAAAATGTTCGTCGCACCACTTGTATAGATCTGCATATCTTCATCGACCTGTATCGTATCTGCGACTGCATCCAGTACGTTGCCAATCACCACGCTGTGAATACCTGCCTGCTCTTTGAGTCTTGCGATCAGTCCTAAATTGATCTCCTCAATGGACATACCATTGAGTGTTGTATTCAAAAGCATATTCAGCTTCAGCAGGTTCTCATTGCTGAGCGGTTCTTCCAGATGAATGAGCTTGTTCTTTATCACATTGCCGCCGAGAACAATTACCGCGATCACCTGTTCTTCATCCACCATAGACAACTGGAGGAACTTGATCTTATTGGAATTGTTCATCGGAGTGGAAACCATCGTTGCGTAATTCGTATTGTTCGCTAAAACTTTGGCTGCCTGTTTCAGAAGCTGATCCATCTTATCTGCTTTCTGAAGCATCTGATCCTGCATATCATTCAGTTCCTGCTCCTTCTCCTGCATCAGCATATCTACATATAATCTGTAGCCTTTATCCGAAGGAATACGACCTGCCGATGTATGTGGCTGTATGATATAACCAAGTTCTTCCAGATCCGCCATCTCATTACGGATCGTTGCTGAACTTAAATTCAAATCCGTATATTTGGAAATGGTTCTCGATCCGACCGGCTCGCCACTCTCTAGATAAGTCTGTATAATCGCATGTAAAATCTTAAGCTTACGATCACTCAGTCCATGTTCTTCTAACATCAGCTCTCCTCCTTTCGGATTTTTCTTTGTTAGCACTCATTAGAAAGGAGTGCTAACATCTTTCGACTATTAATGTAGCACTCCTTTTTCTGTTTGTCAACAGTATTTATTATTTTTTTAGATTCTTTTCAAACGCTTTAAAACAGTCTAGCTCAGTTCTACTTTTGCAGCCTCTTCCGGTTTGAAATCATTTGCCAGATCATAGATATTATGTCCTGTAGACTCACTTAATACACGTCCCTCTAATGAATAGCAGCGGATAAATCTTTTACCATCTACACTTGACCAGTGTTCTACATCCCAGCTCATGTATCCGTCTTCATCAGATTTCTTCTCTTTCAGATAAAGATCTACCTGACGGCCGTCTTTCATAAGCTGAACCAGTCCGTCTGTTCCATTTACTTCTACTTCTGCTTTGTTTACTGTGTCAAAAATTTTCATTTTGCATTCCTCCTGCGTGGTTATATATTTCCTCTATTATAGCCTTTTTCTATGTAAAACACAACCGAACATCCCCTATCCTTCAAACATTTTCCGCAGATCTCTTCTTTTCTCCACCTCAAGTTTTGAAAATATACGGGTAATTACATTTTTCACATAACCATAAGAATAATGATATTCCGCCGCAATCTCCCGGTTGTCCATCCCTTTTGCAATTGCCTGCGCAATCTTCCACTCGATTGGGCTTAACACTTCCTGCATCTTTTTATACGTTTCATTCTCCTTTATTTCTTCCGTTCGTTCTTCTCTGGCCCGTCCTTCTTCATATTGTAAATGGCGTTCCACTCTTGCAAGCAGTACTTCTTTCACAAATGGTTTCACAATATAATCTACCGCGCCGGATTTTAATCCGCGCACTTCATAATCTGCATCGGAAAATCCGGTCAGGAAAATAATCGGCACACTGCCTGCCGCCGGAATCTTCTTCATCTCATTTAGTGTCTCATATCCATCCATTCCAGGCATAGCAATATCCAGAAGGATCAGATCCGGGATCACGCCTTTTTCCAGAAGTGCAATCGCCTGGCTCCCGGCTTTGGCTACACTGACACTGTAAAATTCTGACAGAATCTCTTCTGCTGTCTTTAATAAAATCAGATCGTCATCCACGACCAATACATGTTTTTTCTCCATCAGTGTTCCTCCTTCCACTTTCTGAAAATACTCTCTGCTTCTTCAAAATCCAGCTCGCGGATTTTCTGTCCGATCTGTTCCAACAGCTTTCTTCTCTCCGGATCATTTTCTGTGTCCAGCAGCTTTTGATTCCAGGTGGAAGCTTCCTTCCCCTGATAACGCATCAATGCTTCCCGTAATGCTTTTTCATAGGTTTCTTTCAGATTTATATCTGCTATGGTACTTTCTGCTTCTTCGTTTTCTCTCTGCGGTATGAGCTGCACTATTTCTTTCCGGAACTGTCTGGCTCCTTTTACCGTTCTCTCCCATTCCAGATAAAGAAGCGGCATTGCATATTTGAAATAATCCGCATCCATTTCTTTGCCATGCACTTCCATCGCCTGTGCCAGCTCTGAGAGTTCTCCTGCGCCAATTGCTTTTGCATTGCTTTTCAATGTATGCATTTCACCGGTCAGTGCCATCAGGATCTCAGTCCTTTTCTTTTCTGTATCTGCATATTTCAGTGCTTTTTCCATTTTCTCCATCTGCCTGCGATTCGGTTCATAATAATCTGTAAAAAATTCTATCAATTTTGCATATTGATATATATTTCCATCCAGTAAATGTAGTCCTTTTTCCATCTGGATCTCACAGACTTGCAGCTGTGCTTTCAGCCGGTTGTAATCTTTTCCTGATATTTTCCATTCTTTTCGGCTGCTTTTTGTAACCAGTATATCCGGCAGATAAGCCAGAAGCAGCTCTTCCATTCTCTCCCAGCGAATCGGTTTTGATAAATAAGCGGCAAATCCTTCTTTTTCAAATATCTGCTGGATTCCACTTGTAACATCTGCCGTCAGTGCGATCACCGGAACACGGATTTCCATCTCCTTCATACGCCGAAATGTTTCCAGCCCATCCATTTCCGGCATCATATAATCAAGAAATATCATATGATAATTTCCTTTTCTGACTTTCTCGATACATTCCGAGCCACTCACTGCTGTATCTGTGCGGATCTTGGTATGTTTTAACAGTGAACAGATCACTCGCAGGTTCTCTTCCCTGTCATCCACAATAAGAACCTTTGCATCCGGTGCAACAAAAGTGCCCGCATGCTTTTCTTCTATTTCTTTCCTTGGATGCCATTCTCCGGATTTTTGTTTTCCTGCCTCTTCCAGAGGAAATGTTACCGTAAATCTGCTCCCTGTCCCGACTTCACTTTGTACTTCAACCTTTCCATCCATCTCCCGGCAGAGTTCTCTGACAATTGCCAGCCCCAGACCGCTTCCTTCAATATTTCTGTATTTTTTCACATCCACTCTGGTAAATGCATCAAATAACGTATTCATTGCTTCTTTCTCTATGCCATATCCGGTATCTTTCACAGAAAAACGGATCTTTTCGCCACATCTTTCCACCTGGAATACGATAGAACCGTTCTCCGTGTATTTCACAGCATTACTGATCAGATTCAGCATAATCTGTTTCATATGTAAAGCATCCCCGTTTATATATTCCGGCAGTGTTTCATCTATTCTCACCTGAAACTCCAGATTTTTATTTTCCGCCTGTCCGGATCCTAACAGCCAGATTTCCTGTACAAGTGCCGAAATAGAAAATGGTTCTTTTGTAATCTTTACTTTTCCGGATTCAATTTTGGAAATATCCAGCACGTTATTGATCAATGATAACAGATAATTTCCGGATTTTTCAATTCCCTGTGCGTATTGCCTGATATCCTCCGAATCACATTCCCTGAGTATCATTTCATTCATTCCAAGCATCACATTGATCGGTGTCCGTATTTCATGACTCATATTTGCAAGGAAAACACTTTTCGCCTGATTTGCTTTCATAGCTTCTTCTCTCGCTTCTGTCAGATAGATCTGCTGCCTGTTATACAGACGGAAATGCAGGTAAGTAACTGTACCGATAGCAAGACTCGATACTGCAACGCCTACGATGGTATCAATAACGATCTCTTTCTCCGACAGAAACCAGATAACCGTCTGCGGGTATGCATAGGCAATTCCTATTGTTGCAATATAGATTATCAGTTCAATCAATACACAGCAGATCATCTGCAAACGCTCCAGCATAAATACAGTAAATATAATTCCAAAGACATAAAAACATGGCATGCCACTTTTATAACCGCCGCCTTTAAAAAACAGAATTGGAAACAGGATCATGAAGATCGCTATAATTGTTATAAAATAACAGAACTGATAATTTCGGCTTTTATATGCATAATATAAAAGTGAAAAAGATAAGACCGCTGTCACCCCATTGGTAAATAACAACACCGGATTTCCACTGTTCATATAAGAAAAAATACCATTCATCACACTGATCAGTACTCCCACGATCGCCAGTATATTAAACAGCCTTACACGAAACGGAAGCGCTGTATCTAAAAACAGTGATTCCAAAATATGCTGCATTTTCTTGTCTTTTCGTTCCTTCATGCGACAATCCTCCAATTTGTTCTGTTTTCAGTATAAAATACTCCCTCTGAAATCATAGTGTCTTCCGGTCACATTTCTTTTAACCAGAATTCATTCTTCCGGCAGTCCAGTATGCCTGTTTTTTTTAATTTACCAAGTTCCGCAGACATGGCACTTCTCTCCACGCAGAGATAATCGGCAAGTTCCTGTCTGTCGAAAAGAATCGTAAAATGCATACTCTGTGCCTTCTTTGCACAATCTGAAAGATACGATAACAGTTTTTCTTTTGTACTCCGTCTGGAAAGATGGCTGATTTTTTCATTCAATGCAACATTTTTTATTGCCATGATCCGGACAAGGTTGCTGATGAGCCGCTGGTGAAATGTACACGACATCGGACATGTCTCGATCACTTTATTCATATTAATAAGAAGTATTCTGCAATCTGTCACCGCCATTACACTGACCGGACTCTTCTTAATTCCCGCACAGGAAAATGCAGCCCCGTATAACTGTCCCGTTTTTACATGCTCCAGAATATTACGGTTGCCAAACACATCCTCTTCGGCAACCTGCACCATCCCTTCCAATACTAATCCCGCACCTGCAGATGATTCTTCTTCCGTAAGGATCATCTCTCCTTTTCTGTAACTTTTTTCTCTTCCATCCAGACATTTTAACATTTCTGTCAAATTTTCCTCCCGGATTCCTCCAAATAATGGAATTTCATTTATTTTCATAAAAAATCTCCTTTTGTTGGAAATACAACATCTTTTTTATTTTTATTGTAGTAGACTAAGCAAGACAAAACAAGTAAACCATTTAATTTTTATTATATGAAAAGGAGAATTTCACATGATCAGAAAAATTATTCAAATAGACGAAGAAAAATGTAACGGATGCGGTGCCTGTGCAAACGCATGCCATGAAGGTGCAATCCAGATGATCGATGGGAAAGCACGGCTGATTCGTGACGATTATTGTGACGGACTGGGCGATTGCCTTCCTGCCTGTCCAACCGATGCCATCCATTTTATAGAAAGAGAAGCGGCAGCATACGACGATGATGCTGTGAAAGAACATTTGAAGAAAAAAGGCGGCGACGCGCTTAAAAGACACTTGGATGCAAAAGAAGCACATAAACATGACACTCCTGCCGGAAAATCTTCTCACGAAGAGAAAACACCTGCTTTCACAGGCTGTCCGGGACAGCGCATCCGCTCCATCATGCACCGTAATGAAGAATCAGCTACCTCTGCTGATAATGGAACGGCTCCGGTAAGCCAGCTCAGCCAGTGGCCTGTACAGATCAAGCTTGCTCCGATCAATGCTCCTTATTTTGACGGTGCAAACCTGCTGATCGCAGCCGACTGCACTGCATACGCTTACGCTGATTTCCACAACCGTTTCATCCGCAACCGCATTACTCTCATCGGATGTCCGAAGCTGGATGCTGTCGATTACACTGAAAAACTGACCTCGATCATTGCCGGAAACGACATCAAGAGCGTTACCATTGTCCGCATGGAAGTGCCTTGTTGCGGCGGTCTGGAGTATGCCGCAAAAGAAGCTTTAAAAGCAAGCGGGAAATTCATTCCCTGGCAGGTTGTCACTGTAAATATTGACGGTTCTTTACAGGAATAATTAAAAAGGGACAGGGGGATTTTAATTTGGGACGGGGATTTTCCAGAAAATCCCCGTCCCAAATTTATTCGCGAATATATTTCATCCACGCCTGTATGTCTTTTTCATGTCCATTATCACTTGGCACATAAAATTTCTCATCTTTAATCTCATCCGGCAGATACTGCTGTTTCACATAATGTTTCGGATAATCGTGTGCATATTTGTAACCAACGCCATGTCCTAAATTTACAGAGCCCTTGTAATGCGCATCCTGTAAATAAGAAGGAACTGTTGTCTTCTTCTGTTTCACATTATCCATTGCTGCAAATACCGCATTGCATGCGGAATTGCTCTTTGGAGCAGTAGCTACATATAAAACCGCCTGTGATAAAATAATCTGTGCTTCCGGCATACCGATCCGTTCTACTGCCTGTGCGGCAGACACGGCTACGGTCAGAGCCATCGGATCTGCATTTCCGACATCTTCTGATGCGCAGATCATAATTCGTCTTGCGATAAATTTGATGTCCTCTCCGGCATATAACATCTTCGCCAGATAATAGACTGCCGCATCTGGATCAGATCCTCTCATACTCTTAATGAACGCCGAGATTGTATCATAATGATTATCTCCCGTCTTATCATATTGCACGACTCGTTTCTGGATACACTCGGATGCCACATCCAGTGTAATGTGTATTTTCCCGTCTTCTTCACTTCGTTCGGTGGTCAGAATACCAAGTTCTATCGCATTAAGTGCACTTCTTGCATCCCCTCCGGCTATATCAGCAAGGAAATCCAGCGCATCTTCATCAATCTCTGCGCGGTAGCTGCCCATTCCTTTTTCCACATCATAGACTGCTCTCTGCAATAATTTCTTAATGTCTTCTTTTTTCAGCGGTTTCAGTTCGAAAATACTGGAGCGGGAGATCAGCGCACCATTTACTTCAAAGTATGGATTCTCCGTTGTCGCACCGACCAGGATGATCGTACCGTCTTCCACAAACGGGAGCAAATAATCCTGCTGCCCCTTATTAAAACGGTGGATCTCATCTACGAAAAGGATCGTCTTCTTCTGATACATTCCCAGCAGTTCTTTTGCCTTCTGCACCACTGTTTCCATATCTTTCTTACCAGCAACGGTTGCATTGATCTGCGTAAATTCTGCACTTGTCGTATTGGCAATGACTTTTGCCAGTGTTGTCTTACCGGTTCCCGGCGGTCCATAAAAAATGACGGAACTTAATTTATCCGCCTTGATCGCCCGGTATAGAAGTTTGTCTTTTCCTATAATATGCTCCTGCCCGACAACTTCTTCCAACGTCGTTGGTCTGAGTCTGGATGCGAGCGGTGCTTCCTTATCCATATTTTTCTCTCTGACATAATCAAATAAGTCCATTCTTTATCGCCTCTCTATCTTATGTTTCTATCTATACATCCTGTACAGATTAACATTTCCTATTTATACTTTCTACTTCCTGTACGGATTAACTTTTTGTACTTTCTGCTTTCTATACAGTTAAAAGCTTTTCCGTTGATTAATCAATAATCAGTTCTTCTGCCGTTACAAAAGCAAATCCTCTGTCCCTGAGCTGATCAATAATCCGAAATGCAGCTTTCACAGAGGAATCATAGCAGTCATGCAATAAGATAATATCATTTTCCTTTGTCTGCGTCACTACTTTCCGCACAATTTCATCCACATTTTTCGTCGTCCAGTCGAGTGGATCTACTGTCCATAGCACCGGCATCACTTCCAGTTCCGTCTCCATCTCTTTCTTCCATGCCCCAAACGGTGGTCGCATATAAGCCACATGTTCACCTGTGATCTTACTGATCGTCTGATCTGTCTGCTCTACTTCCTGCCTTGCCTTATCTTCCGGCAGTGATGTCAGCTCGACATGATGATAGGTATGATTCCCGATCAGATGTCCTTCTTTTTTCATCCGCTTTACAATTTCCGGATAGCGCTTCACATTTTCCCCAATCAGGAAAAATGTTGCCTTAACTTTCCTCTTTTTCAGACCATCCAGCAGTTTTTTTGTGTATTTTCCACTTGGTCCATCGTCAAATGTAATTGCCACTTTCTTCGCTTCGTTATCTTTTCTTACATAATCACTCATCTGCTGTCCATCTTCCAACTGTAACTTTCCATCTACCGAAACTGATTTTTTGCCGGCCTGCATCTTCCCGTCTGCCGGAACAGATTTATCACTGTTTTGTATGAGTCTGTCTTCCGGATGTGCTTCTTTCGCCACCGGACGCAGAGAAATTCCAAGTGCCAGACAAAGTCCCATCATATACAACAAAGCACACATCACTTTGATTTCTTTCTTCTCTCTTTTCTTCATGTTCTTCCATACCATTTGATTTGCACTTTGTAAAAATATATGTATCTGCCCAAAATCCTATGCGGCAGATTTAATGCTTGACAACCTATGTTCCCACTGCAATACCCTGTATGTATTACTTCGTATTATGTTGTATCGTGCTGTTTTCTACTATGATGTCCGAATCAAAAGATGCCATACGAATGTACTGTACTTCATACTCCCGCAATTCTGTCCCGTATTCACATATCATACAAACTTACGCTCCACTTTTATGCTCATATCAGAGACAAAGAAAAAGTATGTTATCATATTATGTATTGTTAATTCCATCTGCAAATGCTATAATTAAATTTACGTGTGCATTTACATGTTTTTATTCTAAAGGAGGATTTTTATGGTACAAACAAAACAAAAAACAACACCTGTCCATGAAAATAAAATGGGAACCATGCCGGTTCCAAAATTGCTTATCTCAATGTCACTGCCGATGATGTTATCCATGCTCGTCCAGGCATTGTATAATATTGTAGACAGCATGTTCGTAGCCAAACTAAGTGAAGACGCACTGACTGCCGTATCACTCGCTTTCCCGATCCAGACGCTGATGATCGCTGTCGCGTCTGGAACCGGCGTTGGTATCAACGCACTTTTGTCCCGTAATCTTGGTGAAAAAGATTATAAAGGTGCCAATCGTGCTGCAAAAAATGGTATTTTCCTTGCTGTTTTAAGTTTTATCATATTTGCAATTATCGGCGGCATCGGTTCTCATTTTTTCTTTTCTGTCCAGACAAAGAATCCTGAGATCGTTGCTTACGGTACAGAATATTTAAGCATTATCACAATCTGTTCTTTCGGAATTTTCATGCAGATTACCTTCGAACGTCTTCTGCAGTCTACCGGAAAAACAATTTACAACATGATCACACAGGGAACCGGAGCGATCATCAATATTATTCTTGATCCGATTATGATCTTCGGTCTGTTCGGATTTCCACGACTGGAAGTTGCCGGAGCTGCACTTGCCACCATTACCGGACAGATTGTCGGTGTTATTTTAGCAGCATTTTTTAATCATACGAAAAATCATGAAATTGATATTAATATGAAAGGTTTTCGCCCTCACGGACGCACGATCGCCACTATTTACAAAGTAGGTGTTCCATCGATCATCATGCAGGCAATCACTTCCGTCATGACATTCGGTATGAATAAAATCCTGCTAATGTTCTCTTCAACTGCAACTGCTGTATTTGGTGTCTACTTTAAATTACAGAGCTTTATCTTCATGCCGGTATTTGGATTGAACAATGGTATGATTCCGATCGTTGCTTATAATTATGGTTCCAGAAATAAACACCGTATTATACAGACAGCTAAATTCAGTGTCGCGATTGCAGTGACGATTATGATGATCGGTCTTGTATTATTCCAGACCTGTCCTCGTTTCTTCCTGTTCACACTGTTTGATGCATCAGACCAGATGCTTGCTATCGGCGTACCGGCACTTCGGATCATCAGCTTAAGTTTCCTGTTCGCCGGATATAACATCATTGTCGGTTCTGTATTCCAGGCTTTGGGAAATGGGGTCTACAGCCTGATCGTTTCTCTGGCAAGACAGCTTTTTGCGATTCTACCGATTGCTTATATTTTCGCAATCCTGTTTGGACTGCATGCTGTCTGGTGGGCAATTCCTATCGCTGAGATTGTCTCACTTATCACGTCAACGATTCTGTTAAAAAGAATTTACCGTCTGAAAATCGCACCTCTTTAAAAGAGGTGCTTTCTTTTTTCCTTATACGGATACTTTTGTGCATGAATTGTTTTTCTTACAGTTCATTATCAAATAACTTGACATTATACTACAAAGAGTGATACGGTTACTGTGATATTTTTCAAAAAATTCAATAACGAGGTGTAAACAATGCAGGAATTAAAGCCAATCAAAGAAGGTAAAGTACGTGAGATTTATGACAATGGAGACAGTCTGATCATGGTTGCTACAGACCGCATCAGTTGTTTCGATGTGATTTTACACAATGAGGTTACAAAGAAAGGATCTGTTCTCACACAGATGTCCAAATTCTGGTTTGATATGACAGAAGATATTCTTCCAAACCACATGATCTCAGTTGACGTAAATGATATGCCGGAATTTTTTCAGAATGAAAAATATGCCGGTAAATCCATGATGTGCAAGAAGCTCCACATGCTTCCGATTGAATGTATCGTCCGCGGATATATCACAGGAAGTGGCTGGGCAAGCTATCAGGAGAATGGAACTGTTTGCGGAATCAAGCTGCCGGAAGGATTAAAAGAATCCGACAAACTGCCGGAACCAATCTACACTCCGTCTACCAAGGCTGAAATCGGTGATCACGACGAGAATATTTCTTTTGAACAGAGTATTGATCACCTGGAAAAATATTTCCCTGGAAAAGGTCGTGAATATGCCGAACTGCTTCGTGACAGCACTATCGCGTTATATAAAAAATGTGCAGAATATGCATTAAGTAAAGGAATCATCATTGCAGATACCAAATTTGAATTTGGTCTTGACGAGAATGGTAACCTTGTTATCGGTGATGAGATGCTCACACCGGACAGCTCCCGCTTCTGGCCTGCAGACGGTTATGAGCCGGGACATGGACAGCCGTCCTTCGACAAACAGTTTGCCCGTGACTGGCTGAAAGCAAATCCGGACAACGACTGGACACTCCCTCAGGAGATCGTTGACAAGACGATCGAGAAATATCTGCAGGCATACAAGATGCTCACAGGTGAAGACCTTGCTTAATTTTAGAAGCATTCATAAAAACAGATCCCTCTGATAGAAGGATCTGTTTTTATTATATTATATTATTTTATTCTATTTTTTCTTCTTCACACTATAGCCAAATGTTCCAAGCTTCTTTCCCAGCGAATAATACTCTCCATGGGAATATGTCAGCAGTCTGCTGGAGGCAAGATCAAATTTTCCATTCTCCTGCATATATCTGTCATCTACCTGAACAGCCTGTACTTTCGCCGTGAACATGTGATGTGAACCGAGTTCCAGTATCTGATCCACCTTGCACTCAATATTCACCGGGCTTTCTTTGATACACGGTGAATATTGTAATGTCTCGCTTTTGCCACGGGTAAGTCCCATCTCTTTCCATTTATCTACATCCCTGCCGGAACGAACACCACACCAGTCGGTTGCCCTTGCCAGTGCCTCCGTCGTCAGATTTACAACAAATTCTCCGCTTTCTTTAATCATATGATAAGAATAGCGCTCCGGACGCACGGATATATAGAGCATAGCCGGATTCGTACAGATCGTTCCCGTCCATGCAACGGTAATAATATTGTCTTCTCCGCTCTTATCTGCTGTACTAACCATAACTGCCGGAAGCGGGTAAACCATATTGCCCGGTTTCCATATCTGTTTTGCCATCTTCTCCTCCTGTATCAGATCCTTTTTATATATCTTATTGTTGTAATGTCTCCACCAGTGCCGGGATCAGCTGTTTCTTTCTGGAAACAACTCCCGGAAGGATAATATCCTGTGTATCCTCCGGCAGATCAAATGCTGCTGCAATATGTGCTTTTGCATTTGCTCCACAACAGAGTAATTCTGTTGACTCATTCAAAATATCTGTCAGCATATAGTAGATCATATGGAGATTCTGCTTCTCCAGCACCTGTTCCAGATGCGGTTCCAGCACTTCTTTGATCTCCCTAAGTTCTTCTCCGCTCATGGAATTGATCTGTCCGACACCAAATACGACGTCATTTACCGTAAACTGTTTGAAATCCTGGAAGCAAATCTCTTCCGGCGTCTTGCCTTTCATGCTGCTACCTGCATTAAACATTTCTTTCGCAAGCTCTTCCATATCGACTCCGGCGATCTTTGCAAGCTTCGCTGCCGCTTTCTCATCTATGGATGTGCAGGTCGGCGAACGGAACAGCAATGTATCGGAAATAATCGCTGAACAGAGAAGACCTGCAATCTTCGGTGAAATGGAGATTTCTTCCTCTCTGTACATCTGATAAACGATCGTCGCCGTACAGCCTACCGGCTGATTCCGGAAAAATACCGGTCCTGTTGTCTCAATATTGCCCAGTCTGTGATGGTCAATGATCTCTACAATCTCTGCTTCTTCCAGCCCATCTACAGCCTGTGACTTCTCATTGTGATCTACAAGGATCACTTTCTTCTTGCTTGCATCCATAAAACGACGTCTGGAAATGAATCCACGGAATCTGCCATGTCTGTCAAGGATCGGAAAATCACGGAATTTTGTCTTCGTCATAACTTCCTTAATCTCATCTACATAATCATTCATATGAAATGCAACCAGAGGTCCTTTACTCATAAAAAACTTCACCGGTATACTCTGATTGATCAGACGGGCTGTTGTAAATGTATCATGCGGTGTACTGATAATCACAATACTCTGTTCTTCTGCTCTGCGGATCATCTCCGAAGAAACTTTCGCATTCTGGCATACAACAATACAGCTCGCATCAATATTGATCGCACACTCCTGTGCTTCATCACGGTTTCCAAGGATTACCAGATCATCCCGTTCGATAAACTCCTTCATCAAATTCGGATCCGATGCTCCGATCGTTACTTTTCCTTTGGTAAAATGTCCATGTTCATTTCCCGTAAGTAATGTACCATCCAATGTACGGATAATATTCCTATACTGCGTCCTTGCTCTTGCCAAAATGTTACTGTCATAAACATCCATATAAGATGTCGCAATATCTCCGGTAGAGATCACTCCTACCAGTTCGTCTTCCTTCAATACTGGAACCGTCTTGATATTATTTTCTTTCATCTTTGCCCATGTATCTTTGATTGAAACATTCGGTGCAACCCCTTCAATCTTATGAATATCAAGATCTTTCGCCTGTAACTTGACATTTTTCAAAAGATCCGGCGCTTTCACATTAAATTTAGACAATATATACTGTGTTTCTTCGTTCACCTGACCTGCACGTTTTGCAACATACTCATCCCCTGTCAGTTTCTTTTTCAACTCTGCATATGCAATTGCGGAACAAATGGAATCGGTATCCGGATTCTTATGTCCGACCACATACACTTTTCCAGTCTTTTTTCCCATCTATCTCTCTCCAAACTTTCGTTAATATTATATTTTATGATATTTTTAGCGCATTCCTTGCTTCTTTTTATATCATATATTTTTCATAAGTTCACTAGTTAGATTGCCATTTTTTTTTCGTTTCGTCAACTATTTCTTGCATACAGGCGCAAAATCCTTGCACATTTTTTGAAACAACGGTCATTTTTATGTTATACTGTATACAGTTTCTATCGCCATATAGAAAAAACGTTTATCAAAATCATGTCAGGAAGGAACAAAAAAACTATGAGTGAAGAATTAATGAAAGAAGACAACAACTTAACAATGGCAGATCTGGAAGATCATTTTGACGATGCCAATCCTTGGAATGTCGTAAAAAGATATCTCGAGAAGAAAACTATACTACCTGTTAAAATTGAGGGGATCGTCAACGGTGGAGCAATTGCTATGGTAGAAGGACTGCGCGGATTCATTCCGGCTTCCAGATTATCTTTATCTTACATTGACGATCTGGAATCTTATCTTCTGAAAGATATTGAAGTCCAAGTCATTGACGTTGACCAGGCTGAAAATAAATTAGTCCTCTCTGCCCGCGAACTTCTGAAAGAAAAAGAACGCAAAGCAAAAGAAGAAAAGATTTCAAATCTGCAGGTTGGCACTGTTATGACTGGTACCGTAGACAGTTTACAAACTTACGGTGCATTTATCCAGCTTGAGGACGGTCTTTCCGGACTGGTTCACATTTCCCAGATCAGTCAGAAACATATCAAATCTCCAAAAGATGTCCTGAATGTCGGGGATGAAGTTCAGGTCAAAGTAATCGGTATCAAAGATGGTAAGATCAGTCTCAGCATGAAAGCGCTGGAAGAAGTTGAAGAAGAGCCGGTTGAAAAGGTCGAGATTCCAAAGGCGGAAGAGATTGGAACAAGCCTTGGGGATCTCTTCAAGAATATCCAGTTATAATCTCATCTCCACGCTCTTTAATGAAATTCAGTTTCCTATTACAATCGAATAGACTGACTCATTATATAAGGTACAAAAAAGGTTTCGCTCACAACCGTGAATGAAACCTTTTTTATTATATTTCTCTATGTGTTTATTCCATCTCATCGAGATTTTTAAGCCATCCGGCTACGCACGCATCACTTGGCATTCTCCAGTCACCTCTCGGTGATAATGCAACCGTACCAACTTTCGGTCCGTCTGGCAGGCAAGAACGCTTGAACTGCTGTGCAAAGAATCTCCAGCAGAAGGTACGAAGCCATTTATAAATCGTCTCATTATCATACTCTCCTGCAAAGGCTTCTTTGGCGATCCTGTAGATTTTTGACGGTTCGTATCCGAACCGGAGCATATAATAAAGATAGAAATCATGCAGTTCGTAAGGACCTACCAGGTCTTCTGTTTTCTGTGAAATCTCGCCGTCTTTTGGTGGCAGAAGTTCCGGGCTTACCGGTGTGTCTAATACATCATACAGAATCTCTTTAAGTTCCTGATCCTCACAGGTATCTGCATAATAATGAACCAGATGACGAACTAACGTCTTTGGAACGGAAGCGTTGACACCATACATGGACATATGATCGCCATTATATGTTGCCCATCCAAGAGCAAGCTCCGACATATCTCCAGTTCCTATTACCATGCCTCCTGCCGCATTGGCAATATCCATCAACACCTGTGTACGCTCACGTGCCTGTGAATTCTCATAAGTAACACTGTGATCCTCCGGATCATGTCCGATATCTTTAAAATGCTGTTCTACCGAAGCTGCGATCGGTACTTCCTTAAGTGTCGCTCCAAGCTTCTTCGACATCTTACATGCATTCTGATAAGTCCTGTCTGTTGTACCAAAGCATGGCATTGTAACTGCTGTAATTCCACTTCTGTCCATGCCAAGTGCATCAAATGCCTTCGCTGTCACAAGAAGTGCCAGTGTCGAATCCAATCCTCCGGAAATACCTACTACTGCACTCTTTGCATGTGTATGTGCCAGGCGTTTCTTAAGTCCCATCGCCTGAATGGTAAGGATTTCTTCACATCTTCTGGCTCTCTCGCCCTCTTCTCCCGGCACAAACGGTCTGGAATAAAATGCTCTCGTAAGCTTTGTCTCCTGTATCTTCATATCAAACGGAACACGCATAAGCTTTCTGTCTTCCACAAGCTGGAATGTCGTATTCTTCCGTCTCTCACTGAGCAGACGTTTTATATCTATCTCTGTATAAATAACATTATTTACAAAACGTTGTCCCATTGCAAGAGTTGTTCCGTTCTCAGCGATAATATTATGTCCGCCAAACACAACATCTGTCGTAGATTCACCTTCTCCGGCATTGGCATAAATATAACCGCACAAAAGTCTTGCAGACTGCCCCTCGATCAGATTCTTTCTGTATGTTGCCTTTCCGATCGTCTCATCACTTGCTGAGCAGTTCACGATCAGGACGGCACCTTCTCTTGCTGCCTGGATACTTGGCGGAACCGTACTCCATACATCCTCACAGATCTCTGCAGCAATCACAAGCGACTGCATCTCTTCTGCCACAAAAAGGATCTGTGGTCCAAACGGAATCATCTTACCGTCAAAAGAAATCATTCTTGCTTCCTTCGGACCCGCGCAGAACTGGCGCATCTCATAAAATTCACCGTAATTCGGCAGAAATGTCTTCGTCGTAAATCCAAGAATATGTCCATGGTTCACTGCTGCCGCAACATTATACAACTCACCGTCTACAGCTAACGGCATTCCGATAAAGAATATACCATCCTTATTACCGGTATGTGTCGCAATCTTCTGCAATCCTTTCTTTGCATTTTCCAGCAACAGATCCTGTGTAAATAAATCTCCACACGTATATCCGGTAATACATAATTCCGGAAATACAACTACTTTTGCTTCCTCTTCTGCTGTCTCATCGATCAGTCGACAGATCTGCTCTGTATTATACTCTACATCTGCAACCCGGATATCCGGTGTCGCTGCTGCAACTTTCACGAATCCATGTTTCATTTTCTTTCGCCTGCCTTTACTTACTTCTCTTTAAAATATTTTTCAGTTCCTCTACACTGTAATGATAAGCGGTATTACAGAAATGACATTTGACTTCAATTGGTTTGCCATCATTGATCATTTCCTGAATATCTTTTTTACCTACACTTGCCACAGCCTGTTCCACACGCTCTTTGGAACAGTTACAATAAAATCGTGTCGGCATCGTATCCGTAATTTCCAGACCGACATTGCCAAGCAGTTCTTCTAACAGCTGTTCCGGAGTATAGCCTTTGTCCAGAAGTTCTGTC
This sequence comes from Dorea sp. OM07-5, assembly GCF_003481355.1. Classification (NCBI taxonomy): domain Bacteria; kingdom Bacillati; phylum Bacillota; class Clostridia; order Lachnospirales; family Lachnospiraceae; genus Dorea; species Dorea sp. OM07-5. Next base: position 18,034 of record NZ_QUKZ01000014.1, on the reverse strand, counting down.
ACGGAAGTCACAAGTTTTAAGTTCTCTTCAATCTGGCTTATTGTTGCATCCTCTGCAAATGGCATCATCTGGATAATAAATCCGCCTGCAGTCTTAACTGTATTGTCCTTTTCCATCAATACTCCCAGACCTACTGAAGACGGTACCTGTTCCGAATTTGCAAAATAATAAGTCAGATCCTCTGCGATCTCACTGCTCACCAGAATCGTCTGTCCGGAGTATGGTTCTTTCAGTCCCATGTCTTTAATAACCTGCAAAAGTCCGATACCTACTGCTCCGCCAACATCCAGTTTACCATTCTTTGGTGGAAGCATCACATCCGGATTCTCAACATATCCCTTTACATCTCCCTTGCTGTCTGCTGTTACGGTAATCCCACCGATTGGTCCGTCTCCGCGTACCTGTAATGTCAGCATGTCTGTCTCATTCTTCATCATACTTCCCATCATCGTACCTGCTGTCAGCAGACGTCCAAGCGCTGCTGTCGCAACCGGACTTGTTCCATGGTGCTGTCTGGCTTCTTCTACTATCTCTCTCGTAATTGCAGCAAAAGCACGTACCTGTCCGTTTGCTGCTGTTGCTCTTACAATATAATCTTTCATACTTAACATCCTTTTCTAATCTTATCTTCTAAACTTACCTTCTCGTTTGATTTTCTTATTATCCTCTGACATTCCACATTCATGGAATCATCTTACCATCTTCTGACATTCCTGTGCTACAACACAGATCCTCTGGCTTGTATAAAGCGGTGCATCCTGCGTATATGCATCATAAGCGCCCAGATATGACAGTCCTGCTTTTTCAAGCAGTGTCTTTATCTTCTCCAGTGTATATGCTTTCTGGTAATGTACTTCCTGATATTTACGATACAATTCCGGATTCTCTGCACTTCTTACAAATAAAGACAGTTCATATTCATTAATCCGGTCTTCCTCATCATAATAATTATCCCAGATAAAACTGCATTCATCCCGGTCTTCTGCAAATACATTATCCGCAAGGATCTTCTGATATTTGTATTCTGTATTAAAATCAAACACGAAAATTCCGCCTGGATCGAGATAATTATTTACCAGCCGGAAAACTTCTTCCAGTTCGCTCTCCTCTGTAATATAGTTCACACTGTCACATACACTCACAACTGCGCGGACCGTTCCATATAATTCAAACTCACGCATATCCTGCAACAGATAAAGGATATCTTTTCCACTTTCTACTCTTTTATCCAGCGCAATTTCCAACATATCTTCGGAATTATCCACACCGATCATATCATATCCTCTGTCATTCAGGATCTCAGTCATTGTTCCGGTCCCACATCCCAGTTCCAGTACCAGTCCGTCTTTAATCCCATATTGTTCTAATACCTTCAGCAAATATTCTGCCCATTCTTCGTATGGAACATTATCCATGAATGTATCATAAACTTCTGCAAAATTCGTATATGCCTTCATTGATGCGCTCCTTTCTTCTGTCACAAGCTTTCCATATTATAACATAAGCATTAAACTTTTCAAATAGTTACTGCCAAAAGAAATGCTCACCACAACTGCTGTGATGAGCATTTTCTATTATACATGTTCATATATATTACAATCCAGACTCTTTAAGGTCTGCGTACATACCACATTCCGGACTGTACACTGGATACCTTAACAACGTCTCCTGTATGCGGTGCATGGATCATCTGTCCTCCACCAATATAAATTCCTACATGGCCGGAACGTACACATACGTCTCCCGGCTTTGGATTGCTTACACGTGGCCATCCTGCAAATGTACCTGATGTACCGATACGTGCATACCGTCCTGTCAGACAATAACTTACGAAACCGGAGCAGTCAAATGTGTTCGGTCCGCACGCGCCCCATACATATGGGCATCCAAGCTTTCCGTACGCACGGCTTACAACTGCGCTTCCTGAAGAATAATGTCCACCGCTGTTACCACCGCTATTATTACCACTGTTATTGCTTCCGCCATTATTGTTGCTTCCGCCATTATTGTTGCTTCCACCGTTATTCTTGTTACCACTGTTGCTGTTTCCGCTATTGCCGCTTCCACCGTTGTTCTTATTTCCGCTGTTGCTGTTATTATTGCTTGTATTGTTCTTGTTGCTGCCGCTTGTCTTCTGAGCCGCTGCTGCTGCAGCTGCTTCCTGACGCTGTTTTGCTTCGGCTGCTTTCGCTGCCGCTTCAGCCGCTTTCTGGATCTCGGAATCCAAATCTGCAACTTCTGCCTTCTTGGAAGTCAGCACTTTATCAAGATCATCCTGTTTTGTCTCGAACTGTGTCTGCTTCTTCTCCAGACTCTTCTGTTCTTTCTCAAGGTTCGTCTTCAGAGTTGCAACTTTCTTCTTTGTAGCAACATACTCCGCCAGTTTCTTTCTGTCATAATTATGTACATTCGTAACATACTCGGCTTTGTTTACCATATCAGAGAAGTTCGTAGAGCTTACCAGTGTCTCGAAAAATGTACTGTCGCCCTCTTCATACATATACTTGATACGAAGCTTCATATCCTCGTACTGTTTCTTCTCGTCTTTCTTGGCCTGTGTCAGATCCTTTGACGTTGTCTCGATCTTCTCACCTGTTACAACCAGCTCATCTTCCAGATTATTGATTTTCTCAATAATGCCTGTCAACTGTGTCTGCAATGAATCAACCTGTTTCTGTGCTGCCTTTTTATTCTGTTTTAAATCTTTTACCGAAGGTGCTGCCATTACAGGTGTCACGATCATCGAACTGGTCACTACAACTGATAATAGTTTCACTCCAAATTTTTTCATTATATCATCCTTTTTCTTAACATTTCTTTAATTCTAATTTGACATAGTATCACTATCTAGGGACGATTATACTCTATAAAAAACAATTTTGCAATAACTTTTAATAATTTTGTAACATTTACCAGAACTCTTATCTGAAAAGAAGATCGAATACACTCCTACTGGATATTCAGATTTGTATATCCCATCAGGCTCTTATCAACAGCCTCAGCCACTTCTCTTCCTTCACGGATCGCCCATACGACAAGTGATTGTCCGCGGTGCATATCGCCTGCTGTAAATACATGTTCTGCACTGGTCTTATATTCTCCCGGATTCGTACTTACATTCGTTCTCGCATTTACTTCTACGCCAAATGCTTTCGTAATATAAGATTCACTTCCCAGAAATCCTGCTGCGATCAGCACCAGATCGGTCTCCACCTCATATTCGCTGCCTGGTATTTCCACCATCATACGTCTTCCGGTTTTTGCATCCTGTTTTGATTCAAGCTTTACCAGAATTGCCTTGCAGACACGTCCGTTTTTATCTTTGACAAATCCTTTTACGGTTGTCTGGTATACTCGCGGATCCTGTCCGAATACTGCTGCAGCCTCCTGCTGCCCATAATCGGTCTTGCAGACTCTCGGCCACTCCGGCCACGGATTCATCTCTGTTCTCTGATCCGGTGCTTTCGGCATCATTTCCAGTTGTAAAACAGATGCCGCACCATGGCGCATGGATGTTCCAACGCAGTCATTTCCAGTATCTCCACCGCCGATAACCATAACTTTTCTTCCTTTGGCTGAAATATAAGTGTCTTCTTTTAATTCATGTTCAGGATTTGCCCAGAGTGCTTTCGTCGTAGATTTAAGAAAATCCACTGCAAAATAAATACCATCGGCTTTTCTTCCCGGAACTTTGATATCTCTTGGGTTGGACGCACCACAGCATAAGATTACACGGTCAAACTCCTTCAATATAGAAGAAGCCCGTTTATCTTTTCCGATATTGCAACTTGTCTGAAAAATCACACCTTCCTCTTCCATGATCTTTATCTTCCAATCGATAATCTGTTTTTCCAATTTCATATTCGGAATTCCATAGCGGAGAAGTCCTCCAACTTTGTCTTCCCTTTCAAAAACAGTGACATGATGTCCGCGACGGTTCAGAAGATCTGCTGCCGCCAGTCCGGACGGTCCGGAACCAACAATTGCAACTTTTTTTCCGGTGCGTACTTTCACCGGTCTTGCATCCGCATATCCCATTTTATACGCATGTTCTATGATGCCATATTCATTAGATTTTGTCGCTACTGCGTCTCCGTTCAATCCACATGTGCAGGCTGCCTCGCAAAGCGCCGGACATACTCTTGATGTAAATTCCGGGAAATTATTTGTTTTCTTTAATCTATAGTACGCTTCTTCCCAGTTCCCGTGATACAAAAGATCGTTCCACTCCGGAATCAGATTATGTAACGGGCATCCACTCGCCATTCCCATGATCATCTGACCAAACTGACAGAATGGTACACCACAGGACATACATCTTGCTCCCTGAATTTTCTGTTCTTCTTCCGATAATGGTTTATAAAACTCCTTAAAATTCCGGATTCGCTCCTTTGGCGCCTCTGCTTTCTTATCCTGTCTGTCATATTCCATAAATCCTGTTGCTTTTCCCATTTTGTGCGCCTCCTTATCTTCCTTCTTTGATCATGTAAAAAGCTTCGATTTTTGCCTGTTCACTGCTCATTCCCTGCTCTTCTAACTGGAGGATCGTTGTCATCATCTTCTCATAGTCAGCAGGAATGATCTTTTTGAATTTTGGAAGATAATCTGTGAAATGTTCCAGAATTTTTTTACCAATTTCTGAATTCGTATAAGCAACATGTTCTTCAATCATTGTTTTCAGTTCTTCTACATCCATCTTTGCTGTAACATGTTCAATATTTACAAGCTGTTTATTTACACTCAGATAGAGGTCATTATCTTCGTCCAGCACATAAGCAACTCCGCCACTCATACCTGCCGCGAAGTTTTTACCGGTTTTCCCAAGAACTGCTACACGTCCTCCGGTCATATATTCACAGCCATGGTCGCCTACACCTTCCACAACTGCTGTCGCACCGGAATTGCGGACTGCAAAACGCTCGCCTGCCATACCATTGATGTATGCTTTACCACTTGTGGCTCCGTAAAGTGCAACGTTTCCAATAATGATATTATCTTCGTGTTTGTATTTCACTCCTGTCGGCGGATATACGATCAGTTTACCGCCGGATAATCCTTTGCCAAAATAATCATTGCTGTCACCTGTAAGTTCCAGTGTCAGTCCTTTTGGAATAAATGCGCCAAAAGACTGACCGCCTGCGCCTTTGCACTTGATCACATAGCTGTCTTCATCCAGTCCTTCCGGATAACGTCTTGTAATCTCCGATCCGAAAATAGTACCAAATGTTCGATTGGTATTCGCAACGTCAATTTCGAGAACCCGTTTTTGTTTTTTCTCCAGTGCCGGAAGTAATTCTTTTATAAGTACCTTCTCGTCCAGTGTTTTTTCCAGCTCAAAATTGAAAACTTTCTTTGGATTAAAGGTCATTGGCACTGTCTTTTTATCATACGGATTATAAAGAATTTTACTTAAATCCAGGGTTTCTGCACGTTCAGACACCGGTACATCTTTTACTTTGAGGAGTTCTGTTCTTCCTACCAGTTCGTCAATCGAACGGACACCCAATTTTGCCATGTATTCCCTCAGATTCTGTGCCATAAAACGCATAAAGTTCACAACATATTCCGGTTTCCCGGTAAAACGTTTACGAAGCTCTGGATTCTGGGTTGCTACTCCTACCGGGCAGGTATCCAGATTGCAGACACGCATCATAACGCATCCCATTGTGACCAGTGGTGCTGTGGCAAATCCAAATTCTTCTGCCCCTAAAATAGCTGCGATTGCAACATCACGCCCACTCATTAATTTTCCATCTGTCTCGATCCGCACACGCTCTCTTAACCCATTGGCGATCAATGTCTGATGCGTTTCTGCAAGTCCCAGTTCCCACGGAAGTCCAGCATTATGAATCGAACTTCTTGGCGCCGCACCTGTTCCTCCGTCATATCCGGAGATCAGGATCAGACCTGCACCGGCTTTTGCAACACCGGCTGCGACTGTTCCAACACCGGCTTCGGATACAAGTTTTACTGAAATTCTTGCATCTTTATTTGCATTTTTACAATCGTAGATCAACTGTGCCAGATCTTCGATAGAATAAATATCATGATGTGGCGGTGGTGAAATCAGGCTTACCCCCGGCGTTGAATGTCTGGTCTTTGCGATCCACGGATATACTTTTCCTCCCGGAAGATGTCCACCTTCGCCCGGTTTTGCGCCCTGTGCCATTTTAATCTGGATTTCATTTGCGCTGACTAGATAACGGGATGTTACGCCAAATCTTCCAGACGCTACCTGCTTGATTGCAGAACAACGGTTTGTATCCAGACGTTCAATTTCTTCGCCACCTTCACCACTGTTTGATTTTCCATGGAGCTGATTCATAGCTATTGCCAGTGTCTCATGCGCCTCTTTGGAAATAGAACCGTAAGACATTGCTCCTGTCTTAAATCTTGTTACGATATCATCTACGCTCTCAACTTCTTCAATCGGAACGCCTTCTTCCGGGTAATTGAAGTCGAGTTGTCCACGCAAATTAATCTTTTCTCCTTCTGCATTGACCATCTCCGTATATTTCCGGAACATTTCATAATCACCACGTCTGGTTGACTGTTGCAGCATGTGGATTGTCTGCGGATTGTACAGATGTTCTTCGCCACCGCTCTTGGATTTATGATGCCCGACACTATCCAGTGTCAGCTCCACTTCCAGTCCAAGCGGATCAAATGCACGGGAATGTCTCGCACTGTAATCTTCCGATATTTCTTCAATTCCGATTCCTCCGACACGGCTGACCGTATCTGTAAAATATTTATCAATAAAACACTCTTTCAAACCGATCGCTTCAAAGATTTTTGCACCCTGATAAGACTGAATGGTGGAAATTCCCATCTTGGAGGCAATCTTTACAATTCCGCTGATAACCGCATGGTTATAATCGTCAACTGCAGCATAATAATCTTTCTGCAACATATCAGTATCAATAAGCTGGCGTATTGTCTCATGTGCAAGATACGGATTGATCGCACATGCACCATAGTCAAGCAGTGTTGCAAAATGATGGACTTCTCTCGGTTCTCCTGTTTCCAGAATAATAGCCACGGAAGTTCTCTTCTTTGTCCGTACCAGATGCTGCTGAAGTCCTGACAATGCAAGAAGTGACGGCATTGCCACATGATATTCGTCCACACCACGGTCGGAAAGGATCAGAATATTGGTTCCTTCACGGATTGCACGATCTACTTCGATAAATAAGTAATCCATCGCCTTTTCCAGACTGGAATTTTTATAATAAGTGATCGGGATTTCTGTAACCTGGAAACCTTCTGTTTTCATATTTTTAATTTTCAGCAAGTCTGTATCGGTAAGAATTGGATTATTTACCTTTAACATTTTACAGTTTTCTGCTTTTTCTTCCAACAGGTTGCCATCCTCACCAATATATACGGTTGTAGATGTTACGACTTCTTCACGGATTGCATCAATCGGTGGATTAGTAACCTGTGCAAATAACTGTTTGAAATATCCGAACAGATTCTGAGATTTCTGTGAAAGAACGGCAAGCGGGGAATCAATTCCCATGGCTCCAGTGCTTTCTGTTCCATTTTTCGCCATATTTAAAATAGAAGTCTTCACATCTTCATAAGAGTAACCGAATGCTTTCTGTAATCTTCCGAGTTCCTCCTCTGAATATGTCTCAATTTTCTGATTCGGTATTTTTAAATCTTTTAACTCGATCAAATTGCTGTCCAGCCATTCTCCATACGGCTGTCTTCTTGCATAAGATTCTTTCAGTTCATCGTCATCAATCACTTTACCTTTTATTGTATCCACAAGAAGCATCTTGCCCGGATGCAGACGCTCTTTAACAATGATCTTAGACGGATCAATATCAAGTACACCTACTTCAGAAGACAGGATCAACGTATCGTCTTCCGTAATATAATATCTGGAAGGACGTAATCCATTTCGGTCCAGTACTGCTCCCATGCAGTCACCGTCACTGAAAAGAATAGATGCCGGTCCGTCCCATGGCTCCATCATTGTTGCATAATACTGATAGAAATCTTTTTTCTTCTGTGACAGATTTTTTGTATTTGCCCATGGCTCCGGAATCGCGATCATCACTGCCAGTGGCAGTTCCATTCCGCTCATTACCATAAATTCGATGGCATTATCAAGCATCGCGGAATCGGATCCGGATGTATTGATCGCCGGAAGAACTTTATGCAATTCTCCTTTCAGACACTCAGATTCCATATTTTCTTCTCTGGCACGCATCTTATCCGCATTACCACGAATTGTATTGATCTCTCCATTATGCACAATGAACCGGTTCGGATGTGCTCTCTCCCAGCTCGGATTTGTGTTTGTACTGAATCTGGAATGTACCAGTGCAATTGCAGATTCATAGTCTTTATCCTGCAGATCCGCAAAAAAAGAGCGAAGCTGTCCGACAAGGAACATACCCTTATACGCAATTGTCCTACTTGAAAGAGACGCTACATAAGTATCATCACTGCTCTGCTCAAAGACTCTTCTTACAACATACAAACGTCTGTCAAAATCAATTCCCTGCGCAATATGCTCCGGTCTTTCAATAAATCCCTGCATAATGCATGGCATACAAGCTGCTGCACGGCTTCCAAGTACTTCCTCTTTTACCGGTACCTGTCTCCATCCCAGGAAATTCATTCCTTCCTTTCTGACAATAACTTCAAAAATCTTCTTTGCCTGTTCTCTTTTCAGTTCATCCTGCGGGAAGAAAAACATTCCCACACCATAATCTCTCTCAGAACGTAAAAGGATGCCGAGAGGTTCACAGACTTTGGAGAAAAACTTATGTGAAATCTGTAATAGAATTCCAACTCCATCACCTGTTTTACCTTCGGCATCCTTGCCAGCTCTATGTTCTAAATTTTCTACAATCTTAAGTGCATCTGCTACCGTGTTATGGGATTTCCTGCCCTTGATATTAACGATTGCACCGATACCACAGTTATCATGTTCAAACTCTGTGCGATACAAACCGGTATGCAGATTCTGCTTCTGCTCATACATACCTTTTCTTTCCTTTCTTATTTTTGTCCTACTATACTACAATTTTTCCAGCTTGTAAACCTCTTTTTTTCTTAAATTGTCAGATATTCAGATAATTGCTTGTATATATACAAAAATCTGACTTCTCTACTCTTGAGAAGTCAGATTTTCCTGATGCAAAGTCTGTTCCGGTTTGTTCGGATGATCCGGCTTTTCATCAATCCGCTGCATCCATACATACATACTGGAACCGATCGTTCCACATAAAACAGTAATAATGCCGATCCGCATCGGATTTTTTGCCATCCACTCAAACCAGTTGTAATGTGTTGCAAATACGGAAATCAGATTTGCAACCATATGTGCAAATATCGGTGCTTTCACAGAACCGTATTTTTCATACATATAAGCATATACCACTCCAAGGAAAAGTGCATATATCATCTGAACCATATTGCCATGCAGCAGGCTGAAGATCACTGCTGAATACAATGCCGCAGATAAAAATCCGCTCCGCATACGCAGCCTCTGAAAAACGAGTCCACGAAATACCAGTTCCTCACAGATTGGAACTAATATGCCAAGTGATACACCCTGTATCAGAAGCGGTGCGGAATAGAACCCCTGCATTACTGTCTGATACTCCTCGCTGACAGTTGTAATGTTGCCTATAATAAGCAGGTTGTTCACTCCTACGCATAATGTTGCACTTAAGAGCGCTACTGCACTGTATTTCCACAGCGGCGCTTTCTTATTCGGTGTAAATCCGGTAAGTTTCTCCCTGATCCTGTCTTTGTGGAACATGATAAGCAACACCGGAATTGTTACAAATGCCGCCACACCTTCTACATAGGAAGAAAGCCTTGCTGCTTCCTTTGTCACCGCTTTTAAAATCTGTACATAATCCTTCTGATATATGTTTGCAATCTGCTGTGCATAATCTGTCATCTGTGCCGACAGTCCATAATGTCTGATCATATATGCTGCCCCGATCGCTGCCGATGCCACACCGGATACAATCATACCGATCACTATTTTCACTACGATCGGTCCCCAGATATACCAGATCTGGTTCCCGTAACTGTTGCGATTCACCGGGGGTGTCTGTTGTCCGTTGTATTGATAATGATCCATAGTATTCCTCACTTTCTTCTGTCACTGTACTATTCTACTTCGAACACAACGAACATGCAATTAAAAAACTATTAAATATCTTTATATTTTATAATTCTCTTATAATCGTACTTTTACAACATCCACATCCAGATCCCACAGGAATTTGTCCAGATCCTTAAATGATAAAAATACTGTCGCTGTATTCTCCAGCGGATGGATTCCCATGCTTTTGCATTTACTGAGATCTTTATCAATGAAAAATTCTACTGCGTGATCGGTATCATTCATCAGTCCAAACGGTGTCACACTTCCCTGTTTTACTCCCAGATATTTTTCCAGACGTTCTTCAGATGCAAAACTTAAATTGCCTGCTCCGAGCTGTCTTCCAAGAGATTTTAAATCTACTTTCTTCTTCTCATCACAGGTAACAAGGAAATGTCTCTTTCCTTTAGAGTCTCTCAGAAAAAGATTCTTACATAAAGTTCCTTTTTCGGGAAGTCCTAGCCTATCCATATCTTCCATTGTATGCACCGGTTCATGTTCCACAACTTCATATTTAATTTTCAATTTATCAAGCGCATCATATACGCGTTTTTTCTGGTCTTCCATATTAAAAGCCCCTTTCTTCTCTTTGCAATTTCAGACAGTCTGTCTGTATTTACAAATAAACTTTTTATTTATTATATGGTATTTATTTAACGAAGTAAAGTGAAAATTTCTTGCACTTCTCGCTTATACTCCTCTATTGTCTGTGTTTTCTTGATTTTTCTTATTTTTTCCAGATGATCTGGATAATACCGCATCAAGTAAGTCCAGATTTCTTTCATTTTAAATAATACATATATTTCTTTCGGACTTGCTTCTTCATAATGAATGCAGATATCTTCCAGAAATGCTGCCATACGCTCTTTTTCTATCGAAAAGCCACCATAGCTTTGTATTTTCTTTTCATTTTTTAATTTCTCTGCTTCCAGTTCCATCAAAAGTCCCGGATTAGCGATCATTCCTCGTCCGATCATCCAGCAGTCTGTCTGTGGAAATCTCTGCTGCATCTCCTGGATATTTTTTACAGTATTCAGTTCTCCGTTATAGCAAAGACTGTGTCTGCTGTGTCCTTCGGCATATGCATACCAGGAAAGTCTTACCTCATGCATATAGTAATCCTTCTGTACTCGCGGATGAATGATCAACTCTTCCAGCGGATACTGATTATATATAGAAAGAATCCGTTCAAATTCTTCCGGTTCATCTCTTCCAAGCCTCGTTTTCACAGAGATTTTCACATCTTTTTCATTCGAAAATACGGTATCCAGAAATCGATCCAGTTCTTCCGTCTTTGCAAGGAATCCGGAGCCACGGTATTTTGATGCAACCGTCCTTGACGGACAGCCAAAATTCAGATTGATCTCTTCGTATCCATATCGTTTCAGTTTTTCAATCGTCTGTACACAGTCATTTCCATTGTTGCTTAAAATCTGTGGAACAACAAAAAGTCCTGCATTATGCGCAGGCAGAATCTCTTCCTGTTCTTTCAAATTCAGCCCGCGCTTACTATGCGGTACGAAGAAAGGTGTATAATATTTATCCATTTTTCGAAAATACTTATGATACGCGTTCCTGAAAATATAGGTCGTGATCCCCTCCATCGGGGCAAGGTAATACTTTGCCATCATGTTCTCCTTTTCATCTTTCAACATTCTAGCAAAGCTTTCTCACCACTGCAATGATTTTTATCCACTAGCTGTCTTGAAATAATTTTCCGATTGATCTAAACTTCGATCTGTACTGTTATTATCGTATGGCTCGGTGACTGGCTTGTTTAAATATTACGAACTAATCTCCCTGTTCTGTTTTTCTTTTCATTTTTTTCATTGTGTGCTATCATATCTGACGGAAATATAACAAAATCTAAAGGAGTATATCAAATGGAATTTTTAAAGAAAAATACGAAAGGGATCTTATTATGTCTCTGCATCGCTATTCCTTGCTGGATACTGGGACAACATTTTCCAATTATCGGCGGACCGGTATTCGGTATTCTTGCCGGGATGATCCTGACATTATTTATCAAAGACAAATCTGCTTTCCAGAGCGGAATTACTTTTGTATCAAAGAAAGTATTACAGTATGCTGTCATCCTTCTTGGGTTCGGGCTGAACCTGACTGTTATTCTGGAAACCGGGAAGCAATCACTTCCGATCATTGTAACCACAATCGCAACTTCTCTGATTCTTGCCTATGTATTGCATAAAATCATGCATATTCCGGGCAACATCTCTACTCTGGTTGGCGTCGGATCTTCCATCTGTGGTGGTTCTGCAATTGCAGCTACAGCACCGGTCATTGATGCAGATGATGACGAAGTCGCACAGGCAATCTCTGTAATCTTCTTTTTCAATATGATTGCAGCTTTACTGTTTCCAACGCTGGGCGGAATTCTTGGCTTTTCCACAACAAGCGGCGAATCATTTGGAATCTTTGCCGGAACGGCTGTCAACGACACCTCTTCTGTAACAGCAACGGCATCTACATGGGATTCTCTGTACCACCTGGGTTCTGCGACACTGGATAAAGCCGTTACCGTTAAACTGACACGTACACTTGCGATCATTCCGATCACTCTGGCACTTGCATTCATCCGCACACGAAGTCAGAAAGCTGAAGGCAAAAAAATAGAGCTGAAAAAAATCTTTCCAATGTTCATTCTTTATTTTGTACTTGCTTCTGTCATTACAACAATTGCGACTTCCTGCGGTATCTCCACAGATGTATTCACTCCACTGAAAACACTGAGTAAATTCTTTATCGTTCTAGCCATGAGCGCAGTCGGTCTGAATACAAATATTATCAAGCTCATCAAAACCGGTGGAAAACCACTTCTGCTCGGTTTCTGCTGCTGGGTTGGAATTGCTCTTGCCAGTCTTGGCATGCAGCATATACTTGGAATCTGGTAGGATATCTCTGCTGTAATAACAAAGTTATTACAGCAAAACGGCAGTTTATGGAATCAGATCTTTGAAAACATCTCAATTATATCTATCCACGAACTGCCGTTTTATTTTTTACTATTATTATAATTATCACAATCTCTGGCAGAAACTATCTCTGGCAGATTCCTTAAATATCAATTATTTTAACAAATCTGCATCGTCAAAATAATTGATATGCATTGCATCTTTCACATCATGCAGTGTCTGGGCTGCTTTTGCACGGGCAACTTCTGTTCCGGCTTTCAGAATATCATAAACATCTGTCTTTCTGCTTTCCCAGTCTTTTCTTCTTGCACGGATCGGCTCCAGTTCTGCCTGCATAACATTATTCAGGAATTTCTTAACTTTCACATCACCAAGACCACCTCGCTGATAATGTGCCTTTAATTCATCCAGATTTGCATAATCCGGTAAAAATTCTGCGAAATACTCATCCTTACAGAATGCATCCAGATAAATAAATACCGGATTGCCTTCTACCTGTCCCGGATCTTCCACACGCAGATGATTCGGATCTGTAAACATGGACATAACTTTCTTCTTAATGTCTTCCGGCTCATCAGACAGATAAATGCAGTTTCCAAGAGACTTGCTCATCTTCGCTTTACCATCAATACCCGGCAAACGCAGACATGCTTTATTAGACGGAAGAATGATCTCAGGCTCTGTAAGTGTCTCGCCATATACACTGTTGAACTTGTGTACGATTTCCTTGCACTGTTCTAACATCGGAAGCTGGTCTTCTCCAACCGGAACGGCTGTTGCACGGAAAGCGGTAATATCTGCCGCCTGGCTGATCGGATAGCAAAAAAATCCAACCGGAATACTTGCTTCAAAATTACGTTGCTGGATCTCAGCTTTTACTGTAGGGTTTCTCTGTACACGGGATACAGTAACAAGATTCATATAATAAAATGTAAATTCTGTCAGTTCCGGAACCATAGACTGAATGAAAATATTCGCTTTCTCCGGATCGATTCCGCAAGCAAGATAATCCAGCGCTACATTCATAATATTCTGACGTACCTTCTCCGGATGCTCTGCATTATCTGTCAGTGCCTGTGCATCCGCGATCATAATATAAATCTCGTCAAACTTACCGGAATTCTGCAGTTTTACACGCTCTTTCAGGGATCCTACATAATGTCCTACGTGAAGCCGACCGGTCGGACGGTCACCTGTTAAAATAATTTTGCTCATTCTTGTTCTCCTTACGCTATATCATTCACACATTTCCATACGGAAAGTGTATTTTTCTTAACCCTTTTATTATAAAGCGCGAACGACAGACCGTCAACAATACAGGCAACAAAAAAAGAAAAAGGCACTTACGCAGCGCCTCTTCCTTTTTTTTCACAGGCTTCTTCAAAAGCCTTTAATTTTCTCTTTGCATCTTCGCTCAGATTTTTCGGTACCTGGATTCGAACAGTTATATATTGATCTCCCCGTATATTTTTATCTTTCATAGATACGATTCCTTTGCCACGAAGTCTGATCTTCGTTCCAGACTGTGTACCCGGTGCGATTTTACACATAACCTTACCGGTCAGCGTCTGCACGATTGTTTCTCCTCCCAGCACAGCTGTTGTAAATGGGATTTGAACAGTACTGTATACATCTTTTCCTTTACGTTCATATCCCGGTTTCATGCTGACAGTCACTTTTAAGAACAGATCACCGTCTTTTCCACCGCCATATCCCGGACTGCCTTTGCCACGGAGCCGGATGCTCTGTCCGGTATCAATTCCGGCAGGTATCTTCACTTTCAGAGACTTCCGTTCTCCGCTTCCATCTGTCACATGGATCAGTTTTTCACATCCGAAAGCCGCATCATCAAAGGAAACTGTAATGTCCGCTTCCACATCTGCACCATCCTGTTGAAAACTCCTTCCATAACTTCTGTAGGAATCTCCGCCCTGGTGTCCTGTTTGTCTGCCGAAACCTCCAAATGAACTGTGTGTGCCGCCGAAACCATGAAACGCACCACCGAACATCTGCTTTAGGAAATCATCCATATCTCCATTTCCTTCGAAATGATATTCATGAAATGTACCATCCGGTCCTGCATAACGGTAAGTACCGCTACCAGACGCACTATCATTTCCATAAGCACCGCCGGCTCCCATAGATCCATCAAATGCTGCATGTCCATACTGGTCATACATTTTTCTTTTTTCTTTATCACTTAATATATTATATGCTTCGGTAGCTTCCTTAAATTTCTCCGCTGCCTGCTCATTTCCTGCATTCGTATCCGGGTGGTACTTTTTCGCCAGTTTACGGTAAGCTTTTTTTATTGTTCCGGTATCTGCGTTACGCGCAACTCCAAGAACATCGTAATAATCTCTTTTCGCCGCCATAAAATCCCTCCCGTTTTTCTTTATTGCTGTTATTTACACCCCACACAGAGTGTATTGTAATCTTGTTTTAACATTTTATGAAAACCATCTATATGAAGATTACCCCGCGGGATCATGCCCGCGAGGTAATACGAATTTTACATTGCAGCTCTGTTGTTATCCCTCAATGCTGATATAATGTTTCTTCTCTTCTACCGGTTTTGCTTCCTCTTTTGGAACGCTGAAGGAAAGAATACCATTCTCATATTTCGGATGGATATCTTCTTCTGTTACATGTTTACCTACATAAAAGCTTCTGCTCATGCTTCCTGCATAACGTTCTTTTCTGATGTAAGTTCCATCCTTCTTCTCTTCATCCTTATCCAGTCCTTTAGCTGCGCTGACTGTTAAAACTCCTTCTTTCAGTTCCATCTGGATCTCATCTTTCTTAAATCCAGGAAGATCAATATCTACTTCATAACCCTCTTTGGTATCTTTTACATCTGTCTTCATTAAGTTCTTTGCATGTTTACCATAGAGCTCTTTCTCCACATCCGGGAATTTCGGGAATGTAAAATCATTCATAAAATCATCAAATAAGTTTTCTCCAAAAATACTAGGCATCATCATAAGTCATATCTCCTTCCAATACTTTATAAATATTATTAAGCACATATGAAATATTCGTCTGGAATATCTGATGTGTTGTTATCTGGAACATCCAGGATTCCGGATTTCTAAGAAGTTCTTTCTTTTTACCCCTCTTCCTTTGTTCTAGTTGTACTATAACATTTACTATTAGCACTGTCAAGAGGTGAGTGCTAATATTTTTGTTATTTTTTTGCAAACCCTTTAAAATCAATGGTTTGCAGTATCTTATTTCTTTTGAAATTGTGATTTTTTCTGTTTTGACACCAATTTGACACCAATTTTTCTTTTTATGGTGTCAAGCATTTAACACCATACTATCTAGTCTTGCAATCTCATTTTCAATCCTTGTCAGCTCTCCAATATGATTGTACACTTCCATTGTTACATCTATATGAGCGTGTCCCATAATATATTGAAGAACTTTTACGTCCATACGGCACTCTGCCATTCTGGTACAAGCTGTGTGACGCATTACATGAGCTGAAAACTTTGGTAACAGCTCTGCTTTCCTATGCTCTTTTTTTGCTCTCTCTACTTCGGTTTTGTTATATGCGTCTACAATGTTATATAAAACACTATTTACGCCATTCGGCATAAGCGGTCTGCCCGATTTCGCTGTAAAGACAAACCCCGAATACCCGTCCACCTCAATGCTCTTATCCTTTGCAAGCATGAAATTGATTTTCCTTTGTTCCTCAAAGGCTTTTGCAACTTCTTGTGTCATAGGTATAATACGAATACCCGACTCCGTTTTTGGTGTTGATATATGGAACTTGCAACCGTCGCCTAAATTCTTATATATGAGCTGGTGGTCTACATTAACCGTTTTCGCCTTGATGTTTATATCTTTCCATGTAAGACCAATCAACTCCCCACACCTTAACCCCGTACCAATCATTATGGTAAACATGGGATAATATGTGTTATAGACATTGCTCTGTTTTACAAACTCCATAAACTTTTCTTGTTGAGAAACTGTTAAGGCTTCTTTTTCCTCTGCTGGTTTTCCATAATCACTAATGGAACTTTTTGCAGGGTTCTTTCGGATAATATCATCATCAACAGCCATTTCTAATGCAGGATAAAGCAGGTTGTGAATATACTTGATTGTAGAATAAGCATATCCAGCTTTGGAAAGTTTCGCATAATACGCTTTAATATGTGAGGGTAAAAGCTGAACAACTTTAATATTTCCAATCTCGTCTTTTACTCTGTTTTCCCAAGCACGAACATAACTAACTCTTGTAGTATCAGCCAGCTCACGAGTTGCCATATAACGCTCAAACAACGTGTTAAGCGTCATTTTTTTGATTGCTCCGTCTGTCAATATATTATCTTCCATATCTTTTGCAATCTGCTTCTCTTTTTCTCGAAGCTCTGGTAAATCTTGTGCATAGACTGTCAATCTCTTGCCTGTTCTTACATCTGTATAACGATAACTGTATCTTCCATCATTACGCCAGTTTTCGCCCTCTCTTAATTTTCTTCCTTTTGGGTCTTTTCTACTAATTGCCATGAGAACCATTCCTTTCTGAAAAAGCCTCTTTTCTTGTTCTCACAGCGTGCTTTGTCCTTTCTTATTATACTACACACGCCAGAGAACATAAATAGAAAATCGCTCTATTCTTCCAAATATAACAAGTATTTCTTGACTTTTTCTATGGAATAAAGAACCCTGCGACCTATCACAATTTTTGCTCCTGCCTGCTCGCCAATCTTTCTTGCAGTAGCACGACCACAAGATAACATAGCAGACAGTCCCTCTATATCAACAGCAATCGGCTGTTCCGTTGCTCTTATCTTCGTTTTATTCATATTCCAACACCTTACCTCGCTGGAACATCACATCATTTAACACATCAGTATTTAACATAATGTAACACCCCCTTTACTGTGTGTCTATTTTATAAGTTACATAAGCAGGCAGACGGCTTTGGAAAGCTCCGTTAGTATCTCAA
>NZ_QUKZ01000013.1:3102-85880 GCF_003481355.1 Dorea sp. OM07-5 | reverse complement strand
ATGACCAAGCAAGGTGATAGGTAAAGGATGAAATATTTCTTGTATGCAGTTTTGAAGGTATATAACTTACAGAAGTGATTGGTATAAAGCCAGTCACTTTTTTGTTATAACGACGAGAAAAACGCATGTACCCGTGCAAATACAAACAAATCTTCTATAAAAAATATATAAACTCTCTTGACATTTATATAAGAAGTGAGTATCCTAAACGTTAGACTTTTAATGATTAGTCATCTAATTATTAAAAGTCTAACGTTTTTGCTATAGCGACAAGTTTTATCACTGTTTCTATAGATTACAGAGGAAGCTGCCAGTGGCAGGTTTCGCAGGTTAAATAAAGGAAAATAAAAAGAGAGCGCGGTGATTATGGGAGGGGAATACAACATGAAGAGAAAATGGATGGAATCAGGTTTTATGCTGATCCAACAGGTTGCTCATTTAGTAAAATATCAGGCAATGAGAGAGATGGAATCTTTTCATCTTAAACCGAATCAGGTAGGTATTATGTTTATTTTACGTTCAGAAGGCGAATTATCGCAGCGTGAACTGGCAAAGCTGATAGGAATTACACCACCATCGATGACGGTAGCACTTCGAAAATTGGAAAAACAGGGATATGTGCAGAGAAAAGTAGATGAAAAAGATCAAAGAATTCAGAGAATTACGATAACAGATCAGGGAGCAGATTGTCTGAATGAATTAAAAGAGACGATGCACATGTTGGAAGCAGGTCTTTATGAAGGTATTTCCGGAGAAGAACGGAAAGAACTGCAAAGAATTATGCTTCGCATGCGGACAAATATGTTGAATTATAAAGAAATCCAGGGCATGGATATGTGTTCAATTATGGAGGAGAGACATCTATGAGTAAACTTTTTAAATTTATGAAGCCATATGCAGGCGTTGTAGCGGCGATTTTGTGCGTACTGGTTGTGCAGGCATACTGTGATCTGTCATTACCGACATATACTTCGGATATTGTAAATGTCGGAATTCAGCAAAACGGAATTGATGAAAAGATTCCGGAGCAGGTTGGTGAGGAAGATCTGGAGCATTTGTTACTTCTGGTTCCGGAGAAGGATCAAAGTACTGTGAAAAATGCTTATACAAAAAGCAGCAAAAAATATGATACAAAGCAAAAAGTATGGCAGTTGAAATCCTCTGTTAAAACAGATGAGAATAAAATGAATAAACTGTCGAATCTGTTAGCAAAACCAATGCTTCTGGCAGAGGGATTTAATTCTGGAAGTGACATGTCGAAAAAGATGGAAATCCAGATGAAAGATCAGATGAAGCAGCAGATGAAAGCGCAGATGAAGAGCCAGATGCAAGATGCGAGCCAGGCAGCACTTTCGTCACAGGCGCAGCCAGAGGAAGCCAAGCAGACTGCTAATGCAAGCCAAGCAGCCTCACAGTTAAAGAAATCAGAAAAAGAGATTGATAAGAAGATTGACAAAATGTCCATTTATGACATATTTGGGCAGATGAAAGGCGCACAGCGTGAGGAGCTTGTGAAAAAGATAGAAAAGAAGATGGATAAATTCCCGGACTCTATGCTGGATCAGGCAGCCTCAACTTATATTAAAGGTGCATATAAACATATCGGAATAGATATGGATAAATATGAGACACATTATATTTTAAATACAGGTGCGAAGATGCTTGCACTGGCAGCGTTGGGAATGATCGCAAGTATTATAGTCGGTCTTATGGCATCACGAGTAGGTGCGGCAATCGGACGTGGACTCAGAAGGGACGTATTCCGTAAGGTAGTAGGATTTTCCAATGGAGAATTTGATAAATTTTCAACTGCGTCTCTGATTACTAGAAGTACGAATGATATTCAGCAGATTCAGCTTTTAACGGTTATGATTCTGCGTATGGTATTATATGCACCGATTATGGCAATCGGAGGAATTACGAAAGTGTTCCATACAAATGTGGATATGTCCTGGATCATTGCACTTGCTGTTGGATTGATCGTATTGGTTGTAGCAGTATTATTTTTCGTTGTTATGCCAAAATTCAAGATTGTACAGGATTTGGTTGACCGGTTGAACCTTGTCAGCCGTGAGATTTTAACAGGACTTCCGGTTATCCGTGCGTTCAGTACAGAAAAACATGAAGAAAAAAGATTTGATGAAGCAAATAAAAATCTGACAAAAACAAATTTATTTGTCAACCGTGTCATGACATTTATGATGCCGACCATGATGCTGATTATGAACTGTATTACCGTTCTGATTGTATGGATCGGTGGGTACAGTGTCAATGATGGAGCAATGCAGGTTGGCGATATGATGGCATTTATCCAGTATACAATGCAGATTATTATGGCATTCCTGATGATTTGTATGATCTCAGTCATGCTTCCGAGAGCAGCAGTATCAGCAACCCGTGTAGACGAAGTATTGAAGAGCGAGACAAAAATCAATGATCCGGAAACACCGCGGACATTTGCGAAAAATGAGAAGGGTGAAGTTGCATTTGAACATGTTTCGTTCCGCTATCCGGGAGCTGAAGAAGATGTACTGCATGATCTGTCATTTACAGCAAAACCGGGAGAGACAACCGCATTTATCGGAAGTACCGGAAGCGGTAAATCTACGCTGGTAAATCTGATTCCGAGATTTTACGATGTGACAGAAGGAAAGATTACAATTGACGGAACGGACATCCGGGAAGTTTCGCAGCATGATCTGCGTGCCCGTCTTGGATATGTGCCTCAGAAAGGAATTCTGTTCTCCGGTGATATTGCTTCCAATATTATGTATGGTAATCCAGACGGAAGCGAAGAAGAAATGATCGAAGCGGCCGGAATTGCACAGGCACAGGAATTTATTGATACAAAGAAAAAGAAATATCGTAGTCCGATTTCACAGGGCGGTTCCAATGTATCAGGAGGACAGAAACAGAGACTTTCAATTGCGAGAGCAATTGCCAAACATCCGGATGTATATATTTTCGATGACAGTTTTTCCGCGCTGGATTACAAAACGGATGCGGTGCTTCGAAAAGAGTTAAAAGCGAAGACAAAAGACAGTACTGTCATGATTGTTGCCCAACGAATCAGCACGATTCTTCATGCTGAGCAGATCATTGTTCTGGATGATGGACAGATTGTCGGAAAAGGTACACACAAAGAATTGTTGAAATCCTGTGAAGCATATTATCAGATCGCATCTTCCCAGTTATCTGAGAAGGAGCTGGAAGCAGATATGAAGGAGGTGGACTAATATGGCAAAAGGACATATGCGCAGAGGTCCGGGAGCCCCTGTAGAAAAAGCAAAAGATTTCAAGGGTACGATGAAGAAGCTGTTACAGTATCTTGGAGCTTATAAAATCTCCATTATGGCAGTAATTATATTTGCAATTGGAAGTACAGTATTTAACATTGTCGGACCGAAAATACTCGGAAGAGCAACAACCGAGATTTTCAAAGGACTTGTTCGGAAAGTTTCCGGCGGTTCAGGAATTGATTTCACGAAAATTGGGAAAATACTTGGAATGTTATTAGTATTGTACCTGTGCAGTGCATTATTTTCCTTTATCCAAGGATATATCATGACAGGTGTATCGCAAAAACTGACTTATCGTATGAGAAAAGAGATTTCGGAGAAGATCAATCGTCTGCCGATGAATTATTTTGATAAAATGACACATGGAGAAGTGCTTTCGAGAATTACGAATGATGTCGATACACTTAGCCAGAGTCTGAACCAGAGTGCGACACAGGTTATTACATCGGTAGCAACAATCATTGGTGTACTTATTATGATGCTCAGTATCAGTCCGCTTATGACATTGACGGCACTTTTACTGCTTCCGATTTCTATGGGATTTATTTCCGTAATTGTAAAACGCTCGCAGAAATATTTCATGAGTCAGCAGGAATATCTGGGACATGTCAACGGACAGGTAGAAGAGGTGTATGGCGGGCATAATATTGTAAAAGCATTTAATAAAGAGCAAGATGTAATTGCAACATTTGATAAAGATAACGATATGTTGTATCAGTCTGCATGGAAATCGCAGTTTTTATCCGGAATGATGATGCCGATCATGCAGTTTGTCGGCAACTTAGGCTATGTGGCAGAAGTTATTCTGGGCGGTTATCTGGCAATGAAAAGCGTGATCGAAGTTGGAGATATCCAGTCCTTCATTCAGTATGTAAGGAATTTTACGCAGCCGATCCAGCAGGTAGCGCAGGTGGCAAATATGCTGCAGTCTACAGCAGCCGCATCTGAGCGTGTATTTGAATTTCTGGAAGAAGATGAAGAAGAACAGAC
This sequence comes from Dorea sp. OM07-5, assembly GCF_003481355.1. Lineage (NCBI taxonomy): Bacteria > Bacillati > Bacillota > Clostridia > Lachnospirales > Lachnospiraceae > Dorea > Dorea sp. OM07-5. Next base: position 81,591 of record NZ_QUKZ01000013.1, on the reverse strand, counting down.
AGTTACGGATTCCGAGCCGGTCGATGATCTGGAAGGCCGCGTAGAGTTTGACCATGTACATTTCGGATATAACCCAGATCATATAATCATCAATGATTTCAGTGTGAAAGTGGAGCCGGGACAGAAGATTGCGATCGTAGGTCCAACCGGAGCCGGTAAAACAACGATGGTAAAACTTCTGATGCGTTTCTACGATGTGAATGAAGGCGCGATCAAAGTAGATGGACATGATATCCGTGATTTTAATCGTTCCGAGCTTCGAAAAATGTTTGGCATGGTACTGCAGGATACGTGGCTGTTCAAGGGAAGTATTGAAGAAAATATCCGTTATGGTAAATTAGATGCCACACATGAGGAAGTGGTAGAGGCTGCGAAAGCGGCACATGTACACCGGTTTGTACAGACACTTCCGGGGGGCTATAACATGGAACTGAATGAGGAGGCAAGCAACGTGTCGCAGGGGCAGAAACAGCTCCTGACCATTGCGAGAGCAATCCTGGAGGATCCGAAGATCCTCATTCTCGATGAAGCAACAAGTTCCGTAGATACACGTACAGAGATCCAAATTCAGAAAGCGATGGATAACCTGATGCGTGGAAGAACAAGTTTCATCATTGCACACCGTCTGTCTACGATCAGAGATGCAGACCTGATCCTTGTTATGAAAGACGGAGATATTGTGGAGCAGGGAAATCATGAGGAACTGCTCGCTAAAAATGGATTTTATGCGGATCTCTATAATTCACAGTTTGAGAGAAGCGCTTAAAGGAAGTGACAAGTGTTTCGCACCGGCAGCCTTTCGGACAAATTGATCAAATAAACGTCGCATTGCTTCGCAGTTTGTGTACATGCACTCGGGATGCCACTGTACACCGACCGCGAAAGTGTGACCGGTAGATTCAATGGATTCGATGACGCCGTCGGAAGTGATACCTGTCATTTTTATATGTTTTCCTAATGTTTTGACACACTGATGGTGATAGCTGTTGACAGCACAGGAATTCCCACAAATTTCATATAACAGGCTATGAGATGCAAAAGCAACCGTATGGCAGGGATCGCTGCGGTCGAGAGAGCGTTGGATATGATTGAAGGAGTTCCGGTTACGGAGAGACAGATCCTGATAGATTGTTCCGCCGAGCGTAAGGTTTAACACCTGCATACCGCGGCAGATGCCTAGTACAGGAAGATGAAAATCCAGTACTTTCTGCATCAGCGTAAGATGAAACTGATCGGTTTTTCTGTCGGTAGTGCCGTGATCAGTCTGCAATTCTTCACCAAAAAGTTCCGGTGTGATATCATCACCGCCGCAGAACAGGAAACCATCGCAGATGCTCAAGTAGCCAGAGAGTGAGTCCGCGTCAGAAAGATAAGGAATAATGACAGGAATTCCATCACTTTTTTCAATTGCCTGAATATAGGAAAATGGCACAAACAGGCGGTCATCTGAAAAGCCGCAAAATACAATGCCGATTACTGGTTTTGTTATAGATTCCATAAAAAGCCTCCCCTGTACATATATTTATTAAAAAATATATGCGTCAGGGAAGGCTTTTATGTAATAGGAAACTTCGCTCCTATTACATAAACCCTCCGGGGGATGCGCACTCGCACGAAGCGGTAATATGTTGCAGGCAACCGTGCTCGGCGCGAGAATGTGCCAAAACACATTCTATCTTATTCTACATGAAAGAATTCTTTCACCTGTCCGAGAATGATCTGCATGAGTCTGGTTCTGGCTTCAATACTTGCCCATGCCACATGCGGTGTGATGAGGAGGTTCGGATAATCCTTTAATTCGCGCAACGGACAGTCTGGGCTCATCGGTTCTACAGCAAGTACATCCAGACCGGCTGCCTGGATGAGACCGGTTTTCAGAGCCGTTGCAAGGTCTTTTTCTACAACGATCGGGCCACGTCCGAGATTCAGGAAAATGCAGCTTTTCTTCATCTTACAGAAAGCGTCGAGATTAAGTAGTCCGTCGGTATATTCATTTAGTGGTGCGTGAACAGAAATAATATCCGAAGTACGGTACAGCGTATCCAGATCGACCTGATGATAACCGTTCTGCGGGGCACTGCCGGATGGAGAAGCGTAGATAACATCAGCACCGAAAGCGGAAGCGATAGAAGCAACGCGGCGGCCGATGTTGCCAAGTCCGATGATTCCCCATGTTTTTCCCTTTAATTCGTAGAATACTTTTTCAAAATGTGTAAATATCGTGTCATTGGTATAACGGTCAGATTTGACATATTCATCATAGTATCGCAGATGTTCCAGCAGATAGAAGAACATGGCAAATGTATGCTGCGCAACGGATTCCGTAGAATAACCGGCAACATTTCTCCAGGCGATTCCGCGCTTGTCGAGATAATCCTTGTCCAGATTGTTCGTACCTGTTGCAGTGACGCATACCAGTTTCAGATTCTCGGCAGTACCGATGGTAGATTCATTTATCTGTATTTTATTAACGATAATGACATCGGCATCTTTCACGCGTTCCGGTACTTCTTCGGATGTAGAAAATGCGTAGCGTGTGACATCGCCGATCGCATCAAAACCGGACAGATCAATATCATCGCCGATAGTTTTTGCATCTAAAAAAACGATTTTCATATATAGTTGGTCCTCCTTGTGAGTATTGGATGTGTATGTGGTTAGGATAACCGTATTTTGAGAACATGTCAAATTTTTCTTTTTTAAGAATTGTTAAGAAAATCATAAGATGACTCACCTTGTAATTATTTTGTAACATATTGTATAATGTCTTTCAGATAAGGAGAGTCACATACAGATGAAAGAAATCAAAAAACAGAAAAATAAAAAACGAAAACAGATTCTCAGAAGAAGGATTTACATGATGACTGCAGGAATTTTTGTGCTGCTTGCAGTCGCGTTTGCCATAGGACATCATTCGGCGGGAAAGGAAGATGATCTGTCGTCGAAGACGAAGGAAGTAATACAGAATAAGACACAGGAAGAGATGTACACAAGCCGTCTCGAACGGGTGAAAGCAATGGCAAAGAACCAGGGCTATCCGAAAGGTGTCATTGAGCTGCTGGACAAGAACGAAGATACGATTGACTTCGTGGAGGACTATGGAGAGAAGAAAGATCAGGCAGTAGCAAAAGATATTGGTGTGAAGATACAAAAGGGCACGATACCGGAGCTGATCCAGTGGGATGAACGCTGGGGATATACAAAGTATGGAACCAGCATTGTTGCGGTCAGCGGCTGCGGACCGACCTGTATGTCTATGGTTGTGTCAGGGCTTACCGGTAATACGAAGATCACGCCGGCAAGAACAGCAGCATACAGCGTACGTCACAATCTGATCGATGAAGAAAATAACACGTACTGGGAATTTATGGAGAAAGCAGCAAAGCATTGGGGACTGAACTGCTATGCAGGAATGTTGAATAAGAAGCAGTTGAAAGCTGAGCTTTGCAAAGGACATCCGGTTATTTGCAGTGTAGGACCGGGAGATTTTACAAAGAATGGACATTTTATTGTGCTGTCAGGATGGAAGGACGGAAAGATTCAGGTAAATGATCCATTCAGCCGTCAGAACAGTCAGAAACTGTGGACTTACAGCAGAATAAAGAAACAGGCAAAGTCTATGTGGGTATATAGTTATTCTAAAAAACAAGTGCAAGAGCGGTAAAAGTGTGTTATTATGAATGTACTATGTTAAAGTAGTAACGTAAAAGAGAACGGCAGCAGGAGGAAGAAGCGATGTATATTACTTGTTTAGATGTAGAAGGTGTATTAGTACCAGAGATATGGGTAGCATTTGCTGAAGAAAGCGGAATCCCGGAATTAAAGAGAACAACCAGAGACGAACCGGATTATGATAAATTGATGAACTGGCGTCTGAGTATTTTAAAGGAGCATGGACTTGGACTGAAGGAAATTCAGGAGACAATTTCCAGAATTAATCCACTTCCGGGCGCAAGAGAATTTCTGGATAAATTAAGAAGCTTTACACAGGTTATACTGATCAGTGATACATTTACAGAATTTGCGGCTCCACTTATGGAGAAACTGGGGTATCCGACCTTGTTTTGCAACAGTCTTGAAGTAGCAGAAGATGGTGAGATTACCGGATTCAAGATGCGTATTGAGCAGTCTAAGTTGAGCACAGTAAAAGCATTGCAGTCTATCGGTTTTGATACGATTGCCAGCGGGGATTCTTATAATGACCTTGGCATGATTAAGGCAAGTAAAGCTGGATTTTTATTCCGGAGCACAGAGCAAATCAAAACAGACAATCCACAGATTCCGGCATATGAGACATATGATGAGCTGATGCAGGCAATTAAAGATACAATGGTATAGCAAGATATTAAAATAGCAGACATCATAAAATATCAAAAAAACAGAGTGCGTTCTAATTTTTGCTTGACTTTTGAAAATTCAAGTATATAATAAATAACGTAAGTACATAAAGTTCACCGAAATTCGTTGATGAGAACAAAGCCGGATTTATATTTATTTACAGAGAGCCTGTGGCTGGTGTGAACAGGCAATAAGTGAATCGGGATATCCTCTCTGAGAAGCAGGTTGAAAGAAAGATTAGTAAACCTCGCCGGTATCCCCCGTTACAGGGATGGCATATGTCAGTATGCGACAGAGTGTTGCAGAAATTTTCTGCAGAATCAGGGTGGTAACGCGGATAGAATTCGTCCCTCTTCAGATGAGAAGTCTGAGGAGGGATTTTTTATATAATCAGGAGATATAATTTTCTGTTATATAGAAAGCTTCCGGCAGGATATGCATTGGGGCGTACAATGATGATGTCACAGGCAACCGCCGTAGGCGTTGAAAAAATCGGTGAGCAGTATGATGAAGGAGGAATAAACAATATGAAAGCATTACAAAAAGCAAGCAAATTTTTATCAGACTACACATCGATTGTTGTAATTGCAATCGCAGTTGTGACCTTTTTTGTACCGTCTATGATGGGATGGGTGAATCAGGCATTATTTACAGACATGGTGGCAAATAAATTTACCAGTCAGTCCGTGATCATCGGAATTATCATGTTCAGTATGGGACTGACGTTGACAACAGAAGACTTTAAGATCCTTGCACAGAGACCATTTGATATCTGTGTGGGTGCGATCGCACAATATTTAATTATGCCATTTCTGGCATTTGCACTGACAAAAACATTGCATCTGCCGGATGGAATTGCACTTGGACTGATTCTGGTTGGCTGCTGTCCTGGTGGTGTATCATCCAATATCATGTCTTATCTGTGCGGTGGAGATGTAGCATTTTCTGTAGGAATGACAACAGTTTCCACGTTGATTTCACCGGTTATGACACCGCTGATGGTATCTTTCCTGGCAAGTGGAACAAAAATTACAATTCACGGACTTCCGATGTTTGTATCTATTATTGAAACCGTTATCTTACCGGTTGCAGTTGGATTTTTATTAAACTATTTATATGGAAAGAAGAGAATGTTCCACGAGATCCAGCAGATGATGCCTGGTGTTGCCGTGCTTGGACTCGCCTGCGTAGTCGGTGGGGTTGTATCTTCACAGGGAGATAAGTTCTTCCAGTCAGGAGCAGTTATTTTCATAGCAGTGCTTCTTCATAACGGACTTGGTTATCTGCTTGGATATGGAGCCGGAAAGCTGGTTGGCATGAATACATCAAAGAAGAGAACGATTTCTATCGAAGTCGGAATGCAGAATGCCGGACTTGCAACGAACCTTGCAACAACAACAGCTCAGTTTGCTTCCACACCGGAATCTGCAATTATCTGTGCGGTATCGTGTACATGGCACTCCATTTCCGGAACGTTACTGGCAGGAATGTTTGCAATGTATGATAAACATAAAGAAAAAGCAGCAGATGCAGTAAAAGTTAAGACAGCATAATAGCGAAAGCAGAAATAGATTCCATGGATGCGATCAATGCGATTGAATCTTCGATGACTGCAAAACGGAGAGAAACAGTAAATATAGAAACTGTTTCATCTCCGTTTTTTAATTATGCATGTGTTTTTATGTAGAAAAGAAAAATTTTTTCTGGTTGAAAAAAGGATTGTTTATCTTGTACAATAAAGGTACTGTAGAATTATCTTGGGGGAGGGAAATTATTTATGCACATGTCAGATGCATTACTTTCACCGGCAGTTGGCGGTGCGATGTATGCAGTAAGTGCGGTATCAATCGCATATGCAGTACAGAAGGTTAAAAAGGATGATTTGGGAGAGAAGAATCTGCCGATGATGGCAGTTGCAGGGGCATTTACTTTCGCAGCACAGATGATTAATTTTACGATTCCGGGGACGGGTTCCAGCGGACATATCGGAGGTGGAATCCTGCTGGCGGGACTGCTTGGCGGAACTCCGGCTGTAGTGACGCTGACCGCAGTTTTACTGATCCAGTGCCTGTTCTTTGCAGATGGAGGACTTCTGGCATTAGGAGCGAATATTTTTAATATGGGAGTCATTCCCTGCCTGTTTGTATGTCCGCTTATTTTCAGACCAATCTTAAGAAAAGGCGTGACGCATAAGAGGATTATGATTGTTTCCGTTGTATCCTGTGTAGTGGGATTGCAACTGGGGGCTTTTTGTGTTGTTCTACAGACACTGGCATCAGACGTGACAGAGCTGCCATTTCATACATTTGTACTGCTGATGCAGCCAATTCATCTGGCGATTGGCTTTGTGGAAGGCATTATTACAGCAGGTATTCTGAATTTTGTATACCAGATGCGTCCGGAGATTCTGACAGATGTATTGGAAAAATTGGAGAAACCAGCAGAGAGAATAAGATACATAGAAGAATCTGATAAGGGCAGGTCTGACAGTGTGTCTGCGAAAAAAGTGATTCTGCTATTTGCAGTTCTTGCAATTTTGGTCGGTGGCGGACTGTCGTTGTATGCTTCTGCCAATCCGGATGGTCTGGGAATCTGATCTGTGTATTACAGAAACTTCCGCATACAATGCTGATCGCAACACATGATCTTACTTTTGTTGCAGAGGTCTGTCCGCGCTGCATTTTATTAAAAGAAGGCAAACTATTTGCAGATGGCCAGGCGGAAGATTTATTATATAATAAGGAACTGATGGAATCGGCAGATGTAGAAGCAATAGGAGGACCAAACTCATGAATCTGACAGGATTTTTTAAAGAGAATCCTAAAATTGCACTGGGGTTTTCCGGTGGCGTAGATTCTTCATATCTGCTTTATGCTGCAGCGCAGTGTGGCGTAGATATCAAACCGTATTTTATAAAAACAACATTTCAGCCGGAATTTGAGCTGGAGGATGCAAGACGTTTTGCAAAACAGGTGGGTGTAGAGTTGACAGTGATTTCGCATGAGATCTTAAGCCATGAAGAAGTGGTAAAGAATCCGGCAAACCGTTGTTATTATTGCAAGACAGTGTTGTTCGGACTGTTGAAAGAAAGAGCAGTCTCGGATGGATATACTGTGTTGATCGATGGCACGAATGCATCTGATGATGTCGGAGACCGTCCGGGAATGAGAGCATTGAAGGAAATGCAGGTTCGTTCTCCGCTCAGAGAATGTGGACTGACAAAGACGGAAATCCGCTGCCTCTCAAAAGAAGCCGGATTGTTTACCTGGAACAAACCTGCATATGCCTGTCTTGCGACAAGAATTCAGACAGGGACAGGGATTGAAGCAGAGATGTTAAAGAAAGTTGAGCATGCAGAAGGAGAACTCTTTCAGATGGGATATACTGATTTCCGCGTGCGCGTATTTCATGGCGCAGCTCGTCTGCAGTTTCAGCCGGAAGATATGATGCATGCGATTGAGAAACGAAAAGAGATCAGAGAGCGGCTGGCACCGTGGTTTGACACGGTGTTACTGGATATGAAAGGCAGGGAACCGTAGTGGAACAGAAAGAAGTACGCGCTTTGCTGGAACAGGTTTCCAGTGGGGAACTGGATATAGATGAAGCCATGTTAAAGCTTAAGGAAGCGCCGTTTGAGGATCTGGGATTTGCGAAACCGGATTATCACCGGGCTCTCCGGCAGGGAATTGGAGAGGTGATTTATGGTGCAGGAAAGACGCCGGAGCAGATTCATGATATTGTTGCATCCATGGTACAGCAGGGACAGAAAAGTATTCTGATCACCCGCATGAGCAGCGAAGCGGCGGAGGCGGTTGAACAGGATTTTCTAATAAAATATGATAAATACAGCAGAATCGGACTGGTAGGAGAGATACCGGAGCCGGATGGAATCGGTAAGGTTGTTGTGGCGGCTGCCGGAACGAGTGATCTGCCGGTGGCAGAGGAAGCTGCACAGACAGCAGAGTGCTTCGGAAATGAAGTCATACGTCTGTATGATGTAGGTGTTGCGGGACTTCACCGTCTGCTGGCACATCGGGAAGAGATTATGACGGCACGAGTGATTGTTGCAGTTGCCGGGATGGAAGGTGCACTTGCATCGGTAATCGGCGGACTTGTAGACTGTCCAGTGATCGCAGTGCCGACCAGTGTCGGCTATGGCGCAAGTTTTGGCGGCGTGTCGGCACTGCTGGCAATGTTAAATTCCTGTGCCAGCGGAGTTAGCGTTGTGAATATTGATAATGGATTTGGCGCCGGTTATCTGGCGAGCATGATCAATCATATGGAGGGGAAGAGATGAAAACATTATATTTAGACTGTGGAATGGGCGCGGCAGGTGATATGTTAAGTGCCGCACTTCTGGAGCTACATCCGGAACCGGGACAGTTTGTAAAGCGTCTAAACCGCCTTGGGATACCGAAAGTGGAATTTCAGGCAGAACCGGCAGTGAAATGTGGCATTACAGGAACGCACATGACAGTGAAAGTAGATGGCATGGAAGAAGTAAGCACAGATCACCATGAGGAAGCACACCATTATGAGCATCATTACGGTGAACACATCCACCATCATGACCATCATAATATGCAGAGTATTACTGCAATCGTGGGAAAACTGGATATACCGGAAGAAGTAAAAAAAGACATACTTGCTGTGTATGATCTGATCGCACAGGCTGAAAGCCATGTGCACGGTCGCCCGGTAGACGAAATTCATTTTCACGAAGTCGGTTCCATGGATGCAGTTGCTGATGTGACAGCAGTCTGTCTTCTGATGCATGAACTGAAACCGGAGCGTGTAGTTGCTTCTCCGGTACACGTAGGAAGCGGACATGTCCACTGCGCACACGGAATCCTTCCGGTTCCGGCACCTGCGACTGCATGGATTCTGCAAGATATTCCAACTTACGGCGGAAAGGTGAGAGGAGAGTTGTGTACACCAACAGGAGCTGCGCTTTTAAAATATTTCGTTCAGGAATTTGGAAGCCAGCCGCCGATGCGTGTGGAAGGAATCGGTTACGGCTGTGGGCAGAAAGAATTTGAAGTAGCAAACTGTGTCCGTGCAATGTGCGGAGAAACGGCAGATAATCAGGATTATATCGTGGAACTTCGCTGTAATCTGGATGACATGACACCGGAAGCAGTTGGATTTGCAATGGAAGAGTTATTTGCAGCAGGAGCATTGGATGTATATACGACAGCAGTCGGAATGAAAAAGAACCGACCGGGAATCTTACTGACTTGTATGTGTAAGGAAAAACAGAGAGAAGAAATGATTCGGTTACTGTTTTTACATACGACAACTTTAGGAGTACGGGAATCTGTCTGCAACCGTTATACATTGAAGCGCACAATGAAGACTGAAATGACGGTATATGGCAATGTGCGGATAAAAGAAGTATCCGGCTGGGGGATAAAACGTCAGAAAGCAGAGTATGAAGATCTGGCTCGGATCGCCAGAGAGCAGGAGATGCCAATCGCACAGGTGAGAGAGTGTGTGATGGTACTTTCCGGAATGAGCAATCAGGAGCAGATGTCTTCCATTCCAAACATATGATTCCATGTACAGCATGCCGTTATTGTATTGAAGGCTGTCTGCAGCATTTACAAATCAGAGACTTGTTAAAAGAAGTTACAGAAGAATTTGAAAAAGAAGAAAAAACGAAAGAATAGGAGCTATCATGGAACAGAATACAGAGAAAGTCCACAAAAGACGTGTACGATATAAAGGAAAATATCCACGGAAATATGAAGAAAAATACAAAGAATTAAATCCGGAGAAATACAAAGAAACGATTGCACATGTGATCAGCAAGGGAAATACACCTGCCGGTATGCATATATCTATTATGGTGAAAGAGATCCTGGATTTCCTTCAGATAAAGCCGGGAGAAACAGGATTTGATGCAACGCTTGGATATGGCGGGCATACAAAGGCAATGATGGAATGTCTGAAAGGCGAAGGTCATATGTATGCGACAGATGTCGATCCGGAAGAATCAGCAAAGACAAAGAAACGTCTTGCAGAACAGGGTTTCGGTGAAGATATCCTGACAGTAAAACTTCAGAACTTCTGTACGATTGATGAGATTGCAGAAGAAATAGGTGGTTTTGATTTTATCCTTGCGGATCTGGGTGTTTCATCTATGCAGATCGATAATCCGAAACGAGGATTTTCTTTCCGTGCTGACGGTCCGCTGGATCTGCGGCTGAATCAGGAGAAAGGAATCAGCGCTGCAGAGCGTTTGGATGAGATCAGCAGGGAAGAGCTTGCCGGAATGTTATATGAAAATTCTGACGAGCCATACTGTGAAGAGATTGCAAAAGCAATTACAGATGAGATTCGCAAGGGAAACCGTGTAGATACGACTACAAAACTGCGGGAGCTTATTGCAGATACACTGGATTTTCTTCCGGAGAAGGAGAAGAAAGATATGATCCGCAAGACTTGCCAGAGAGTGTTCCAGGCACTTCGTATTGATGTAAACCGTGAGTTTGAAGTACTGTATGAATTTATGGAAAAGCTTCCGGATGCGTTAAAACCGGGAGGACGTGTGGCGATTCTTACTTTCCATTCAGGAGAAGATAAGTTGGTGAAAAAGGCTTTAAAAGCCGGATATAAAGCGGGAATTTATTCCGATTACGCGAAAGATGTGATCCGCCCATCTGCGCAGGAGTGCGCACAGAACGGACGTGCAAGATCTACGAAGATGCGTTGGGCTATTAAAGCGCGGTAGTTTTAAAAGGGGAACTATTCTTTGATGTTCCCCTTTTTGATGTTTTCTTTCAGAATCTGGTCTGTAATTTCATATAACTGCTTAGAGCCATATCTGGTTTTCTGCTGTCTGCCATAAACCTGTGAGGCGTATACTTCATGTTCCCGCCAGTCAGCACCGCCATTACTGTTGTTGAGAAGAAGAGGCTGTAGGTTATCCAATACGTGGGCGAATCTGGATTCAGCGGTTCTGGCTTCTTCAAATTCGTCAAAAAGAGCAGTCAGCTCTTCTTTCTGTGCATTCGGAAGTAAGGAAAAAATTCGTTCTTTTGCGGCATCTTCTCGTGCTTTCTGTGTTTTCAGCCCTTCTGTGTCATAAGCGTAAGTATCCCCGGCATCAATTTCTACAATGTCATGGATCAGACACATGATCATGACTTTGGTAATATCAACCGGTTCGTTAGAATATTCTTTTAAAAGATATGCCATGATCGCCATATGCCAGGCATGTTCTGCATCATTTTCACGTCTGCCGTGGCCGGACAGATGTGTCTGTCTTAAAATATTTTTCTCTTTATCAATTTCCAGAATAAAGTCAAGCTGTTGTTTTAATTTATCGTTCATGTTAATGTCCTCCTGTACATATATCACGGGACAAAGTCCCATTTTTTGACTCATAATAGGGCTGATTTCAAAATCATACAATTACACATGAGCAGGTTCAGACGGAAGTATGATCTTGTTATCCGGATATCATATTTTACATATAGAATAGTGCGTGTTATACTAAAAAGCAAGATATAAAAAGGATTAAATATAAATGAAACGAATTGATTTTGAAAATGGAACGGTTACAGGAAATATACTTGGAGCTGCGCTTCCGATGCTGGTGGCGCAGATTTTAAATCTGTTATATAACATTGTGGATCGAATATATATTGCGCGTATTCCAGAGGTAGGAACAGCAGCGCTTGGAGGAGTGGGACTTTGTTTTCCTGTTATCGTGATCATTACAGCATTTGCAAATCTGTTTGGTGGAGGTGGTGCGCCCTTATTTTCCATAGACAGAGGAAGAAAGAAAGAGCAAGAGGCAACACGTATTATGAATACGTCGTTTTCGCTTGTATGTTCCAGTGCTTTGTTGTTAATGATGATCGGACTTTTATTTTCCCATCCGATTCTGACGCTGTTTGGAGCATCCAGAAGTGTAATGGTTTATGCACGTCCGTATCTGATGGTCTATCTGATTGGTACGCTTCCATCTATGGTTGCAGTTGGCATGAATCCATTTATCAACGCACAGGGTTATTCGCTGGTTGGTATGCTTTCGGTTGCAATCGGTGCAGTTGTGAATCTGATTTTAGATCCTCTGTTTATCTTTGTATTTGGAATGGGAGTACGTGGTGCGGCGTGTGCAACTGTAATTTCACAGTGTTTGTCTGCATTGTTTGTATTTTATTTTTTGACAAGAAAAGCAGAGTTAAAGGTGCGGCTACTAAAGAAAAATGAAATAGCAGAAAATATCGGATATGCGAAAAATATTATAAGTCTTGGAATGGCAGGATTTATTATGCAACTTACAAACGGTCTGGTAACGATCTGCTGTAACAATGTACTTGCAGTGACCGGAGGCGATATTTATATTTCGGTGATGACGATTATTTCCAGCGTGCGTCAGCTTGTAGAGACGCCGATCCATGCGATGAATGAGGGGGCATCTCCAATCTTGAGTTATAACTATGGTGCAAGACGCCCGGCAAGAGTCCGCAAGGCGGGCGTTGTACTGGCAATGATGATGATTTTGTATACCGGAGTTATGTGGAGTGTGATTATTCTGGAACCAGGTGCGCTTATACGTATTTTCAGTACAGATGCAGAATTGATGCAGGATGCAATGACTGCGCTTAATCAGTATTTCGCAGCATTTATTTTTATGGATTTCCAATATATGGGACAGACAGTATTCAAATCCCTGAACAAAAAGAAGCAGGCGATTTTCTTCTCCCTGCTTCGTAAAGTGTTTATAGTTGTGCCGCTGACATATTTTATGCCATACGTTTTAAATATGGGAACTTCCGGTGTGTTCCTTGCAGAACCGGTGTCCAATGTAATCGGTGGCAGTCTGTGTTTTATTACAATGCTGTGTATGATTTTGCCGGAACTGAAACGGATGGAAGTACCTGCTTAGAATGCCTTTTTGAATCTCCGTGATGGGTGGTAACACATGAGTGCAATGCTGCCTTCAATTAATTCAAACCAACCGAAATTAGAACGATTTATTTTGTTTTTCAGGAAGACGCTCGTACAACCATGTCATACGCTTCAAGCGCTTCACTGTCTGTGCATCAAATTGATTCTTTTCCATACGCCAGGCCCAGTTTTCGCCGAGTGTGGATGGTGTATTAATTCTCGCCCTGCCATCCAGATTCAGCAGATCCTGCATCGGTGTGATGCAAAGGTTCGCGTTGCTGTTCATCGTAAGGCGGATAAAATCCCATGCCAGATCGTCTTCGTCGAGACGTGATGTATGCATATATTCTTTTGCAAAATCTCGCGTTGCTTTATCTGTACTGTGATACCATCCTCTTGTCGTATCGTTGTCATGCGTGCCGGTATACACAACGCTGTTCTTTGGATAATTGTGCGGAAGAGTTCCATTCCAGGACCAGGCATCCATGTGCCATCTACTGCGGTTTTATTTCCATAAGGAATGGAATAATATTCATCGAATCCACGGAAATGATCAATTCGGACTACGTCATATAATTTGAAACAATGACGGATCCGCTTGATCCACCAGTCGTACCCGGTCTTTTTATGATAGTCCCAATTGTACAATGGGTTGCCCCACAGCTGTCCGGTTGCAGAAAAATCATCCGGAGGATATCCTGCTACTGCCAACGGATTATTCAATTCATCAAACTGAAACAACTCTGGAGATGCCCATGTATCCGCACCATCAAACGCTACATAGATCGGAATATCACCGATGATCTGAATGCCTTGTGCATTTGCATAGGTATGAAGCTTTGTCCATTGTTTATCGAATTCATATTGCTGGAATTTATAAAATGCAATCTCTTCTGCCAGTTCATTTCTTGCATTTTCAAGTGCATCCGCTTCACGGTTTTTTAGAGGAGCTTCCCATTCATTCCAGCTGATTCCATTTTTACTGTCTTTGATTGCCATGTAAAGACTGTAATCATCCAGCCAGTATGCATTTTCATTTATAAAGTGATCATATGCTTCGCCATTTTTAAAACGCGCAAATGCTTTTTTCAGCATTTTGAATCTAGAATTGTAAATTTTTTCGTAATCAATACAGTCTGCCTTGTCTCCAAAGGCATACGCTTTACATTCTTTTTTTGTCAGAAGTCCTTCTTTGATCAATGTCTTGGGATCAATAAAATATGGATTTCCTGCGTATGTGGAGAAGGACTGGTACGGGGAGTCCCCGTATCCAGTCGGTCCAAGAGGCAGGATCTGCCAATAACTCTGTCCGGCCTCTTTTAATCGATCTATAAACTTATATGCCTCTTTTGAGAAACAGCCAATCCCGTATTTGGACGGCAATGAAAATACCGGTAATAATACTCCGCTTGCTCTTTCCATGTGCTCCTCCTCTTACAGATGCCAGATGTCGTTGTTGTACTCTTCAATTGTTCGATCAGATGAGAAATATCCTGCTCTCGCAATATTTACAAGTGCTTTTTTAGCCCATGTTTTCTGATCTGTATAAGCTTTCAGTGCTTCTTCTTTCTTTTCTTTGTAGCTGTCAAAGTCAAGAAGTGTCATGAACCAGTCTTTGCTGATGATTTCATGCTGCAATCTTTCAAGGTTTTCCTTCTGCCCAACTTTCAAAATTTCATCGCTTGTGATAAAGTCAATTGCTGCTTTGATGGACGGATTCTTTTCATAGAAGTCTTTTGCGACGTAATCTGCTTTTACGTAATGTTCGATTACGTCGTCGCTGGAAGCACCGAATACAAAAATGTTATCATTGCCGACAAGTTCGTGGATCTCCACATTTGCGCCGTCTTCTGTTCCAAGTGTTATAGCTCCGTTCAGCATGAATTTCATATTACCGGTTCCGCTTGCCTCTTTAGATGCAAGTGAGATTTGTTCAGAAATGTCGCATGCCGGAATTAATTTTTCCGCTTTTGTTACATTGTAGTTTTCAACCATAACAACTTTCAGATATGGGCTTACTTCAGGATCATTGTTAATGATCTCCTGCAGACAGAGAATCAGATGAATGATATCTTTTGCAATTACATAAGCCGGTGCGGCTTTTGCTCCAAAGATCGCTGTCACAGGTGCTGTAGGAATCTTTCCTGCTTTAATTTCAAGATATTTATCAATAATATATAATGCATTCAGCTGCTGACGTTTGTACTCATGGAGACGTTTGATCTGAATGTCGAAGATCGTATCTGCACTCACTTTTACGCCCTGTGTCTCTTCCAGATATTTGCACAATGCTTGTTTGTTTGCGTGTTTGATTGCTACTAATCGGTCAAGTACCTTTTCATCATCCTTAAACGCAAGCAGTTTTTCAAGTTCCGCTGCATCTTTTTTATATCCTTCTCCAATGAGTTCATCAAGAAGTGCTGTCAGAGCCGGGTTACAGTGCAGCAGCCAACGACGGAATGTAATACCATTTGTCTTATTATTAAACTTCTCCGGGTAAATCTTGTAGAAGTTATTTAATTCAGTCTCTTTCAGAATGTCTGTATGAAGAGAAGCAACACCATTTACGCTGAAACCATAATGGATATCAATATGTGCCATATGAACAGTATCATTTCTGTCGATAATAGAAACGCTTTCATCATCATATTTTCTTCTTACTTTGTCATCTAATACTTCAATGATCGGCATTAACTGTGGAACGACTTTCTTCAAATAGTATACCGGCCATTTTTCCAGTGCCTCTGCAAGGATGGTATGGTTTGTATAGGCGCATGTTTTAGAAACAACTTCGATCGCCTCGTCCATGTCTAAGCCTTTCTCTACAAGAAGACGGATCAATTCCGGAATTACCATTGTCGGGTGGGTATCATTGATCTGGATCACTGCATAATCAGCAAGATCATGAAGGTTGCACCCCTTTGCTATACATTCATCGAGAATCAGCTGTGCACCTGCACTTACCATGAAATACTGCTGATAAATGCGAAGCAGTCTTCCGTTCTCATCGCTGTCATCCGGGTATAAGAAAAGTGTCAGGTTTTTCTCAATGTCTTCTTTATCAAAAGCAATTCCATCCTCCACGATCGTCTCATCTACAGAGTCGATGTCGAAGAGATGTAATTTATTTGTCTTATTGTTGTATCCTGTCACTTCGATGTCATACATTCTTGCATTTACATTAAGCCCTTTGAATGACACCGGGTAAATAACATCTGTTTTTTTCAGCCATGATTTTGATTCGATCCATGGATTCGGAGTTTCTCGCTGAAGATTGTTTTTAAACTCCTGTTTGAAAAGTCCGAGATGATAGTTCAGACCGACACCGTCTCCGGCAAGTCCGAGTGTTGCGATTGAGTCAAGGAAACAAGCTGCCAGACGTCCAAGTCCGCCATTGCCGAGTGACGGCTCTGGTTCTACTTCTTCAATCTCCGCAATGTTCTTTCCGTTTTGTGCGAGCACATCTTTTACTTCATTGAAAATACCAAGATTGATCATATTGTTAGAAAGCAGTTTTCCAATAAGGAATTCTGCGGAAATGTAGTACAGCTTCTTTTTGCTGTCTGTGCGTTCCTTTTCGCCTGCCATTTCCTGCACCATGCTAAGAAGTGCGTCATAGATTTCTTCATTGGAAGCCTGCGCGATCTCTTTTCCAAGTTTTTCCTGTAATGTTGTCTGAATGTTCATTTGAATAATCTCCTTTCAAATCGAATTCGGGTTTATGTAACATTTTTGCTGTTTTGTCATTGGTTTATAATTGTATTTTAATATGATTCCATGCCAATATCTTGCAATATACTTGTAATTTATTGTACAATACTATCATTCTAATAGATTTTTATGGACTCGTTGAAAGGACTTTGTTTTCTTATGAATATTAATGAATATCAGAACTATCACGAAATAAAAGCACATACATCCGCAGAATTTCCTTATAATACGTATCTATGCTCTATTCCGCTTGATTTTCCGGGAGTGCCGTTGCACTGGCACGATGAGATGGAACTTGTCGTTATTAAAAAAGGGCAAGGTTATGTTTCTGTGGATTTTGATAAGCATCTGGTGCACAGCGGAGATATTATTATGATATGTCCGGGCTGTCTTCATGCCATTGAGCAGGATGCTTCTTATAAAATGGAGTATGAAAATATTATTTTTAAACCGGAGTTACTCTCTTCCGGAGCAAATGATTTGTGTATGCTTCAATACATGAAGCCGCTTCTTGACGGGACTTTGCCGGTGGAACATTTTCTTACTCCTGCTCATGAAGTTTTTGAGTCTCTAAGCAATTGCATCCGACAGATTGACCTTGTCTGTGCAGACCAGACAACCGGGTGGCAGCTTGCAGTAAAAAGTGCACTGTTTTACTTTTTCTTTCTTCTGATTTCTGAAAGACAGAAAAAAACAGTTTCCATTTCTCACAATCCAAAATCCTTGGAGAAAATGAAAACTGTTTTGAAATATGTAGAAGAGCATTATACAGAAAAACTTACAATTGATGACATGGCGAAACTTACCTTTTACAGTAAATCTCATTTTATGAAGTTTTTCAAAGTTCATATGGGAACTGGATTTACCGAATATTTAAACGATTATCGTCTTGCTATGGCTGCAAGGCTTCTTAAATCATCCGATGAATCTATTCTGATGATCGCAGAAGAAAGCGGTTTCGATAATCTGTCTTATTTTAATCGTATTTTCAAAAGAAAATATGGTGTTTCCCCCGGAAGCTACAGAAAATCGTAAGTATCTGTACGCTGCTTACAGCGAAGCAGACAACAATTAACCGGAGAATCCCTGAAAGGGCTTTAGCATCTTTCAAGGTTCGAGCTATCTATGAGAAATCTATGTTGGCACGGGTTCGCCAGATAAAATTTAATAAATTTGTAGTGATTTTTCTCAATTTACCTCTTGACAAAAGTCATTATATATTAGATTGTATAAATGCATTTATTCTGCTATTATCGACAGATTATGAGCTTGTGTTGGGCAGAAAAGGTGTGGCAGCCATCGAGAGAGCACACGAGCTTCACACAGAAAATTACTAGAATATAAATAAGAAAGGTGTCTGAAAAAAATCTATGAACAATATAAAAGAAAGAATCAAGATATTCTCAGGAGCGCAGCTAAAATATATCGCTTTTTTATCAATGCTTATTGACCATACAAATAAAGCACTGATCTATCCGAATCTGGATGGCGGAGCATTGAATCGATTGAGTGATTTTTTTGATATTTTAGGAAGAATCGCTTTCCCGATATTCATCTTCCTTCTTGTAGAAGGATATTTCCACACAAGGAATAAGTGGAGATATTTAACTACACTTCTTGTATTTGGAGTAATATCAGAGGTTCCGTTTGATATGTGCACATCGGCCAGATTTGTTGAAGTCAACTGGAACAATATTATGTTCACGCTGGCACTTGTGCTTGCTATGATCTGGGTGATCGACGTATTGAAAGAGAAGATGGCATCATTACCGAAGGCGTTATGGTATTTCGTATCATTTCTCATTGTAGCGGTATTGTGCTTTGTAGCAATGAATACAAGTCTGGACTATGAACATCATGCGGTGCTGATCGGTTATTTCTGTTATATTTTTCATGAGAGATGGGCACTTGGAATTCCGTTTTGTTACCTCTCTATGTTTAAAGAGCCGTGGGCTCTGCTTGGATTTGGATTGACACTTACTTATAATGGAGAGCGTGGAAAACAGAATAAGTTAGTAAATTATCTTTTCTATCCGGTGCATTTGCTGATTTTAGGAATCATAAGAATGTGTCTTGGAATTTAAAGAAAAAGAGGGCGTAAATGTGAATGCATTTACGCCCTTTCGCTTCTATATTTGAGGAAGTCTTTCGTATATTTTCATTTCTTCATATAACTGCTTTGCGAGTTCATCTGAGATGTCTTCAGGCTTGCATCGCCAGGTCCAGTTATCACTCAGCGTTGATGGGGTGTTGATCCGGGCTTCATGTCCGAGACCAAGAAGATCCTGCATCTGCATGATCGCTGTATCAGATACGCTTGCCCATGCACTGCGCATCATACCCCAGTGGTAACCTTCCTCTTTTGTCAGACGAAGATAACGGATCGCATTGGCTGTGTCTTCTTCCGGAGCGGTTTCAAACCAGCCGTTGATTGTCTCATTGTCGTGAGTACCGGTATATACGATACAGTTTCTTGTGTAACAGTGAGGCAGATAGCCATAACCGGTGTCACGGGTGTCGAAAGCAAATTCTAACACTTTCATTCCAGGGAATCCGGTTTCTTTCAGTAACTGATGTACGGAGTCTGTTAAAAAACCAAGATCCTCGGCAATGATTGGAAGATCCCCAAGTTTTTCTTTTACAGTCTGGAAGAAGTCAATTCCCGGACCTTTTCTCCAAACTCCGTTTTTCGCAGTTTTATCTCCGTAAGGAATTGCAAAGTAGGAATCAAATCCACGGAAATGATCAATTCGCAATACATCATAGATTTTCATCTGATGTGCAATTCTTGTTATCCACCAGGAAAACTCATTTTCTTTCATATAATCCCAATTAAATAGTGGATTTCCCCAGAGCTGTCCATCTTCCGAAAATCCATCTGGAGGACATCCGGAGATTTCTGTTGGACGTAACTCTTCATTTAATTGGAACTGTTCCGGGTGTGCCCATACATCGGCACTGTCTTCGGAAACATAAATTGGAAGATCGCCGATAATCTGAATGTGATGTTGACTGGCATAAGCTTTTAACTTGTTCCATTGGTGGAAGAAGAGAAACTGGATTGTTTTCCAGAATAAAATGTCTTCTGCAAGAGTTGTTTTTAATTCCTCTAATTTATTCGTGTCACGAAGTCTTACCGGTTCTGGCCATTGGGACCATGCGGTTCCACCGAAATGATTCTTAACAGCCATATATAAGGCATAATCATCTAACCAGTAAGCTTCTGTCTGAAAAAATGCAGACAGACTGTCAGCCATGTTCGTAGAAACGTTTCCGACAGATTTTTTTAGAACAACAAAACGCTGTTCATATTGTAGCTTATAATCTATTTTTTCAGGTTCGTCTCCCCAGGAGAAATTTTCAAAGTCAGCGCGTTGCAGTAATCCTTCCAAAACAAGATCATTAAGATCGATCATATAAGGATTGCCTGCAAAGGTAGAAGATGATTGATAGGGAGAATCTCCATATCCGGTTGGGCAAATAGGAAGAATCTGCCAGTATGTCTGACCAGATTTCTCAAGAAACTGGATGAAATCACGTGCGGTCTGACCTAAGGTTCCTATTCCATATGGGGAAGGAAGAGAAGTAATGGGCATTAAAATACCTGCAGCTCTCACCATAAACCCTCCTTTCCGTTCTAATTTATTTTTTTTACACTTTCTGATTTGATCAGTTCATAAGGAATGACCTTGTGAACTGCTTTATAAGGATAATGGATCCGCTGTAACATCAAATCAACGCCTTGCTTGGCCATCTGAGCGGTATCCTGACGGACGGTTGTAAGTCTTGGGACAAAAAAACGGGAGAGGTCAATGCCATCATATCCCACAAGAGAAATATCCTCCGGAATTCTTTTGCCAAGATCGAAACTGGCCCGCATTGCACCAAATGCAATGATATCACCAAAAGCAAAGATTGCAGTCAATGACGAGTTTCGCTTTAATAGTCGGAGAGCAGCTTCATAACTTTCTTCGACAGAATAATGGCAAGGTTCATATTGCAGATCCTGCTGGAAATCAAGATGGTGCTTTTTGAATCCGGCAATACAGCCTGTCAGACGTTTATAGCTGACTTGTGTGTCGGAAAGATTACCACCAAGGATTCCAATATGTGTATGGCCCTGATCTACCAGATAGTCGATTACTGCCTCAGAAGCTGCAGCATCGTCTGTTGTCAGAGAGGATAAATTCGTAAATTTCAGATCCTTTCCGCTGTTTGTCAGCAGAACACATGGGACAGGGATGTATTTGAAATCTTTTTCAAAATATTCCAGATCTCCACCGAGAAAAAATATTCCTTTTGGATTTTTTTCCCGGCAAAGACTCATAGCATAACTGACTTCATTCGCATCTTCATCCAGATAGCTGACAACTGCCTCTTCATCATTTGCCAAAAGGCGTTGCTGGATCTGTTCAAGAATTGCGTTAAACAGAATATTCTGATTTCCTTTAATAATAATGGCGATAGAAGAAACAGCTCTCATTTTCAAGTGCTTTGCATTGGAATTGGGCTGGAAATTTGTCTCTTCGATAACCTCCATGATCCGTTGCCGTGCTTTGTCACTGACATCCGGATGATTATTTATAACCCGTGATACAGTACCGATACCATATCCGGATAACCTTGCAATGTCCTTAATCGTCATAATTAAAAATCCTTTCTGTTAACAGCAGTTAAAAAATATGTACGGAGTATATTTTATCCCTTTACAGCACCTGCCGCAACTCCTTTGATGATATATTTCTGACAGCTTAAGTAGAATACGATAACAGGGATGATCGCCATGATCAGGCAAGCCATAATTGCTCCCATATCTACACGTCCATAACTTCCTTTCATATACTGTACAACGATAGAAATTGTTTTAAATTTCTTGATATCCAGTACAAGGTAAGGAAGAAGGAAGTCATTCCAGATCCACATCGCTTCCAGAATACCGACAGAGATATAAGTTGGCTTCATAATAGGAAGTACGACTGAGAAAAATGTTTTGATCGGATTGCATCCATCGATCATGGCAGCTTCTTCAATTTCAATCGGAATTGATTTTACAAAACCGCAGAACATAAAGACTGCAAGTCCGGCACCAAAACCGAGATATACGATTACGATTCCCCAAGGTGTATTCAGGTGAAGAGAATCAGCTGTTCCGGAGAGGGTAAACATAACCATCTGGAATGGGATAACCATAGAAAATACACATAAAAGATAAATCAGTTTTGTCAGTTTATTCTTTACTCGTGTAATGTACCAGGCACACATAGAGCAACATACTAAAATTACAATTACAGAGAGGACGGTGATAAATAATGTCCAGCCAACTGCTTTTACAAATTCATATTTTGTAATACTTGTAACATAGTTTTCAAGACCTGCATAACTCTTTTCGTCCGGCATTGAAAATGGGGAAAGACTGATAAAAGCTTTTCTCTTAAATGAATTCATCAAAACAACAAAAATCGGTGCCACGAAAAGAATAGAGATTACAGTGAAAAAGAGAGTGGCGAAAATACCGCTTTTTTTATTTTTCATTATTGCTGAACCTCCTTATCTCTGGTTGCGCGAAGCTGAATCAAACCAATTGCTACTACAATTATGAAGAAGATCACGGCTTTTGCCTGACCGACTCCCTCAAATCCTACATGACCGTAGAACGTATCATAAATGTTCAATGCCATCATTTCTGTCTGATGCATTGGTTCACCGGATGTCAGTGAAAGGTTCTGGTCAAACAGTTTGAATGAGTTTGTGATCGTTAAGAATGTACAGATGGTGATGGAAGGCATCATCATCGGGATGGTGATCTTGAAAAGACGCTGTCTTGCGTTGGCACCGTCGATCATCGCTGCTTCATTCAAGGAACCTGGGATTGCCTGAAGACCTGCGATATAGACGATCATCATATAACCAATCTGCTGCCAGCAGATCAGAATGACCAGACCCCAGAAACCAAATTTTGCATTCAGTTTCAGTGCAAGATCAAACTTTCCAAGAATACCGTCAAAAATCAGCTGCCATACGTAACCAAGTACGATACCACCGATCAGGTTCGGCATAAAAAATACGGTACGGAAAATATTCGTTCCTTTGATCTTCTGGGTAAGTGCAAGTGCAACCGCAAATGCCAGCACGTTGATCAATACTAAAGTAACAATTGCAAAAACAGTTGTGAAAGAGAAGGCATGTGTAAATGTCTTATCAGAAATAGCTTTTGCATAATTTTCAAGTCCTACAAAAGAGGCATCTTTGATGGTCGTGAAATCACAAAAGGAAAGATAGATACCTTCCAGAAATGGAACGACAAATCCGATCATGAAAGCTGCCATGGTAGGAAGTATAAAAACTGGCCAATAACGTTTAATAGATTTTTCCATATTATCCCTCTTTGTATGAAAACAGGGGAGCAGTGTGCTCCCCTGCAATAATAAGTTGTTTTGTTATAAATTACTTGCTTGCTTTTGCTTCTTTTGCCCATCCATCTACGAATGCAGATTTAACTTTTGCCCAGTTCGCATCTGTCTGTTTTGATGCGTAAGTTGTAAGTGCAGAACCAAGATCGTTCTTCCACTGTTCAGAAGGCATTGTAGAGAAGTTCCAAGAAACAGGAGTCTTTCCTTCTTTTACATAATCATTAGCAACGTTAACAAGTGGATTCTCTGATTTAAGGTTCCCTTTGAATGGAATTACAAATCCCATACCGTCAGCACCAGAAGGCATAGCGTTTGCAGCTCCGCACATTGCCTTTGTACCTGTCTTAGAAGTTACACACCAGTTCATGAAATCAAGAGTAGCCTGAATGTCATCTTTAGAAGCATTCTTGTTTACACACCAGTAGTTTTCTGTACCTGTACACAGTCCCTGATTTTCTTCGCCTTTTACACCAACATAGATTGGCAGCATTCCGAGATTCTCATCTCCAACATCAGCGATATCTGCGTATGCCCATGTACCATTCTGATAGAAGACTGCCTGCTCTGTTACGAATTCAGAAGTTGCATCATCAGCTGTTTTTGTACTTAACTGTTTCGGGCTGCATGTTGCGTTGTTGATATACAGATTCCAGATGTTGCGGTAGTTATCAAGGTAAGTTCCTTTGATCTTATCTGTGTTGTCAATTTTGTCTTTCTGGTATTCATAATAAATAGGAAGGTTTGCAAGATGTGTCTTAAATCTCCAGTCAGAAGAACCATCCATACCAGCAGATGTAAATGCGGAGAATCCTAATTTATCTTTTCTGCTTGTAATATCTTCAACAACTTTTTTCAGATCATCAAATCCTTTGATATCATCCTGTGAATATCCGGCTTTTTTTAGTAATTTCTTGTTATAGATGATTCCGTAAGATTCAATTGCATATCCGATACCATATACTGCATCGTTTTCTTTTAATGCGAAATCATCAGAAGTAAGCTGCTTGTAAACATCAGAACCGGAAAGGTCATAACAATATTTTTTCCATGAAGCAAGACCAACCGGTCCGTTTACCTGAAATAATGTAGGGGCTTTTGATTTACCCATCTCACTCTTCAATGTAGTTTCATACTGGTTGGAAGCTGCGGTAACAACTTCTACTTTTACTCCAGTCTCATCTGTGTACTCTTTGGCAAGCTCCTGCCACTGATCATCTGCTTCTGGTTTGAAGTTCAGATAGTATACAGATCCTTTCGCATCAGTTTTTGATTCTTTCTTGCTGTCAGAACTGCCACATCCAGTTACCATAGATGCTGTCATTATAACTGCAAGTCCGGCTGCCATCAAACGTTTCTTGTTCATAATATGGTCCTCCTTAAATAAAATAATAATTTGTAAAATGGGTGTTTTTGTGAAAAGCCCAATAGTTCGGAACTGTTTCCGAAAACGTTTCCATTTGTTGGCTTCATCATAGCATTATGGATAAGAAAAAACAATAAAAAACGGTTAAAAATGAAAAATTTGTTGAAAAATACTTAAGACTAGGTTTCAAAATTGTGCAAAATCAATAAGAATGGTCAAATTTTTGAAAATAGATTGCGAAAATAAAAGTTCTGGTTTATACTTCGAAAAAATAAATATTTAAATCCGCCCGGATGCAACACTCCACTCATTGTTGCATTTTCAGGGAAAGAAAAGGAGGAAATCCGTCAGGCTTGCGGTGCGACAGTGTGGAGACCTGTCGTAATGTGGCGCGGAAGAAATCGCCGGTCACGAGATGATACATTGCGGAGGCAGTATCATTAAAGTCTTAATTTATGTCAGAGGTAATTTTAAAGCACATTAAAAAAGTTTACCCGAACACAGAGAAAAAAAGAAAGAAAGGTTCATCTGAAAAGAAGAGTAATCTTTTAGTAACTGATGAAGGCGTAGTAGCTGTTCAGGATTTTAATCTGGATATTAAGGACAAAGAGTTCATCGTTCTTGTTGGCCCTTCCGGATGTGGTAAATCAACAACACTGCGTATGGTGGCAGGACTGGAAGAAATCTCAGATGGAGAACTCTTAATTGATGGCAAGAAAATGAATGATGTGGAACCAAGAGACAGAGATATCGCAATGGTATTTCAAAGTTATGCACTTTATCCACATATGACAGTTCGTGAGAATCTGGAATTTCCATTAAAGCTTAGAAAGATGCCGAAGAATGAAATTAACCAGAAAGTGGATCAGGCAGCCGAAATTCTTGGAATCACACCGTATTTGGATCGTAAACCGAAAGCTTTATCCGGTGGACAGCGCCAGCGTGTTGCAATCGGACGTGCCATCGTGCGTGAACCGAAAGTTCTTTTAATGGATGAGCCATTATCCAACCTGGATGCAAAATTACGTAATCAGATGCGTGCAGAGCTTATCAAATTACGTCAGGGAATCGATACTACATTTATGTATGTAACACACGATCAGACAGAGGCTATGACACTTGGAGATCGTATTGTTATCATGAAAGATGGTGTCGTTCAACAGATCGGAACACCGCAGGAAGTATTTGATCATCCGGTGAACATTTTTGTAGCAGGATTTATCGGCATGCCACAGATGAATTTCTTTGACGCGAAACTGATTGAGAATGCTGGAAAATACCAGGTAGAAGTAGATGGAATCAGAGTGGAGCTGTCAGAAGAAAAAGAAAATAATTTGGCAGCAAAAGGTGTAAAATCGCAGAAGGTTACACTTGGTATTCGTCCGGAGCACATTTCATTGTCAGAGCCTGGAGCACAGGCAGTTACCGGTAAGATTGATGTAGCCGAGATGATGGGAAGTGCGATTCATCTGCATGTTACAGCAGCTGGAAAAGATACAATCATTATCGTGCAGACAATGGATCTCAATGGAAGAACACTTTCTGATCTTGCAATCGGAGAGGAAGTATCTTTTAAATTCCGTGGAAGTGAAGTACATGTATTTGACGAGGATGGAATCAATCTGGAAGCATAGCATTTTATCTCAGTCGAGAAGACTCCCACTTTTTTCAGGTGGTGAGTAACAGCAAATTTGTCTCAGTGGGAGTCCAATCTTCGACTGAAATAAACGCTCCGCGAGGATGCGCAGTGATTCTGTAAAGAATATGTCAGCTTATGCTGACCAGAATCACGCGCTAAGTCTCGTGGTTGCTCGACTTGAAAAAAGGGGCGGGAATACCTGCCCCTTTTTTTATGAAAATCCACAAAAATTAAAGTAGCGTGCTATATAAAAACAGGAGGGCTGAGAAAAATGCCGTTGGATGATTATAAACAGGCAAGAAAACTCGCACAGCGTCAGTCCAGACGGGCGAGCGCAAAGGGAGAATCACCATATCCGATCGTACTGGATGAAATTCTAGAA
This sequence comes from Dorea sp. OM07-5, assembly GCF_003481355.1. Lineage (NCBI taxonomy): Bacteria > Bacillati > Bacillota > Clostridia > Lachnospirales > Lachnospiraceae > Dorea > Dorea sp. OM07-5. The sequence continues at coordinate 54,847 of NZ_QUKZ01000013.1, read as the reverse complement.
GGGGAGGAAACTGCAGGAAATCAATATCTTGGAATGATGGAAATTCCATTATCTTTGGTTGTAGGAACAAAAGAAGCCGCAAGGAGCAATGCGTTCAGTCCGGATTTTCTTCCCCTATTAGATGAGACATCGGAATTTGCAGCAAAGTGGACCAATCTTTTCCAGTCTCAGATGGAAGAAGGATTGAGAGATCCGGTGACCGTATATGAATACAGAAACAGATTCTACGTACAGGAAGGTAATAAAAGAGTCAGCATTATGAAATATTTGAAAATGCCGACTATATTGGCAAATGTTACAAGAATTCTTCCGGTACAAGATAATAAAAAAGAGAATGTAGTATATTATGAATTCGTAGAGTTTTATAAAAGAACCGGTCTGAATATGATCATATTTCCGGAACCGGGAGATTATGAAAGTCTGCTGCAGGCAATGGGAAAAGACTGGAACAGCAAGTGGAAAGAGAAAGAAATCCGAAGACTGTCAAGTGTATATATCCATTTTCAAATCATGTATGAATCTATGGCCGGAGATTTTGTGCCGGAACATATAGGGACTGCTTTTTTGCGGTGCCTTGATATTTTTCCATATGAAGAATTGAAAGAAAAAACGTCTGTGGAAATCCGTGAAAAACTGGAAACAATCCGTGAAGAAATTGAACCGGAAGCGCTGAAAACAGAGGTGGAACGCGTGATGGAGCCGGAGGCGGAAAAGATCCCGATTTTGACAAGGTTTCTGACACCGGCGAAAAGAGTGATGAAAGTTGCTTTTATTTATGAAGGAAGTGCAAATTCCAGTGAATGGAACTATGCGCATGAACTAGGGAGACAACAGCTGGAGGATTCATTTCGTGGAAGAGTAATTACCAGTGTATATGAGAATATCCAGTCGCAGACAGCAAGAAGTGAAGTGCTTGAGGCGGCGATCGAGGATGGAAATACGGTGATTTTTACTACAGCCGCAACGTTGATGCAGGCATCGGTGCAGGTCGCTTTGCAACATCCGGACATTTATATTTTTAATTGTTCTTTGAATTTCCCATACAAATCTGTAAGAACATATCTGACAAGAAATTATGAAATTAAATTTTTACTGGGACTTATAGCGGGAGCAGCGGCAGATAGAGACAGCGTGATCGGCTATGAAGAGGATTATCCGATGTATGGAACTATTGCGAATGTCAATGCATTTTCAATCGGTGTTCAGATGATGCAGCCGGGAGCCCAGGTAAAACTAATCTGGACAGGAGTAAAAAATTCCAGATCTGAAGAAGAAAAGAAGGATTTGAAGATTATTTCAGCAAAAGAAATGATTAGTAAAAAAGGAACAGAAAGTCCATACGGATTATATTTTCAAGATAAAGGAGAAATCACAAGAATCGCGACCAGTATTGTAAACTGGGGGAATTTTTATGAACGGATCATGCAGTATATTCTGGAGGGATCATGGAAACCGCTTGCATATGGTGATAAAAAGACATTGAACTACTGGTGGGGATTGTCTGCAGGAGTGATAGAATTAATCTGTTCTGAAAGAGTTCCGGGCGGAGTAAAACGTATGGCAGAGAGCTTTGCCCAGTTTATTGCAGACGGAAGCTTTCATCCATTTGAAGGAGAATTATGTGATCAAAATGGGGAAATTCATGGAACTGCCGGAGAAATATTAGATGTTGAAGAATTGGTTACGATGGATTGGCTCTATGAGAACGTAATAGGAAGCATACCGGAACGGTCAGAATTAGAGGAAGGAGTAGGAGAACTTCTGAAATTGCAGGGGTTGTAGAAAAACGTATGAAAATACTCGTAATAGCAGATGAAGAATCCAGAAGTCTCTGGGATTATTATACGCCGGATAAATTAAAGGATATTGATCTTATACTGTCCTGCGGGGACTTGAAACCAGAATATCTTAGCTTTTTAGTGACAATGGCCCATTGCCCATTATTATATATTCATGGAAATCATGATGGGATATATGAAAGAAAAGAACCAGAAGGCTGTATTTGTATTGAAAACCAGATTTATGAATATAAAGGGATAAGGATTCTGGGACTTGGCGGATCTTGTTGGTACAATGGCGGATCCCATCAATACACACAGAAAGAAATGAAGCGCAAAGTGCAGAAAATGTGGTTGAAAATGAGACAGAAAAAAGGATTTGATATTCTGTTGACTCACGCACCGACGAAAGGGATCAATGATGAAGAATCAGCCGCACATCAGGGATTTGAAGTATTTAAGGAGCTTTTGGAAAAATATTCGCCGAAATACCATCTTCACGGACATGTGCATCTAAATTATGGAAGAAAACCAAGAGTTACGAAATATAAGAATACGGTTATTATTAACGGATATGAGTCCTATATATTTACTTACGAAGAATAATTTGGCTGAAAAAAAGTAATATCTGGCAGATTTTCTGTTGAATGATCAGTGGTAAGTGAGAGTGAAAATGAAAATATTCAAAATTAGCACTCGCCTCTTGACAGTGCTAATAAAGTGTTGTATTGTTATATTGCAAGTAGAACAAGAGCAAGAAGGAGGTTGTCTTTATGAATATAAATAAATTTACACAGAAATCATTGCAGGCTGTGCAAGACTGTGAACGCATTGCATCTGACTATGGCAACCAGGAGATTGCACAGGAGCATTTGCTTTATGCATTATTAACACAGGATGACAGCCTGATCGCGAAATTGATGGAAAAGATGGGGCTCGATAAGAACCTTATTATTAATCGCGTGGAAGAGGCGATTACAAAACGCCCGAAAGTACAGGGTGGAAGACAGTATGTAGGACAGGATCTGAATAATGTTCTGATCCACGCAGAGGATGAGGCAAAACCGATGGGAGACGAATATGTTTCTGTTGAGCATCTCTTCCTCGCTATTATAAAATATGCAAGTAAAGATATGAAGGCACTGCTTCGTGAGATGGGTATCAGCCGGGAAGGATTCCTGCAAGCATTATCTACTGTGAGAGGCAATCAGAGGGTAACAAGTGATAACCCGGAAGATACTTATGATACGTTGAATAAATATGGTTCTGATCTGGTAGAACGGGCAAGAGAGCAGAAACTGGATCCGGTGATCGGACGTGACTCTGAGATCCGTAATGTAGTCCGTATCCTTTCACGTAAGACGAAGAACAATCCGGTTCTAATCGGTGAACCAGGTGTTGGTAAGACAGCAGTTGTGGAAGGACTTGCACAGAGAATTGTCCGTGGTGATGTACCGGAAGGACTGAAAGACAAGACAATTTTCTCACTAGATATGGGAGCACTTGTAGCAGGTGCTAAATATCGTGGAGAATTTGAGGAACGTCTGAAAGCAGTTCTGGAAGAAGTAAAAAACAGCGATGGACGAATTATCCTGTTTATTGATGAGTTGCATACGATTGTCGGTGCCGGTAAGACGGACGGTGCAATGGATGCAGGAAATATGTTAAAACCAATGCTTGCCAGAGGTGAACTGCATTGTATCGGTGCAACAACACTGGATGAGTATCGTCAGTATATTGAAAAAGATGCGGCACTGGAACGTCGTTTCCAGCCGGTTATGGTAGAAGAGCCGACAGTGGAAGATGCAATTTCCATTCTGCGTGGACTGAAAGAACGATATGAAGTATTCCATGGAGTGAAGATCACAGATGGAGCACTTGTTGCAGCAGCAACACTCTCAGATCGTTATATTTCCGACCGTTTTCTGCCGGACAAAGCGATCGACCTTGTAGATGAAGCATGTGCCATGATCAAGACAGAACTAGATTCCATGCCTGCAGAACTGGACGAATTACAGCGTAAGATCATGCAGCTTGAGATAGAAGAAGCAGCTCTTAAGAAGGAAGACGATCGGTTGAGCCAGGACAGACTTGTACATCTGCAGGAAGAACTGGCAGAGCGCAGAGAAGAATTTGCAAGTCGTAAAGCACAGTGGGACAATGAGAAAGTCGGCGTTGAACGTGTGCAGAAGATCCGTGAGGAGATTGAGCAGATCAACAAAGAGATTGAGAAAGCACAGCATTCTTATGACTTGGAGAAGGCTGCAGAACTGCAGTATGGTAAGCTGCCACAACTGAAGAAACAGTTGGAAGATGAAGAAGCTAAAGTAAAAGATGAAGACCGCGATCTGGTACATGAAAGTGTTACCGATGATGAGATTGCGAAGATCGTATCCCGGTGGACAGGTATTCCGGTTGCCAAATTAAATGAGAGCGAGAGAAGCAAGACACTGCATCTGGCAGATGAGCTGCATAAACGTGTCATTGGTCAGGATGAAGGTGTGGAACTTGTAACCGAAGCAATCATCCGATCCAAAGCCGGAATTAAAGATCCAACCAGACCGATTGGTTCGTTTCTGTTCCTTGGACCTACCGGAGTCGGTAAGACAGAACTTGCAAAGACACTTGCAGAGAGCCTGTTTGATGATGAGAATAACATGGTGCGTATCGACATGAGTGAGTATATGGAGAAATATTCCGTATCCAGACTGATCGGAGCGCCTCCGGGATATGTCGGATATGATGAAGGTGGCCAGCTTACCGAAGCTGTCAGAAGAAAACCTTACTCAGTTGTACTGTTTGATGAGATTGAAAAAGCACACCCGGATGTATTTAATGTATTATTGCAGGTGTTGGATGATGGACGTATTACGGATTCCCAGGGACGTACTGTAGATTTTAAGAATACAATCCTGATCATGACATCCAATATTGGTTCCCAGTATCTGCTGGATGGAATTAATGAAGATGGAACGATCAAACCAGAAGCACAGGAAATGGTTATGAATGACCTGCGTGCACATTTCAGACCGGAATTTTTGAACCGTCTGGACGAGACGATTTTATTCAAACCATTGAACAAAGATAACATTTATCATATAATTGACTTACTTGTAAAAGATGTAAACAGACGTCTGGCAGACAAAGAGATTTCCCTTTCCCTGACAGAAGCTGCAAAGAATTATGTAGTGGAAGGTGGTTACGATCCGACTTACGGAGCACGTCCGCTGAAAAGATATTTGCAGAAGCATGTTGAGACACTGGCAGCAAAACTGATGCTGGAAGGTGAGATCCGGGCAGGTGAGACTATTGTGATTGATGTTGAGAATGAAAAACTTGCTGCGCATATTCAGGAATATATGCAGGTGGTACCAGAGTCTGACTTATAAGGAGCGATAAGATGCCATGGATAATCTTCCATATAGATGTGAACTCTGCGTATTTAAGCTGGAGTGCAGTGGAACAATTGAAGAATGGAGCGGAGACGGATCTGCGTAAGATACCGGCTATCATCGGAGGCGACAGAGCTTCCAGACATGGAGTCGTGCTTGCCAAATCCATTTCCGCTAAGAAGTATGGCATCCGCACAGGGGAACCCGTTGTGGATGCCATTCGTAAGTGTCCGAATCTTGTGATCGCACCGCCGGATCACAGACTTTATTCGGATTACAGCAGAAAATTGATGACATTTCTGCGCGGTTATACGGATCAGATCGAACAGGTCAGCGTAGATGAGTGTTATATGGATTTTACAGAGATCGCGCCGCGTTTTTCATCACCGATGGAAGGCGCTTTAGAGATTAAAAATGAAGTCCGCAGACAGTTTGGATTTACTGTGAATGTTGGAATATCGGAAAATAAACTGCTGGCAAAGATGGCATCGGATTTTGAAAAACCGGATAAAGTACATACGCTATTTCCGGATGAGATTAAGGAGAAAATGTGGCCACTTCCAATTGGAGAACTTTTTATGGCGGGCAGGTCGAGTGTGGAATATTTACAGAAGCTGGAGATCCGCACGATCGGAGATCTGGCACAGATGAATCCGGAACTATTGGAGATACATCTGAAAAGCCACGGGCGCAAACTATGGGAATTTGCCAATGGTATGGACAATTCGCCGGTAGAACCGGTACGTCAGGAGGCAAAAGGAATCGGCAACTCTATTACACTGCCGCAGGATGCAAAGACAGAAGAAGAGGCGTGTGAAGTGCTGGGAAAACTGGCAGGAAGCGTAGGAAGGAGACTCAGGAAAGCTGGGCAGAAAGCCGGAATGATCAGTGTGGAGATTAAGTATTATAATTTTGAAAATAGTTCCCACCAGACACAGCTGGAGAGAGCAACCAATGAGGATGCCAGAATTTACGAGACAGCAGCAGAATTATTCCGGGAAATGTGGAAAAAACAACCCATTCGTCTGCTGGGAATCCGAAGTTCCAAGTTGACGGATGCGTTTGCACCAGAACAGCTTACCATATTTGAAGTACAGCCGGAGATGGAGAAAAGGAAGAAAGCCAGTGAAAAGAAAGCAAAGCTGGAGCAGGCTTTAAAGGAAATACGTGGAAGATATGGAGAAGAAGCCGTGATCCGCGGCAGTAATATGGAAGAAAAGCGGGAAAAAGAAAAATGATGAGAAAAAAGATTTTTGCAGCAGTGGGAATGTTATTGCTTGTGATCGGACTATGTGGAGTTAAAAGCTATATGAGACAGATGAAAATAAGAGAGAATGAAGAAGCACAGAAAATAGAAAAGCAAAAAGAAGCGGCACAGGAAAGAAAAGAAGCAATGGAGCAACGAAAAAAGCAGGAAGAAGAAAAAAAACAGAAAGCAAAAGAACAGCAGAAAATAATAAAAAGACAGAAAAAGATACAGATCTGTATTGATCCGGGGCATTATTCAAAAAAGAATGAAGTCTATGAAAACGGAAAAGTTGTTTACTGTGAAGGCAATTTTACATTGCAGGTGGCAAAAGAACTGAAAAAGATACTGGAAGAACGATATGGGGTGATTGTACATTTGACACGTACCAGCGGCAATATCTGTATCAACGGATACGAGAATCTGGCACTGGATTCCGGAAAAATCAGCCTGCGCGGTGAGGCGGCAAAAGGCATGGATCTCTTTATTTCACTCCATACGAATGCTAATCTGGAACATGCCAACGGTGTGGATACGAACAGACAGCCAATTGGCATTACAAAGCCAATTGTGATTGTTAATACTGTTGCAATGGAAAGTAAACAGGCACTTAGTGTGGCAAATGCAATCGGAACCAGTCTGGCAGTTTCCAATGCAAAATTAGGAATCAGCACACAGGAAAAGTTTCACACAGTAAGTGGAAAAGATGATATACTGAACTGGACAGATGCTTATAATGACAGTGTGGATAAAGAAGGAACGGTCTGTGCCCGTCGTGGAAATAATGGTGATTATTACGGCGTATTAAGGGGCGCATCGAATGTTGCGGTACCGGGAATGATCGTGGAGCATGGTTTCCATACTGTACCAAAGATGCGTAAGCTGGCAGCAGATGGAACGCTGGCAAAGGAATGGGCAGAAGCAGATGCGAAAGGAATCGCAGAAGGAATGAGATTGGAGGAGGAATAACAATGTTTTGTGCAAATTGTGGCTCTGAGCTGGAAAAGGGTGCCAGATTCTGTCCGGAATGTGGTGCACCGGTAGAACCGGTACAGCCGGAGAAAACCGTACAGAATCCGGGAAATACACAGGCATCCGGACAGATACCACCAGCAGGTGGAAGAACAACATCCGGACAGACACCGGCATCACCGAAGAAGAATCAGACAGTTATTATTGCAGCGGTTATCGCAGCAGTTGTATTTATTATCGGTGGCGGCTTATTATATGGGACGGTTGGTCTTGCATGGCAGAAGAACAGTGCAGTGTCAAAGATTGAGAAAGCCGGTCTTGAAGATTATCAGTCGGAAGAAGCAAGGCTGGCAGCAGAATGGGAGAATCTTGGTGTACTGGATTTTGGCGGTAAAAGAGCTGTTGTTAAAGAACTGAAAGAACTTAAAAAAGGTGTGGATGCATTTCAGGACTGTGCGTCAGAACTGTCAGAGATGGAGAAAGAGAAGAAACAGTATGATCTGGATTCTGAAAGTTACAGCACATATGAAAGTGCATTAAAAGAATGTCGCAGTGCAATTAAGAAAAAAGAAGGCAAAAAGACACAGACAACTTATAAGAATGCTGTGAAAGCATTGGAAGCATTAAAAAGCGCAGATGACCAATATATTTCTGATCAGGTATCTATGTATGAAAATGTAGATCTTTCCGAGGCATCGTCCAAAGAAGTAAGCAGTTATAAGACGATTTTAAAAGAGATTCAGAGCCTGACAAAAGAAAAGACGAGAAATTACAAATCTATCCAGAAAACATTTGCAAAGATGGATCAGGCAATCTATCTGTATATCGATCCGAAGAATCCGCTGGATGTTACAGTTCAGCAGGTGGATGCGTCTGCATTTCCGAAGATCCGTCTGTATCTGAGTGTGAAAGATGGCAATACCGGAGAAGTACCGAAGAAGCTCAGTAATTCGCTTTTCTATATTAAGAAAAAAGATGCAAATGCAAAATATGTGAAGCAGATAATTACTTCTGCCGGACAGTTACCGGACAGTTAAATGAAAAAGAAGCGCTGAAGGTAGATATGGTTGCAGATGTCAGCGGAAGTATGGATGGTGGACCGCTGGATGAAGCAAAACAGATCATGTCAGATTTTGTAAACAGTGTGCAGTTTGACGCCGGAGACAAAGTGGAACTTACATCATTCTCTACAGGAGTCCGCCTGGAACGGAAATTTACCGATGATGCCAGCGATCTTGTGAACTGTATTAACCAGTTGCAGACAGAAGAAGAGACCAGCCTGTACGATGCTTTATATACTTCCGTAGAACGTGTTGCGGCACAGAATGGAGCCAGATGCGTGATCGCATTTACTGACGGACAGGATAATCACAGTAATTGCAGCCCGGATACCGTGATCCGGACAGCAAACCGTTATCATGTACCGATTTTTATTATCGGAATCGGAGGTTATGATTACAATGATGCAAGATATATTGCGGAACAGACTGGTGGAGCTTATTATAGTGTTACAGATGTAAATGGCATGAAGAGTATTTACGATCAAGTTTATGAAATGGAAAAACAGCTTTACATGGTTGAGTTTGAAGACAAATCTGACATGAAGCTGGAAAGTAAAGCAGATATCGAAGCAGGATATAAGAGTGTGGAATATGGCGGCTCCTGCAAATACAGCTATACACCGAATGTATTGTTAAGCGCCAAGAGTGCAGATATTTATAAGGATGGACCGGAGGCGGTTGTGGAAGGTTATCTGAAGAATTTTGCAGAAGCAATGAATACAAATGATTTTTCAGAGATTTCCGGATATCTGAAGAATGGAAGCCCGATTTATAAAGAACAGGAGAAATATGTTCAGCGTAAAATTTCTGAACAATTGGATTCTTATGAACTGACAGATGTAAAATACAGCGGTAAGAATAAGTGCAAGATTTCTACAAGAGAGACTTATTATGTGCAGGTGGCAGGTAAACCGCTGCAGCTTATGACACAGGAGTGTACCTATGTGCTTGAGAAAAATGGAAATGACTGGGAGATGACATCTTTCGCAGATATTAAAGTTACAGACCGGATCAATCAGTAAATGCCTGTCTGGCACGAAGATTGCAGAGGATGGAAGAGGAAACTCTGAAATGAAAATATTCAAAACAGGGTGTTGACAAAGTTAAAATCCAGGGATATAATGTGAAACATAAGAGCAGTTGCGAATTATATTTTTATAGTTTGCAGCTGTTTTTTTGTCGTTTTGACGTATGGAAGAAAGATATAAATTCAGATGGGAGGTTATCAAAATGAAAAAAATGAACTGGAAAGAATTGATGATTGATGTTTTGGTGGATATTGTAGCGGGTATGATCATTGCAATCGGTATTTACAATTTTGCTTTAAATGCGAATTTTCCGGTAGCAGGATTTTCTGGTATCGCGATTATCTTATATCACCTGTTTGGTATCCCGGTTGGAGCCGGTACAATTTTGTTAAATATCCCGGTTTCAATTTTATGTTATAAATTCCTTGGAAAGAAGTTTTTCTTTGTTTCAGTAAAAACAACGATCATTTCATCTCTTTTAATGGACTATGTAGCACCGCTGCTTCCGGTATATAACGGCAGCAGACTGTTGGCAGCATTATGTATGGGTGTGCTTTGTGGAATCGGTTATGCGATGATTTTCATGCGCGGTTCTTCCACAGGCGGACAGGATTTCATCAGCGTTTCTATTAAACAGGTAAAACCGCACATGACACTGGGCGTGATCACATTTGTACTTGATATTACAACAATCATCCTCGGAACAGTTATCGTATTCAAAGACGTAGACGGACTGATCTATGGTGTGATCGTTACTTATCTGATGGCAACTGTAATGGACCGCATTATGTATGGTATTGATGAAGGAAAGATGACACTGATTGTAACAGAACGTGGAGAAGAGCTTGCAAAAGAGATTGATGCATATTCAGGAAGAGGTTCCACAATCTTAAAAGGTATGGGAAGTTATTCCAAAGCAAATAAAGATGTTGTTATGTGTGCATGCAACAACAAGCAGATGTATTCAATTAAGAAACTTGTACATGAGTTAGATCCGAAAGCATTTACCATTATTATGGAATCCAATGAAGTCGTAGGAGAAGGCTTCAAGGAAGAATTGCCGGATATTGATCTGTAGAATATTATATAAATTAAAAAAAGAACTGTCGTAACAGATGGTTCTTTTTGTTTATACGAAGTCGAGCAGAAGTTAATCTGCTCGATTTATGGCGACAAAGCAATTACAATGAATTAAGAGAAAAGGACCATCGCACGTTAGTGCAATAGCCCTTAATATAAATACAGATAGATTTATTTCGCGTATAATTTTACAACTTCAACAGCTACGTCAACTGTCTGATCCATACCCTCGACTGTGATGTGCTCGTACGGTCCATGGTATGCATGTCCACCGGTACCAAGGTTCGGGCAAGGAAGTCCTTTGAAGCTTAACTGGCATCCGTCTGTACCACCACGAATTGGCATTACAAGCGGTGTCACATCTGCATTCTCACATGCCTGTTTTGCATTGTCGATCAGGTGCATGCATGTCTCAATAATCTCAGCCATGTTGCGGTACTGCTCTGTGATCGTGAGAGTAACAGTGCCTTCGCCCCATTTTTCATTCAGATTTTTTTCAATCAGGCGGAGTGTTTTCTTCTTAGCTTCAAAAAGTAATTTGTCATGATCTCTGACAATATAATGAAGCTCTGCTTCTCCAACTTCACCTTTCATACTTACGAGGTGATAGAAGCCTTCGTAGTCTTCAGTTCCTCTTGGTGTCTCCATAGAAGGAAGTGCATTGTTAATCTCCATAGCTACAAGACTCGCATTGATCATTGTATCTTTGGAAGATCCCGGATGTACGTTGAATCCTTTGATTACGAAATCAGCTTTGCATGCGTTAAAGTTTTCATACTGGATTTCACCTTCTGTGTCTCCGTCCAGTGTGTAACCGTAGTCTGCATCAAAACGTTCTACATCGAAATGAGAAGCGCCGGTTCCAATCTCTTCATCCGGAGTAAATGCAACACGGATCGGCCCGTGAGGAATATTTTCTTCATTCAGATATTCGATCATTGTAAGAATCTCGGCGATTCCGGCTTTATCGTCGGCACCGAGAACGGTTGTACCATCTGTTGTAATCAGTGTACGTCCTTTCTCAGGCTTGTAAGATGTGGAAAGTTCTGCACACTTAAGACAAGACCGCTATCCCCAAGTTTAAGATCCTGTCCGTCATAGTTCTCTGTGATAACTGGTGTGATATCGTGGTCACAGAAATCAGATACGGTATCCATATGAGCGATGAAACCGATCTTCGGTTTGTCTTCATATCCAGCTGTTGCCGGAAGTTTTCCATACAGATAACATTGGTCGTCCAGATAAACATCTACAAGACCAAGTTCTTTCATCTCTGTCTCCAGAATTCTTGCAAGGTCAAACTGACATGTGGAAGACGGAACAGTGTCACTGTTCTCATCACTAGGTGTACGGACAACAACGTACTTTAATAATCTTTCATAAGCTTTCATAAGTTGATTCCCCTTTTCTTGTATATTGTTTCTGCAAAAGATTATAACACATTTGCAGGAAGATGGACAGGAAAATTATCCCGGAGCAGTTCTTGTACTGTAGTGGAAAATGTTTTATAATAAAGATTACGAAAAAAAATGAATGAAATGATGCAGGAGGCACGACGCATGAAATTAACCAGTTTATTGGAACGTTTGGAATATGAAGTCCGTCAGGGAAGTGATGAGATCGAAGTGACAGAACTTGTCAACGATTCGCGCAAAGTGACGGAAGGCAGTGTATTTGTATGTATTAGCGGAGCTGTATCGGATGGACATACTTATGTAGAAGAAGTCGCCGGTAAAGGCGCAAAAGCAGTGATCGTAGAAAAGCCGGTAGAAGCACCGGAAGGAGTGACTGTTATCCATGTAGATGATACCAGATATGCGCTGGCACTGATGTCAGCGGCTTATTTTGGATATCCGGCAGAAAAACTGCATGTGATCGGAATTACCGGTACAAAAGGAAAGACAACGACAACATATATGGTGAAGTCTATTCTTGAAGCAGCCGGACATAATGTCGGACTGATCGGAACGATTGAGGCAGTTATTGGAGACAAGACAATTCCGGCGAATAATACAACACCGGAGTCCTTTACAATCCACAAATATTTTGCAGAGATGGTAGAGGCAGGTTGTGACAGTGTTGTAATGGAAGTTTCTTCACAGGGATTGATGCTTCACCGTACCGCAGGAATCCAGTTTGAGATTGGTATATTCACTAACCTTGGAGAAGACCACATCGGACCGAATGAGCACAAAGATTTTGAAGATTACAAACGCTGCAAAGGTATTTTATTTACCCAGTGTAATCTTGGAATTGCAAATGTAGATGACAAGTGGTACAAGGATGTATTTAAAAATGCAACATGCCGCGTGGAGACGTTCGGATTTTCAGAGGAAGCAGATTTAAGAGCAGTAGATGTGAAACACGTTTCAAGACCAGGATACCTTGGCATGCATTATCATGTAACCGGACTTCTGGACATGGATGTGGAAGTAGACATTCCGGGAGAATTCAGCGTATACAATTCTCTTACGGCAATTGCAGTATGCAGACATTTCAGAGTACCGGAGGAAGATATTAAGAAGGCATTAAAGGCTGCAAAAGTCAAAGGACGTGTAGAAATGATCAAAGTTGCGGATGATTTTACGCTGATGATCGACTATGCGCACAATGCAATGAGTCTGGAAAGTTTGTTAAATACGATGCGCGATTACAATCCGGGACGTCTTGTAACCGTATTTGGCTGCGGTGGAAACCGTTCCAAGACAAGACGCTACGAGATGGGAGAAGTTTCCGGTAAATTATCTGATTTCACAATCATTACATCGGATAATCCACGTTTTGAAGAGCCACAGGATATTATCGATGACATTATTACAGGTATGAAGAAAACAGACGGCAAATATATAGCAATCTGTGACAGAAAAGAAGCAATCCGTTATGCAATCGAACATGGTCAGCCGGGAGATGTCATCATCATTGCCGGAAAGGGACATGAGACGTATCAGGAGATCAAAGGCGTAAAATATGATATGGATGATCGTGTGCTGATCCGTGAAGTATTAGAAGAACAAAAATAAAGGAGCAAGATGTACGCTGATATTATCATAGACATCACGCATGAAAAATTAGATAAAGTATTTCAATATAGCATCCCTTCCCGGTTAGAAGGGATGCTTGAGGTTGGAACAGAAGTTGTTGTTCCGTTTGGAAGAGGCAACAAAGAAACACACGGCTATGTTATCGCGTTTTCGGAAAAGACAGATTATGATCCGGCAAAGATCAAGGAGATTACAGGAAAAGCGAAAGAAAGTATGGCAATTGAGGGGAAACTGGTTGCATTGGCGGCATGGATGAAGGAGCACTACGGCGGAACGATGATCCAGGCGCTGAAGACGGTTCTTCCTGTAAAAAAGAAAGAGAAGATCCGGCAGAAGCGCACGGTGCACCTGCTTTTAGACGAAGAAGCCGGAAAGCGTCAGCTGGATATTTATCTGCATAAGAACCAGAAAGCAAGAGCCAGACTGCTGGCAGGACTTCTGGATCAGCCGGTACAGGAATACGAACTGCTGACGAAGAAACTGAATGTGACAGGTACCGTGATCCGCACGCTGGAAGAACAGAAGATTCTTACTGTTGAATATGAAGATATGCTGCGTAATCCGGTCGATTATCAGAAAAAGACTGGAAAGCAGATCGTTTACACCGAAGAGCAGGAGAGAGCGATCCGTACTTTCGTGCAGGATTATCAGGCAGGAAAACGAAAGACATATCTCCTTTATGGAATTACCGGAAGTGGTAAGACAGAAGTCTATATGGAAATGATCGAACAGGTCGTAAAAATGGGAAAACAGGCGATTGTGCTGATTCCGGAGATTGCACTTACTTATCAGACGGTAATGCGATTTTATGGAAGATTTGGCGACAGGGTATCTATTCTCAATTCCAGATTGTCACCGGGAGAACGTTTTGATCAGTTAGAGAGGATCAGACGTGGAGAAGTCGATGTGATGATCGGACCAAGGTCGGCACTGTTTACACCATTTTCTGATCTGGGACTGATCGTGATTGATGAAGAACAGGAATCGGCTTACAAAAGTGAGCAGGTGCCAAGGTACCATGCCAGAGAGACAGCAGTTGCAAGAGCGACGATGGAAGGAGCGAGTGTCGTGCTCGGTTCAGCAACTCCTTCCGTGGATGCTTATTTTAAGGCGAAGCAGGGAGAATACACATTGCTGGAACTTACCAGAAGAGCGAAGGGACAAAATCTGGCAAGCGTATATACCGTGGATATGCGGGAAGAATTAAAAAAAGGAAACCGTTCCATTATCAGCGACCGTTTAAAAGAACTGATCGAAGACCGTTTACAGAAGCATCAGCAGATCATGTTGTTTTTGAACCGGCGCGGTTATGCGGGATTCGTTTCTTGCAGGTCCTGCGGATATGTAGTAAAATGTCCTCATTGCGATGTGTCGCTGTCGGCACACCGCGGAGGAAAACTGGTCTGTCATTACTGTGGCTATGAGACGAAACAGATGAACCGGTGTCCCGAATGTGGTTCCGGTTATATCGGAGGCTTCAAAGCAGGTACACAGCAGATCGAGGAACTGATAAAAAGGATGTTTCCGCAGGCTGGCGTGCTTCGGATGGATCTGGACACAACAAAATCAAAGGACGGACATGAGAAGATCCTGGCTGCATTTGCAAACCATGAAGCAGATATTCTGATCGGTACACAGATGATCGTCAAAGGACATGATTTCCCGGAGGTGACACTGGTAGGTGTGCTGGCAGCGGATCTGTCACTGTATTCAAATGACTATCAGTCGGCAGAACGTACGTTCCAGCTGTTGACGCAGGCAGCCGGCAGAGCAGGCAGGGGATCCGCCGGAGGCGAAGTTGTCATACAGACGTATAGCCCGGAGCATTACAGTATCCAGAGAGCGGCAGCTCAGGATTATGATGGCTTTTATGAAGAAGAGATCAACTACAGGAGTCTGATGGGGTATCCACCGGTGCATCAGCTTCTTGCAGTCTGGATGAGTGGAAGTGAAGAAGAGCATCTGAAGAAAGCGGCAGGATATTTAAAAGAATTTACAGAGCGGCTCAACCGGCAGAAGAAACTGGCGATCATCGGACCGACTGCTCCGTTTATTGAAAAAGTAAATGACAGATACCGGCAGCTTATCTATATTAAAAGTGAAGAATACAAATTCCTGATCGAAGCAAAAGATCTTATGGAACAGTATATAGAGATGAATTCAGGCTTTCGAAGCCTTCGGATTCAATTTGATTTTAACCCAATGAGTACAATGTAAACAGGAGAGAAGAGAGATGGCAATTAGAAAAATCCGTGAGTTAGGCGATGAGGTCCTGACAAAACCATGTAAAGAAGTAACGAAGATGACACTTCGTACAAAGATTCTGATCAACGATATGTTAGATACGATGTATGAGGCAATGGGAGTTGGTCTTGCAGCACCGCAGGTCGGTATTTTAAAGAGAATTGTAACAATTGATATCGGTGAAGGACCGATCGTCCTTATTAATCCGGAGATTCTGGAGACTTCCGGTGAGCAGACCGGAGAAGAAGGATGCTTAAGTGTTCCGGGAAAAGCAGGACTTGTGACAAGACCGAATTATGTCAAAGTAAAAGCACTGAACGAAGACATGGAAGAGATCGTACTGGAAGGAGAAGAACTTCTTGCCAGAGCTTTCTGCCATGAGATCGATCATCTGGATGGTAAGATGTATGTTGACCTTGTGGAAGGCGGACTTCACGATGTGGAGCCATATGAGGAGGAAGTTTAATGAAAGTCATTTTTATGGGGACTCCGGATTTTTCCGTAGGAACATTAGAGGCACTCATTGAAGCGGGACACGAAGTGGCACTTGTCGTAACGCAGCCGGATAAACCAAAGGGACGCGGCGGCAAGATGCAGTATACACCGGTGAAAGAAGTGGCAGTTGCCCACAATATTCCGGTCTATCAGCCGAAGAGAATCCGCGAGCCGGAATGTATAGAAGAATTAAGAAAATACAATGCAGATATTATGGTGGTTATTGCATTTGGTCAGATTTTACCAAAAGAGATACTGGAAATGACACCGTACGGATGCGTGAATGTGCATGCTTCGCTGCTCCCGAGTTATCGCGGCGCTGCACCGATCCAGTGGGCAGTGATCAATGGAGAAAAAGTATCCGGTGTAACGACCATGCAGATGAATGAAGGGCTGGATACCGGAGATATGTTATTGAAAGTAGAGATTCCGCTGGATGAGAAAGAGACGGGCGGAAGTCTGCATGATAAACTGGCAGAAGCCGGAGCACGGTTATGCGTAGAGACATTAGATGCATTAAAAGCCGGAACGGTAACGCCTGAAAAACAGGGTGATAGCCCGACCGCTTATGCGAAAATGCTCGATAAGCACATGGGGAAGATTGACTGGAAGATGTCTGCAAAAGAAATTGAGAGACTGATCCGTGGACTGAATCCATGGCCGAGTGCGTATACGAGATGGAATGAGAATGATAAAGGAATGAAGATCTGGGAAGCAGAAGTAGCAGAAGGGCAGACAGATAAGGCTGCCGGTACAGTAGTAGAAGTCGCAAAAGACGGATTCTTTGTACAGACAGGAGACGGACTTCTGAAGATCACTGCACTGCAGATCCCAGGGAAAAAGAGAATGGATGCAGCAGCATTTCTGAGGGGATATCAGATGGAAACAGGAACGGTTCTTTAATTTTAAGGAGGAATTACTATGTATTATCCAATGTTTTATGATCCAACATATATCCTTGTAATGATCGGAGTTGTTATTTGTCTTCTTGCTTCGGCAAAGATGAATTCGACTTTTTCAAAATATTCCCGCGTGCGCAGTCACTCGGGAATGACAGGAAAAGAAGCGGCAGAAGCGCTTCTTCACAGAGAAGGTATTTATGATGTAAGAGTGGAATATGTCGCAGGTAATCTGACGGATCATTATGATCCGAGATCAAAAGTACTTCGTTTATCCGATGCAACTTACCAGCAGACATCGGTTGCAGCAATCGGAGTTGCAGCTCATGAATGTGGTCATGCGATCCAGCATGCAAGAGGATATGCACCGCTGTCTATCCGTAGTGCGCTTGTACCGGTTGCTAATTTTGGAAGTTCGATCGCCTGGCCGCTTATCATCATCGGACTGATCATGAACAGCCAGACATCCCAGCTGTTTCTGAATCTTGGTGTGATTGCATTTTCAATGGCAGTATTGTTTCAGATTGTAACACTGCCGGTAGAGCTTAATGCGTCAAGAAGAGCACTTAAGATTCTTGGCAATACCGGAATGTTATATCCGGATGAAGTAAGAGAAACAAGAAAAGTATTGACGGCAGCAGCCCTGACTTATATCGCAGGAGCAGCTTCCGCAATTTTACAGTTATTAAGACTGATCATGATCTCCAATTCTAGAAGAGACTGATCGGTATAGGACAAGATATGTAGGAGGACAGGTATGGCATCATCAGTAAGCAGCCGTGAACTTATACTTGAGACACTGCTTATGATCACAAGAGACGGGCAGTACAGTCACATTGCCTTAAAAAATGTACTGGATCAGTACCAGTATCTGGATAAAAAAGAAAGGGCTTTTATTACAAGAGTCGTCAACGGAACACTGGAGCATATGGTTGAGATTGATGCAATACTGAACCGGTTTTCCAAAGTAAAAGTAAATAAAATGAAACCGGTGATCCGTACGATCCTACGAAGTAGTGTTTACCAGATGCGATATATGGATAGTGTACCGGATCGTGCAGTCTGCAATGAAGCAGTGAAAGTTGCAGCGAAAAGAGGATTTGTGAATCTGAAAGGTTTCGTCAATGGCGTCTTAAGGACGATAAGCCGGAACAGGGAAGACATACAGCTACCGGATA
The DNA here is from genome assembly GCF_003481355.1 of Dorea sp. OM07-5. Lineage (NCBI taxonomy): Bacteria > Bacillati > Bacillota > Clostridia > Lachnospirales > Lachnospiraceae > Dorea > Dorea sp. OM07-5. Next base: position 36,433 of record NZ_QUKZ01000013.1, on the reverse strand, counting down.
AGACAGATATGGTAGCTTATCTGTCGATTGTATATTCGCTGCCGGAGTGGCTTGTAAAACAGTGGCTTGCAGTATACGATGCAGATACAGTAGAGACGATGGGAAAGGCATTTCTGGAAAATAAAAAGACAACTATCCGCAAGAGCCCGAAAGCTGGTGACACAACAGAGTTTGTGAAGCGTCTGGAGACAGAAGGCGTTATCGTAGAACCGGAAACACAGATGAAGGATGTGTTTTATATTTCCGGATATGATTACCTGGAGAAATTACAGACTTTCCGGAATGGCGAATTCTATGTGCAGGATATAAGCTCCATGCAGGTAGCAGAATGGGCAGATCCAAAAGCCGGAGACGTGATCATCGACGTGTGTGCCGCGCCCGGTGGCAAATCCATTCATCTTGCAGAAAAACTGGATGGAACGGGCATGGTGGAAGCAAGAGATCTGACGGAATACAAAGTAGAACTGTTGCAGGAAAATATAGAGCGGAGCGGTCTTACGAACATTTGCGCCAGAGTGCAGGATGCGACGGTAAAGGATCCGGAATCTGTGGGAAATGCGGATATTGTAATTGCGGATCTTCCTTGCTCCGGACTTGGTATTCTTGGCCGTAAACCGGATCTTCGTTATAAGATGACACCAAAGATGCAGGAAGAGCTGGTTAAATTACAAAGAGAGATTTTAAAAGTAGTATGTGAATATGTGAAACCGGGTGGAAAGCTTCTTTACAGTACGTGTACCATTCATAAAGCTGAAAATGAAGATAATACAGCCTGGTTTCAAAAAGAACATCCGGAATTTCATTTGCAAAAAGAGAAGCAGATACTTCCGGGAATTGACATTGGAGACGGCTTTTATATAGCTATGTTCCAGAGGGAGAACCATGAGTAAAAAAGATATAGCATCTTATAATTATGAAGAATTAACAGAGGAAATGAACCGGATCGGTACAAAGTCTTTCCGCGGGAAACAGATTTATTCCTGGCTGCACGAAAAACTGGTGGATTCTTTTGAAGAGATGACCAATCTTCCAAAGAATCTCAGAGAAAAGTTGGATGAAGAATATGAGATCCGTCAGGTTTCGGTTGTAAAAAGACAAATTTCCAAAATGGATCCGACAGAGAAATTTCTGTTTGAACTGGATGACGGAAATATGATCGAAAGTGTTCTGATGAAATACAACTATGGCAATTCAGTCTGTATTTCATCGCAGGCAGGCTGCCGTATGGGCTGTCGTTTCTGTGCATCGACAATAGATGGACTGGAACGGAATCTTACAGCATCAGAGATGTTACGACAGATTTATGCGATACAGAAGATCACCGGGGAGCGGGTATCGAATATCGTAGTCATGGGAAGTGGCGAACCGTTAGATAACTATGATAATTTTGTACGGTTTGTACATATGATCAGTGATGAACACGGGCTTCATATCAGTCAGAGAAATATTACGGCATCAACCTGCGGAATCATCCCGAATATGTTGCGGCTTGCCGAAGAAGGGCTGCAGATCACACTTGCACTTTCTCTGCATGGTTCTAATCAGGAGAAGCGTAAGAAACTGATGCCGGTTGCGAATAAATATGAACTGACGGACGTGCTGAAAGCCTGTGACGTTTATTTTGAAAAAACAGGACGAAGAGTTACATTTGAATACAGTCTTGTAAAGGATGTCAACGATCAGGACGAGGATGTGAAGGAGCTGGCAGCGATGTTAAAAAACCGGAACTGTCATCTGAATTTGATTCCGGTTAATCCAATCCGGGAACGTGATTTTAAGAAACCGGATGGCAAAAATGCCCGTGATTTCAAAAATAAACTTGAAAAAAACGGAATAAATGTTACTATTAGAAGAGAAAGAGGCTCAGATATTGACGGAGCCTGCGGACAGTTAAGACGACGTTATAAAACCGCAAAAAAGGAGAACTAGATGAAAATATATGCAATGACCGATGTGGGTAGAAAAAGAGAAGTCAATCAGGACTTTGTATATGTAACAGATAAACCGGTGGGACCGTTCCCGAATCTTCTGGTAGTCGCAGATGGAATGGGAGGCCATAAAGCCGGTGATTTTGCGTCTAAATATACAGTAAAAGTACTCCATGAAGAACTGGAGAAGACAGTGCTTAAGAAGCCGGAAGAGATCCTTAAGGAGATAGTAATAACTGCCAATCATGAGCTTATTAAAGCAGCGCAGTCGGATGTGAAATTGGAAGGAATGGGTACAACACTGGTTGTTGCTACTGTTATCGGTAATACATTATATTTTTCAAATGTAGGAGACAGTCGTCTGTATCTGATCAATGATAAGATCAAACAGATTTCCAAAGACCACTCTCTTGTAGAAGAGATGGTAAGACTTGGAGGAATCAAAGCAGAAGAAGCCAAGAATCACCCGGATAAGAATATTATCACAAGGGCGATCGGTGTGAAAGAAGATGTAGAAGCAGATATTTATGAATATCGTCTGAGAAAGGGAGACATCATTTTGATGTGTACAGACGGACTCAGCAACATGGTAGAAGATGAGGACATGTTTGACATTGTTAAGGGAGCCAGAGATATTGTTGAGGCAGTTCATATGCTGATAGAGAAAGCGAACAGTAATGGCGGGAGAGATAATATAGGGGTGGTTATGGCAGAGCCACTTGCAGATGAGGTGAGCGTATGGTAAAAGACGGAATATTTCTGGGTAACCGTTATGAGGTGCTGAGCAAGATTGGCGCCGGTGGAATGGCGGATGTATATAAGGGAAAAGATACGATGCTGAATCGCTATGTTGCGATCAAAGTATTGAAGAAAGAATATCGGGAAGATGAGAATTTTGTCCGTAAATTCCGGACAGAAGCACAGTCCGCAGCGGGACTTCTGAACCCGAACGTTGTAAATGTCTATGATGTAGGCGAGGACCGGGGACTGTATTATATGGTTATGGAACTGGTCGAAGGAATCACGCTGAAAGAGTATATTGAAAGAAAGGGCAGATTATCTCACAAAGAGATTATCAGCATCGCAATACAGATGTGCACTGGTATCGGTGCAGCACATGCGGCAAATATCATTCACCGCGATATCAAACCGCAGAATGTAATTATTTCCAGAGACGGCAAAGTTAAAGTAACAGATTTCGGAATTGCAAAAGCTACTACATCGAATACGATCAGTACGAACGCAATGGGCTCAGTACATTATACATCACCGGAGCAGGCAAGAGGCGGATTCAGTGATGCGAAGAGTGATATTTATTCGATTGGTATTACGCTGTATGAGATGGCAACCGGTCAGGTACCGTTTGACGGAGATTCGACCGTATCTGTTGCAATGAAACACCTGCAGCAGGAAATCACACCGCCGTCAGAACTGGTTCCGGATATTCCGTACAGTCTGGAACAGATTATTTTAAAATGTACACAGAAAAACGGAGAACGCCGTTATCCGAATACAACACAGCTGATTCAGGATCTGAAACGTTCACTGGTAGATCCGGATGGAGATTTCGTAGTGATCCCGCCGCTTGGCAATGCCGACACCGTAATCATCACGGATGAAGAACTGGACGATATCCGTAGTGGTTATGATGATGATTATGACGACGAGGATTACGATGACAACAAAGGCTATGGCGATGATTATGATGATGAAGACTACGATGATGATTATGACGACAAAGGCTATGGCAGCAAAGGTTACGGAGACGATGATTATGACGATGATGTATATGACCGGAAAAAGTCCCGCAAGAAAAAAGGCGGCGAAGATGTAAATCCAGGTATGCGTAAGCTTATGAAGATTCTTATGGTTGTTGTCGTGATCATTATTCTGTTCGTTGTTGTCTTTGCAATCGGCAAAGCTACCGGTATCTTCAAAGGATTTAATTCCGGAGTTACAGCAGAAGAGACAGACAGCAAAGTAAAAGTTCCGAATGTTGTTGGAATGACAGAAGAAGATGCAAAAGCAGCGCTGAACAAAAAAGGACTTGGATGTCATGTCGCATATGAAGAATCTGATAAATATGAAAAAGGTAAAGTCTGCGAGCAGAAGACAGAAGCCGGAACAAAAGTAGCGAAGAATACAAGAATTGATATTGTTGTATCTTCAAAGAAGATAGAAGATACGATCCAGATACCGGCTGTATCCGGTATGGATGAATCCGAAGCGCAGCGCACACTGGAAGAAAAAGGTCTTACAGTTGGATCTTCCCAGTTTGTATATAGCAGCCAGTATGATGAGGGCGAAGTTATCGGAACAGATCCGGCAGCAGGAACAAGTGTAACCGCAGATCAGGAAGTGGTAATGAAAGTCAGCAAAGGCTCTGAGAAGATTTCTGTGCCAAGTCTTGTAGGCAAGACAGATTCGGAAGCACAGTCTGCGATCAAGTCAGCAGGACTGAAAGTTGGGACGGTTACTTACCAGTACAGTGATGAGACAGAAAAAGGCTACGTTGTGTCTCAGTCTCCGTACAGTGGTAACAAAGTAAATGCCGGATCAACAGTAAATATTGTTGTCAGCAAAGGAAAGAAACCGGAGGATAAGATCACTGTCCAGAATTTCAGTGGCAGTGATGAAGAAGAACTGTTAAGTTGGGCTTCTGAGAATGGACTGAATGCAAGCAAACAGCGGAGCGAGTACAGTAGTAATTATGAAGAAGGAACGATTATTTCCATGACTCCTTCTTACGGAAAAGTATCCAAAGGATCAACCATCCGCTATGTCTTAAGCCTTGGACCAAAACCGGAAAGCAACAGTGGAAACAATGACGGAAAACAGGGCGATAACTAGCAGATAAGGACAGATTGCAGAAAATATGAATGGAAAGATTGTAAAAGGAATTGCCGGATTCTACTACGTTCACGTAGTAGAATCCGGTGTTTATGAATGTAAAGCGAAAGGAATTTTCAGAAAAGACAAGATTAAACCGCTGGTTGGTGATAATGTTGAACTGGAAGTTCTGGATAAAGAAGAAAAACTGGGAAATATCATTCGGATCCTGCCACGTCAGAATGAACTGATACGTCCGGCAGTTGCTAATATCGACCAAGCACTGGTCGTATTTGCAGTGTGTAAACCGAGTCCGCACTATAATCTGCTGGACCGTTTTCTCGTAATGATGGAAAGCAAAGGTGTACCGGTTGTTCTGTGCTTTAACAAAGAAGATATTGCCTGCGAAGAACAGATTGCCGAGATTGAAAGCATTTATCGTGACTGCGGTTATCCGTGTGTTTTTGCAAGTGCAAAAGAGGAGAAGAATATCGAAGAGATCCGTAAACTGCTACAGGGAAAGACAACAGTGATTGCCGGACCATCAGGAGTCGGTAAATCTTCGATCATTAATATTTTGCAGCCGGAAGCGAATATGGAGACCGGAGGCATCAGCCGAAAGATCGAACGTGGAAAACATACAACAAGACATTCTGAGTTGTTCCCGATAGATGAGGAATCCTATATTATGGATACCCCCGGATTTAGTTCTCTGTATGTGAATGATTTTGAAAAAGAAGAACTGAAATATTATTTTCCGGAATTTGAACCTTATGAAGGTGGATGCAAATATAATGGATGCGATCATATACACGAACCGGGCTGTGCAATAAAAGAAGCGGTAGAATCCGGGAAGATCCACGAAGTCCGTTATGAAGATTATAAAGAAATGTATGAGGAACTGAAGAATAAGAGGAGGTATTAGACATGGAGTACATTTTAGCACCGTCCATTTTGGCGGCAGATTTTAAGAACCTGGGGGAACAGATGAAACTGACAGAAGACAATGGGGCAAAATATATTCATTTTGATGTAATGGATGGAATGTTTGTGCCAAGTATCTCTTTTGGAATGCCGGTTTTAAAATCCATTCATGATGTGACAGGACAGGTGATGGATGCGCATTTGATGGTGAAAGAACCAATCCGCTATATCGAAGAATTTGAAAAATCAGGAGCAGATATCGTAACGATTCATCTGGAAGCATGTGAGGATGTGGAAGCAACGATTCAGAAGATTCGTGACTGCAACATGAAAGTCGGCTTATCCATCTGCCCGGAAACACCGGCAGAAGCAATCGAACATCTTCTTCCGAAAATGGATATGTTACTGGTAATGAGTGTGCATCCGGGATTCGGAGGTCAGAAGTTCATTCCGGAATCGCTGGATAAGATCCGCAAGATCCGTGCCATGATCAATGAACAGGGACTTCAGGTGGATATTCAAGTAGATGGCGGTATTTATCTTACAAATGTCCGTGAAGTGCTGGATGCCGGAGCAAATATTATCGTAGCGGGTTCAGCTGTATTTGGCGGAGATCCGGGTGAAAATACAAAGAAATTTATGGAGATTTTAAAGGATTATGAATAAGAAAATCGTTATCGTCAGCGGGGGAGAGCTGAACGAGGAGTTTACACTTTCTGTTTTGAGGGAGGAAGCAGGATGTGTGATCGGTGTGGATCGGGGAATGGAATTTTTATACCATCATCAGATTATGCCGAGCTATATCGTAGGGGATTTTGACAGTGTGGATCAGACGATTGCCACATATTACCGTGACGAGACAGATGTTCCAATCCGTGAATTTAATCCGGTGAAGGATGCTTCAGATACAGAAATCGCAATTCGTCTCGCAATGACACTGGGGTGCAAAGAGATGATTATTCTTGGTGCAACTGGCGGCAGGATCGATCATCTCTGGGCAAATATACAGTCGCTTGCAATTCCATTTCAGGCAGGTGTGGAGGCACAGATCCTAGATCCGCAGAATCGTATCCGGCTGATCGACGGAGATACTGTGATTAAAAAAGATGAGGCGTATGGTCCGTTCTTTTCAGTATTTCCACTTGGCGCGGAAGTATATCATTTCAATATCGAGGGCGCCAAGTATCCGCTCACCGATCATATACTGAGTCCATATGACAGTCTGTGTGTGAGCAATCAGTGGATCGAAGATGAAGTGAAGATTAGCTTTATGAACGGAATCGTGATCTTGATGGAGACCAAGGATAAAGGACAAGATTAAGATTAAGATGTTAAGTAAATCTTGGGTGCTGTATCTATTATGGCAGGAATTACCGAGAAGGGATATTGTAAGATGTGTTTTTATATCTCTATGGCAGGAACTGTCGGGAAAGGGATATGGCAAGATGAGCTTTTGTATCCCCTTGCGGTATAATTGTCGGGAAGGGATACCAGAAATTAAGTTGAAGTATCTTTTTTAATATATAATTGCGGAAAGAGATACAACATCATATCTCAATTATAATAAATAGTTAGAGAAGGGATATCAGAACGCAGAGTATGATATCCCTTAAATAATAAATTGTGGAAAAGGGATATAAAATCGTATCCTAAATATAGAAAAGTGTCAGAGAAGGGATACCAGGATACAAAGCATGATATCCCTTAAATGCTAAAATTGCAAAAAGAGATATCGAAAATGTCTGCTACCCAGTTGGACGATGAAGCCAGAAAGGTTATGGAACAAATAAAGAGTATGCCCAGAGATATTCGCAGTAAGAAAAAGGCTGCTAAAGGGAGAAAGGAAATAAAATTTTATGCGTGATTTCATTAACAATTACTGGGAAAATAGCGGATTTACATTGAATTTGAAACCCTGGTGTGATAATCTATAAATTGCTATATCAGGGTTTCTTTTTATTTTGAAAGAACATGAGATAGCAGAAAAAGATTAATAAAAATCCTGAAACCAAAGGATAAAAAAGGAGAATATAAAATTATGAAACTGGGAATCGTAGGACTTCCAAATGTAGGAAAAAGTACATTATTTAACTCATTAACAAAAGCAGGAGCAGAGTCCGCAAACTATCCGTTCTGCACGATTGATCCGAACGTCGGCGTCGTTACTGTGCCGGATGAGAGATTGAACGTTCTGGGAGAGATGTATCATACAAAGAAGATCATTCCGGCGGCAATCGAATTTGTTGATATTGCGGGTCTTGTTAAGGGAGCATCCAAAGGAGAGGGACTTGGCAACCAGTTCCTCGCAAATATCCGTGAAGTAGATGCGATCGTACATGTTGTCAGATGTTTTGAGGATAGCAATATTGTACATGTAGACGGAAGTGTAGATCCACTGCGGGATATCGAGACGATCAATTTGGAACTGATTTTTTCTGATCTGGAGATCCTGGAGCGTAGAATTGCAAAGACTACAAAAGTTGCAAGAAATGACAAGACAGCAGCAAAAGAACTTGCACTGTTAGAGAAGATCAAAGCACATCTGGAAGATAACCGTCTTGCGAAGACATTTGACGGAGCAGAAGATGAAGAAGAGGAAGAGTGGTTAAAGAGCTACAATCTTCTGACATACAAACCGGTTATTTATGCAGCAAATGTTGCAGAAGATGATCTGGCAGATGACGGAGCAAATAACAAGGGCGTGCAGGAAGTAAGAGAATACGCAGCAAAAGAGCAAAGTGAAGTATTTGTTGTATGTGCACAGATTGAACAGGAGATTGCAGAGCTGGATGATGATGAGAAGAAGATGTTCTTAGAGGATCTCGGATTAACAGAATCCGGACTGGAAAAACTGATCAAAGCCAGCTACAAGCTGCTCGGACTGATCAGTTATCTGACAGCTGGCGAGCCGGAAGTTCGTGCATGGACGATTACAAAAGGAACAAAAGCACCGCAGGCAGCAGGTAAAATCCACACAGACTTTGAACGAGGATTTATCCGTGCAGAGGTTGTATCTTACGATGATCTGATGGAATGCGGAAGCCATACAGCAGCAAAAGAAAAAGGACTGATCCGCCTGGAAGGAAAAGATTACGTTGTTCAGGATGGAGACATCATGCTGTTCAGATTTAACGTTTAAGAGAAATAATAAAAGGAAAAGTTAAGAAGGGAAGAAAACAGAACATGCATAAAACCATTGATTTTCCCAATCTTGGTATCCACTTGAAAAATGTGGGCAATCACATTTCTATAGGCGGTTTTGATATTGCTTTTTATGGAATAATTATTGGTCTGGGGATTTTGGCAGGAATCCTGATCGCAGCAGCCGAAGCGAAACGGACGAAACAGAATTCGGAGACCTATTTTGATCTGACACTTTATGCAGTCGTATTTGCGATTATTGGTGCACGCGCATATTATGTGGTATTTTCCTGGAATATGTACAAAAATGATCTGAAAAGTATCCTGAATATCCGGGAAGGCGGTCTGGCGATTTACGGTGGTGTGATTGCAGCTGTGATTACAGTTGTCGTATTTGCAAAAGTTAAGAAATTATCGGCGGCGGTACTGTTCGATACTGCCAGCCTGGGACTGGTGGCAGGACAGATGATCGGACGCTGGGGTAATTTCTTCAACCGGGAAGCCTTCGGAGAATATACGAATGGCTTATTCGCAATGAAACTTCCGACGGATGCAGTACGCCCGTCGGATATTACTGAGTTGATGCGCAGACATATGCAGTACAAAAATGGAACGTCATACATTCAGGTGCACCCGACATTTCTGTATGAATCACTCTGGTGTCTGATGGTGCTGTTCATCATGCTGTTATACCGCAGACACAAAAAGTTTAATGGAGAGGTATTCTTAGTCTATCTGTTCGGATATGGGCTGGGACGCGTCTGGATCGAGGGACTCAGAACAGATCAGTTACTGTTTCCGGGCACATCGATCCCGGTATCGCAGGTACTTGCAGGAGCGCTTGTAATTGTTTCGGCATTACTGATTATATTCTGGCATATCCGGCAAAAAAGAATGGAAAATGAACAGGTTGTACAGGAAAAGGAACAAAATAACAGAGAGAATTACTAGACTTTTAAATATAATCGGACTATAATAAATATACACGTCAAAATACAGTGATATGTACAAAATTTAAGGAGGAACAACAAAAATGGCAAGAAAAATGAAGACCATGGATGGTAATCAGGCTGCAGCTCATGCATCATATGCATATACAGAAGTTGCTGCAATTTACCCTATCACACCATCATCTGTTATGCCAGAACATGTAGATGAATGGGCAACAGAAGGAAGAAAGAACATATTTGGACAGACTGTTCAGGTAACAGAGATGCAGTCAGAGGCAGGTGCTGCAGGAGCTGTACACGGATCTCTTTCCGCTGGAGCTTTAACAACAACATTTACAGCATCTCAGGGATTATTGTTGATGATTCCTAACTTATATAAAGTAGCTGGAGAACAGCTTCCGGGTGTATTTAACGTATCTGCTCGTGCACTTGCTAGTCATGCACTGAACATTTTCGGAGATCACTCAGATGTTTACGCCTGTCGTCAGACTGGTGCTGCAATGCTTTGCGAATCCAGTGTACAGGAAGTAATGGACTTAACACCAGTTGCACACTGTGCAGCATTAAAAGGAAAACTTCCATTCATCAACTTCTTTGATGGATTCCGTACTTCTCACGAGATCCAGAAAATTGAGACATGGGATTACGAAGATCTGAAAGATCTGGTAGATATGGATGCAATCGATGAGTTCAGAAATCATGCACTGAATCCAAATCATCCATGCCAGAGAGGTTCTGCTCAGAACCCGGATATTTTCTTCCAGGCAAGAGAAGCATGTAACCCATATTATGATGCTATGCCGGCAATCGTTCAGGAGTACATGGATAAAGTTAATGCTAAGATCGGAACAGATTACAAACTGTTTAACTACTACGGAGCTGCTGATGCTGAGAAAGTTATCATCGCTATGGGTTCTGTATGTGATACAATTGAAGAGACAATCGATTACTTAACAGCAGCAGGCGAGAAAGTCGGAGTTGTTAAAGTACGTCTGTACAGACCATTCTGCGCACAGGCACTCATCGATGCAATTCCGGATACTGTTAAATACATCAATGTACTTGACAGAACAAAAGAGCCAGGAGCACAGGGAGAGCCATTATACCTCGATGTTGTTTCTGCATTAAAAGGATCTAAATTCGATGCAATTCCGGTTAACGGAGGACGTTACGGATTAGGATCTAAAGATACAACACCTGCACAGATCGTTGCAGTATTTGAGAACGCAGACAAAGACAGATTTACAATCGGTATCAACGATGATGTTACAAATCTTTCTCTTGAAGTTGGTGCACCACTGGTTACAACACCAGAAGGAACAATCAACTGTAAGTTCTGGGGACTTGGAGCTGACGGTACCGTAGGAGCTAACAAGAACTCTATTAAGATTATCGGTGACAATACAGATATGTATGCACAGGCTTACTTCGATTATGACTCTAAAAAGTCTGGCGGTGTTACAATGTCTCACTTGCGTTTCGGTAAGAAGCCAATCAAATCTACTTACCTGATCCACAAGGCAAACTTTGTAGCATGTCACAACCCATCTTATGTTAATAAATACAACATGGTTCAGGAATTAGTTGACGGAGGAACATTCCTTCTGAACTGTTCATGGGATATGGAAGGTCTTGAGAAACATTTACCGGGACAGGTAAAAGCATTCATTGCTGACCATAATATCAAATTCTACACAATTGATGGTATCAAGATTGGTAAAGAGATCGGACTTGGCGGACGTATCAATACAGTCCTTCAGTCAGCATTCTTCAAACTGGCATCTATCATTCCGGAAGAAGAAGCAATCGATCTGATGAAGAAAGCAGCAAAAGCTACGTACGGAAGAAAAGGTGACAAGATTGTACAGATGAATTACGATGCAATCGATGCCGGTGCAAAACAGGTTGTTGAGATTGAAGTTCCGGAATCTTGGAAATCTTGTGAAGACGAAGGATTATTCACACCGGAAGTTAAAGGTGGAAAAGACGATGTTGTAGCATTTGTTAAGAATGTTCAGTCTAAAGTAAATGCACAGGAGGGTAATAACCTGCCGGTATCTACATTTACAGATTATGCAGATGGTTCTACACCGTCAGGTAGTGCAGCATATGAGAAACGTGGTATCGCAGTAGATATCCCGGTATGGCAGTCAGAGAACTGTATCCAGTGTAACCGTTGTGCATACGTTTGTCCGCATGCAGTTATCCGTCCGGTAGCTCTTACAGAGGATGAACTTGCAAAGGCTCCGGAAGGAACAAAAGCAATTGATATGATTGGTATGCCTGGAATGAAATTCACAATGACTGTATCAGCTTATGACTGTACAGGATGTGGATCTTGTGTAAACGTTTGCCCAGGTAAGAAGGGTGAGAAAGCTCTTGTTATGGCAAACATGGAAGAGAATGCTAAAGAACAGGATGTATTTGACTTCGGACGTGAGATCGAAGTAAAACCAGAAGTTGTAGCTAAATTCAAAGCTAACACTGTTAAGGGAAGCCAGTTCAAACAGCCACTGCTTGAGTTCTCAGGAGCTTGTGCAGGATGTGGAGAAACTCCTTATGCAAAATTGATCACTCAGTTATTCGGTGACAGAATGTACATCGCTAACGCAACAGGATGTTCTTCTATCTGGGGTAACTCTTCACCGTCTACACCATATACAATCAACGAGAAAGGACAGGGACCGGCTTGGTCTAACTCACTGTTCGAAGACAACGCAGAGTTTGGATATGGTATGTTGCTTGCTCAGAAAGCAATTAGAAAGAGACTGAAAGAAGAAGTAGAAGCTGTAGCTGCAAGCGACAAGGCTTCAGAGGCAGCAAAAGCTGCTTGCCAGGAATACCTGGATACATTTAACTGCGGAGTTACAAACGGAGATGCTACAGACAAATTAGTTGCAGCATTAGACGGATGTGACTGTGACACATGCAAAGATATTGTTAAAAACAAAGACTTCCTTGCTAAGAAATCCCAGTGGATCTTCGGTGGTGACGGATGGGCTTACGATATCGGATTCGGTGGAGTTGACCACGTGTTAGCAAGTGGTGAAGACATCAACGTCATGGTATTCGATACAGAAGTTTACTCTAATACAGGTGGACAGTCTTCTAAAGCTACTAAGACTGGTGCTACAGCTCAGTTCGCAGCAGGCGGAAAAGAAACTAAGAAGAAAGACCTTGCAAGCATGGCAATGAGCTACGGATATGTATACGTTGCACAGATTGCTATGGGTGGAGACTTCAACCAGACTGTTAAAGCAATTTCAGAGGCTGAGGCTTATCCGGGACCATCACTGATCATTGCATACGCTCCATGTATCAACCATGGTATCAAGAAAGGTATGAGCAAAGCTCAGACAGAGGAACAGTTGGCAGTAGAATGTGGATACTGGAACAACTTCAGATTCAATCCTGCAGCAGAAGGCAACAAGTTCACTCTGGACAGCAAAGAGCCTAAGGAAGAAGATTATCAGGCATTCCTTGACGGAGAAGTTCGTTACAATGCCCTGAAGAGAGCTAATCCGGAGAAGGCTGCAAGACTGTTCGCTAAGAACGAGGCTGAGGCTATGGAAAGATATGATTATCTGAAGAAACTGATCACTCTGTACGGAGAAGAATAAGGTTTGACAAGAAAATCATAAAGCATATAAGAATGTGGCAGGCATTTATGGCTGCCACATTTTGACGATCGCTGATAAAAAAATAACAGTTGTTGACATCAGCGAAGAAAAATGTAAAAATAGAGAATGTGAATAACAGAACTTGATAGAGGTGCGGATTTCATCAGTAAGGAAGAACGATAGTTTGGAAGACTGTTCTTTCAGAAAGGGGGATTTGCCGAAGGAGTCAGATATTCCGGATCTGATTTCTGGGACGCAGACAGAAGATGTTGCGTACTGTCACAGGAATGTGGAGCGCTATCACAGTATGAGAGTCGAAGAAGAGAATTCATATTTGAGAATTGACGATTATGCCATGAACGCGCAGAAAAGATGTGTTGTTCATGGCATTTTTTTAGCAAATAAAAGGAAGAAAAGAGAGGAAAAAAGATGAGAGGAAGAAAAAAAGTCTGGATGACAACCATGCTGTTGACTTTATCTGTTTTAGGAAGTTCACTGACAGTATTTGCTTCAGATGGAAAAGCAAAATATGTACCGGATATGTATGCGTCGATATATTCGTTAATTCCACCGGTGGTGGCAATCGTGCTTGCATTAATTACAAAGGAAGTGTACAGTTCCCTGTTTGTTGGTATTTTAATCGGAGGTGTTTTTTGGTCAGGGTTCCGGTTTGAGAAGACAATCACCCATGTATTCCAGGATGGTATCGTAGGAGTGCTGTCTGACAGCTATAACGTTGGTATTTTAGTATTTTTAGTTGTACTTGGAATTATGGTATGTATGATGAACAAAGCCGGAGGATCAGCAGCGTTTGGACGTTGGGCAAGTAAACACATTAAAACAAGAGTAGGTGCACAGCTTACAACAATTTTACTTGGAGTACTGATCTTCATTGATGATTATTTTAACTGTCTGACAGTCGGAAGTGTTATGAGACCGGTAACGGATCAGCATAATGTATCCAGAGCAAAGCTGTCTTATCTGATCGATGCAACTGCAGCGCCGGTTTGTATCATTGCACCGATTTCTTCATGGGCAGCGGCAGTAACCGGATTTGTAAAAGGAGAAGACGGATTTTCAATCTTTATCCGTGCAATTCCTTATAATTTCTATGCGATCCTGACAGTTGTAATGATGGTAGCAATCGTAGTCCTGAAGTTTGATTACGGCCCGATGAAACTGCATGAGAAAAATGCAGTAAAAGGCGATCTGTATACGACAGAAGACAGACCATATGCAACAGCAGAAAATGAGATGGAAGAAGGAAAGGGAAACGTAATCGACCTTGTTCTTCCGATTCTTGTATTGATCGTATGTTGTATTATCGGAATGATCTATACCGGTGGTTTTTTCAGTGGAACCGGGTTTGTGAAAGCATTTTCAGGAAGTGATGCATCGGTTGGACTGATGCTCGGAAGTTTCTTCGCATTTATTATTACAGTTATCTTCTATGCAGTGCGAAGAGTATTATCTTTCAGCGATTCCATGTCCTGTGTACCGGAAGGATTTAAGGCGATGGTTCCGGCTATCCTGATCCTGACATTTGCATGGACTTTAAAGGCAATGACAGACAGCCTTGGGGCAGCTGAATTTGTTGCAAATGGAATGCAAAAAGCAGCCGGAGGACTGGTAAGTCTACTGCCTGCAATTATCTTCCTGGTAGGATGTTTCCTTGCATTTGCAACCGGAACTTCATGGGGAACTTTCGGAATCCTGATTCCGATTGTTGTAGCTGTATTTTCGGGAACGAATGAGCAGATGATGATCATCTCTATTTCAGCATGTATGGCTGGAGCTGTATGCGGAGACCACTGCTCACCGATTTCCGATACGACGATCATGGCGTCGGCGGGTGGCCAGTGTAATCATGTCAATCATGTAACGACACAGCTTCCGTATGCGATTACAGCAGCGATTGTTTCATGCGTATCTTATGTAATCGCCGGATTTGTGAGAAATCCATTTATCTGTATGCCGGTTTCTATCGTGCTGATGATCGGTACACTGCTGGTGATTCGCCAGGTTACACGAGAGCCGGATTATGGTGATCTGAGCAAATATTAAACGAAAACCAGATAAGGGATATAGAAAAGTGAGGTGATATCGCCTCACTTTTGTTATTTCTTTGTATAGAAAGAAAAAAGATGGTATAATAATCAGATAGAGTGTGCAATGAAAGGAGTCGAAGAGAGCTTATATGAATAAAAATGATGTGAAGGCTTATGAATTACTGCAGACAAAGGAATTAAAAGGAATCCATTCTGTGGGATATTTACTCAGACATAAAAAAAGTGGGGCGAGAGTCCTTTTAATAGAGAATGATGATGACAACAAAGTGTTTCAGATCGGATTTCGTACACCACCGTCGGACAGCACCGGTGTACCACATATTATGGAACATTCTGTATTGTGCGGATCAAAGAATTTCCCGGCAAAAGATCCATTTGTAGAACTGGTAAAAGGATCATTGAATACATTTCTGAATGCGATGACATATCCGGACAAGACCGTATATCCAGTCGCAAGTTGCAACGACAAAGACTTTCAGAACCTGATGCATATTTATATGGATGCTGTGCTTTATCCGAATATTTATAAGCATGAGGAGATATTCTGCCAGGAAGGCTGGAGCTACCGGATGCCTTCAAAAGATGAGCCGCTGACGTATAATGGTGTCGTATACAATGAGATGAAAGGTGCATTTTCCTCTCCGGAAGGTGTGCTGGATCGGGTAGTACTGAATACATTGTTTCCGGATACATCCTATGCAAATGAATCCGGTGGAGATCCGGACGTGATTCCGGAACTGACTTATGAACAGTTCCTTGATTTCCACAGAACTTATTATCATCCATCCAACAGCTATATTTATCTGTATGGAAATATGGATATGGCAGAGAAGCTGAACTGGCTGAATGAGATGTATCTGAGCAAATTTGAAGCGAAAGAGATCGATTCAGCAATCCGCCTGCAGAAGCCGTTTGCAGAGATGGCTGAAAAGGAGCTAACGTACTCTGTCGGCAGTGAGGAGTCGGAAGAAGAGAATACCTTCCTGTCTTATAATAAAGTTATTGGAACAAGTCTTGATCCGAAGCTATATCTTGCTTTTGAGATTCTGGATTATGCATTGTTATCAGCGCCGGGTGCACCGCTGAAACAGGCATTGACGGACGCAGGAATCGGAAAAGATATTATGGGATCTTATGACAATGGTATTTATCAGCCGATCTTTTCTGTAATTTCTAAAAATGCAAATGCAGACCAGAAGGAAGCATTTGTTGCGAAGATTGAAGAGGTGTTTACAGATCTTGTTAAGAACGGAATTGATAAGAAAGCGCTGGAGGCGGGGATTAATTATCAGGAATTTCGTTATCGTGAAGCGGATTTTGGAAATTATCCGAAAGGACTTATGTATGGCTTACAGATGATGGACAGCTGGCTGTATGATGACAATGAACCGTTCATGCATATTGAAGCACTGGATACATTTGAATTTCTGAAAGAACAGATCGGGACCAGGTATTATGAAGAACTGATCCAAAAATACATCCTTGATAATACGCATGGTGCGGTCGTAGTTGTAAAACCGGAGAAGGGACGCACAGCGAAACTGGAGAAAGAATTAGAAGATAAACTGGAATCATATAAGCAGAGTTTAAGTGAAGAGGAGCAGGAACAGCTGGTTGTAAATACGAAGGCACTGGAAACTTACCAGTCAGAAGAAGATTCGCCGGAAGATCTGGAGAAGATACCGGTTTTAAAAAGAGAAGATATTTCCAGAAAAATCCAGCCGATTATTAATGAAGAGATGAGGCTTGCGGATGTGCCGGTTATTTTCCATGAAATTGAAACGAACGGAATTGGATATGCAGATATTCTCTTTGATATGTCGGATGTGCAGGAGGAAGACCTTCCGTATGTTGGTATTTTACAGTCAGCGCTTGGCGTGATCGATACGAAGAAACATGGATATGGAGAACTTTTTAATGAGATTAACATGCATACTGGTGGTATTGCAACATCATTGGAATTATACAATGATGTTACAAAAGTAAAGGAAAAGGAATTTAAAGCTACATTTGAGATCAAAACGAAAGCCCTATATGACAAGCTCCCGTTTGCATTTGATATGATGGGTGAGATCCTGACAGAGTCCTGCCTGGATGATACAAAGCGTATGAAAGAAATCCTTGCCATGTTAAAATCCAGACTTCTGATGAAGTTCCAGTCTTCCGGGCATACAACGGCAGCACTTCGTGCATTGTCTTATGCATCTCCGTCAGCGAAACTTAAAGATATGACAAATGGCGTAGATTTCTTCCGCAAGGTAGACTGGCTGGATACACATTTTGAAGAAGAGAAAGAACATTTATCGGAAAAATTAAAAGAACTGTCAGTGAAGCTGTTCCGGGCAGATCGTATGATGCTTAGTTACACAGCCGCAGGCGAAGGTTTGAAGGGCTTTGAAAAAATGGTGCAGTCTCTGAAAGACAGATTGTATACAGAGCCGGTGGAAGAGACACCGTGCATTATTCACTGTGAGAAGAAGAACGAAGGATTCCGTACTGCTTCCAAAGTACAGTATGTGGCAAAAACCGGTAATTTTATTGAACGGGGAGAAGAATATACAGGAGCATTACAGATATTAAAAGTAATCTTAAGTTATGAATATCTGTGGCAGAATATCCGTGTAAAAGGTGGTGCATATGGCTGTATGAGCAACTTTAACCGTATCGGTGAAGGTTATTTTGTCTCTTACCGTGATCCGAATCTGAAGCGGACACTGGATGTGTATGAAGGTGTTGTAGATTATGTGAAGAATTTTACAGTTTCTGACCGTGATATGACGAAATACATTATCGGAACGATGAGCAATCTGGATCAGCCGATGACGCCTTCTGCAAAAGGTGAACGTTCCATGAATCTTTATATGAATAAAGTAAACGAAGACATGGTTCGGAAAACAAGAGAAGAAGTACTGGATGCAACGCAGGAGGATATCCGCAGGCTGGCACCAGTACTGGAAGCAATCCTTTCGGCAGACCAGATCTGTGTTATCGGAAGTGAAGAAAAGATTGAAGAAGCAAAAGACCTGTTCCAGACAGTGACAAGTTTCCAGAATGAAGGGGAAAAGGAAGATGAATAATAAATATAAATCAGGATTTGTAACTCTGATCGGACGTCCGAATGTTGGAAAGTCCACACTAATGAATTATTTGATCGGTCAGAAGATCGCGATCACATCCAAGAAACCGCAGACGACAAGAAACCGGATTCAGACTGTACTTACAAGAGAAGATGGACAGATTATTTTCGTCGATACACCAGGAATCCACAAAGCAAAAAATAAACTTGGAGAATATATGGTAAATGTTGCAGAACGGACGTTAAATGAAGTAGACGTTGTTCTCTGGCTTGTAGAACCGACAACATTTATCGGAGCAGGAGAGCAGCATATTGCCAGCCAGCTTAAGAAGGTAAAGACGCCGGTTGTACTTGTTATCAATAAAATAGACAGTGTAAAGAAAGAAGATATCTTTCCTGCAATTGCAGCATATAAAGATGTGTATGATTTCGCTGACATCGTGCCGGTGTCAGCAAGGAGCGGAGATAACACGGAAGAGTTGTTGAAAGTAGTGATGAAATATCTTCCTTACGGACCACAGTTCTATGATGAAGATACGATTACAGACCAGCCGGAGCGTCAGATCGTAGCTGAACTGATCCGTGAGAAAGCATTGCACAGTCTGAATGAAGAGATTCCACATGGAATCGCAGTTGCGATCGATCAGATGAAAAAACGCGGAAAAGTTATGCACATTGACGCAACGATTATCTGTGAGAGAGATTCGCACAAGGGGATAATTATTGGAAAACAAGGAAATATGTTGAAAAAAATCGGTAGTACTGCCCGTTATGAGATTGAAAAAATGCTGGATTGCCAGGTAAATCTCAAGCTTTGGGTAAAAGTAAAGAAGGACTGGAGAGACAGTGAGTTTCTGATGAAAAATTTTGGATACCGGGAAGAAGAATAGGAAAGGGTATCTTCTGGAGAACCTAATCTGTAAATACCAGATGAGGTGAGAAGATGGAAGAAATGTACTGGGACCGTTTCCGGAAGACGGGGAAGATAACCGATTATTTATATTACCGGGGCATGCAAATCTGTGCATGTGCAGAGAAAGAACAGAACCGGAAAGGTGAGAAAGAATATGAATCAGATTACGGTGACAGGCATGGTGCTTGCTCAGACGTCGATAGGAGAATATGACAGACGTGTAGTAATTCTGAGTAAAGAAAGGGGCAAGATCGCAGCATTTGCCAGAGGCGCGAGAAGACCAAACAGCGCACTGGTCGGTGTGACAAGCCCTTTCTCTTTTGGACAGTTTACTGTATATGAAGGGCGTACATCGTATACGCTGGTGTCGGCGTCCATTTCCAATTATTTTGAAGAACTGCGCACGGATGTAGAGGGTGCTTATTATGGCTTTTATTTTATGGATTTAGCAAATTATTATGCAAGAGAAGCCAATGATGAGACTTTGTTACTGAAGCTTTTATATCAGACATTTCGTGCACTTGTGAATACCAGAATCCCGAATCAGCTGATTCGTTATATTTATGAATTAAAGGTCATCAGTATCAATGGAGAAGGGCCGCAGGTGTTTGAATGTATCGGTTGCGGGGACAGAGAACAGGAGAAAGTATTCAGTATCCGCCGTGGTGGGCTTTTATGCCGACAGTGTGCCGCTCATGTGACGGACGGAAGAAAACTGAGTGCTTCTACGCTGTATGCAATGCAGTATATCATAGCCTCACCTGTGGAGAAACTTTATACGTTTCTTGTGAAGGAAGATGTGCTGAAAGAGCTGGGAGACGTTGTGACAGCGTATATGGCAGAGTATCTTGGAAAATCATTTAAGTCACTGGAGATTCTGGAGACGTTGATTATGTAAATTGAAAATCGCCTGGATCTGAAAAGGATCCGGGCGATTTTGGCGACAGGGGAAATATTCATTCCCTGCCTTTTTTATTTTGAATGGAGGTTGATCGCTTATTTTGTAATTTTAATTTTTTTGACTTTTGTGTTGTTTGCAAATACTTTTGCATTTACAGCAGTTACTCTGTAAGAAACTTTATTAATCTTTACAGTAGAAGGAATGTTTACGGAAGCTCTTTTGCCTCGTCTAATTCTGTCTTAAAGCTTGCCCAGCTCTCTGCTGTATAATCATTTTCAGAAAGTTTCTCAGCTTTTTCAACGAGTGCTTTTAACTGCGTGTCATCACCTTTTGTGTTATCGTCTACAACGATGTTATCAGCAGTAGCCTGGATATTTACAGAGTAGTCTGCATAACCAAGTGCATAGATAGTAACTGTCCAGTATCCTGTTCCGTCATATCCCTGTGGGAACTGGCAGCAAATTTAGTACCATATGTCTGTACCGGTTTGCTGTATGTAGAATCATTTCCATAGTAAGTCCATTTTACAGCCTGCATTCTGGAACCAAGAGCTCCATAACCATTTCCGTTAAAGTCAACTCTTAAGAATTCACCGTAAGCACCATCTGCCGGTTTTACAGTCATTTCAATATCAGATGCTGTCAACTGTGCAGTATCTGCGATTCCGGAATCTGTTCCAGTCTGGCGTGCACTAAAGGTAAAAGAATCGGTAGAAGCATTGTAAGCAGCTGTTTTCAGACCGTTTGTGTTCTCTGTTACATTGGCTTTCAGATTATCATAAGCACTTAAATCCTTCTTGAAAAAATAGTAGTTAGCTTACGCTAACAAAAAGAATAACAGCTATTGAGAAAAGTCGCAATAAAATACAGAGAAAATGAGAGATGTTATCAAAATACAACTTAGCCTTGGCAGATAGGAAAAAAAAATATACAATAAGAGAGTTGAACAGATAAGACCGCGGATAACAGAAGGAATTCGTTGAATGATAAAAATAAAGAGGATTATATAAATATGAAAAAACAGGAATATATATACAGATGTATGCAAAAATATGTGAAACGGGCAGCGGCGGTATTCGTAATCGGATGTATGGTGACGGGACTTGCGACCGGCTGTAGTACAAATGGCAAATCAAAAGGCAGTCAGGCATCTCTTTTAAAAGAACAGACAAGAGAAGTATTTGCGATGGACACTTATATGACACTCAAAGCATATGGCAAAAATGCCGGAAAAGCGCTGGATGCTTCTGTGAAAGAGATTGAACGGATTGAAAATCTGGTATCTACCGGGAAGAAGACGAGTGAGATTGCCAGGATCAATCAGAATGGTTCAGGAAAAGTTTCTGAAGATACGATGAAATTGATCTTAAGATCAAGAGAGTTATATGAAGATACAGACGGCGCATTTGATATCACTGTGTATCCGGTGATGGAAGCATGGGGATTTACGACAGAAAAATACCGGATACCGGGCAAAACAGAACTTCAGAAACTTCTTGCCAATATGGATGCAGATAAAATTATCTGTGATGAGAAGAAAGGTACTGTAAAACTGGATCAAAAAGGAATGAAGATTGATCTTGGAGGAATTGCCAAAGGATATACTTCCGGCCGCGTTATGGAGATCATGAAAAAATATGGCGTGAAAAATGCCGTAATCAGCCTTGGCGGCAATGTACAGACGCTGAACAGCAAGCCGGATGGTTCTGCATGGCAGATTGCCGTGGAAGATCCACAAGACAAATCCAGTTATATTGGAGTATTGTCTCTTCGAAATCAGGCGGCGATTACATCGGGTGGCTATGAACGTTATTTTGAAAAGAATGGAAAGAAATATCATCATATCATTGATCCGAAGACCGGATATCCGTCAGAAAATGGATTGTCTTCGGTTACGATCGTTTCAAAAGATGGAACGCTTGCAGATGGACTGTCAACCTCGCTCTTTATTATGGGCAGAAAGAAAGCAACAACTTACTGGAAGAAACATACACAGGCATTTGATACTGTTATGGTGGAAGATGACGGAACAATCTGGGTGACGGAAGGAATTGCAGATGTGTTTTCCGGTGACAGTGGATTCAAAGTTATTCACAAATAAAGAAAAGGATAGGGTAGAGTATGAAAATTCTGAAAAAATTACAGATGATAAAACCGGTACTTCCGGCAATGTTACTTGGAATTTTCGTTATAGTGGCTGTCACCGGATACAGACCGGATGCAGGAACAGATTCCGATGGAGGAAGTTGGGTGCATAAGATTCTGGCAGCAGGAAAGCAAACGACAGAGTCCCAGACAGTGAAAGCCGGGAAAAAGGTAAAGGTTTTGATCTAAAAGATGGAAAATACACAGGCTCTGCAAATGGATATGGTGGAAAGATCACGGTGACCGTAACGATCAAGAATAAAAAGATTGTGAAGATACACATTGATAGCTCGCCGGGAGAAACGACTTCTTTCTTCAATCGTGCAAAAACGCTGACAGATCTGATGCTCCGGCAGCAGAGTACTGATGTAGATGCAGTATCAGGAGCAACCTACAGTTCCAAAGGAATTATCGGTGCAGTGAAAAATGCGTTGTATGGAACAAAATCGACAACGAAACAGGCGCCTGCATCTTTCGGGGGAAAAGGCAAGGCGAAAAAGGTCGCAAAGGTTACAGAAACCGGCAACTGTTTTCAGCATGTTCTGCTGCCCGGCGAATGTTTTGCATGTGGAAAATGTGCAGAACGGTGTCCGAGAAGAAATGCAGAACGACCGTTTCCGGGAAAATACTTGAAAAGCAAATAGTAAAAATGTATAATAAGGTACAATTACTATATTATAGAAGGCGAGGATAAGGGATATGGTAGAGAAAACTATGGACAAAATCGTAGCACTGGCAAAATCAAGAGGATTTGTATATCCGGGATCAGAGATTTACGGCGGGCTTGCGAATACATGGGACTATGGTAATCTTGGAGTAGAACTTAAGAACAATGTAAAGAAAGCATGGTGGCAGAAGTTTGTACAGGAGTCTCCATACAATGTTGGTGTGGACTGTGCAATTCTGATGAACCCACAGACATGGGTAGCAAGTGGACATCTTGGAGGATTCAGTGATCCTCTTATGGATTGTAAAGAGTGTCATGAGCGTTTCCGTGCAGATAAGATTATTGAGGACTATGCACATAAGAACGGGCTGGATATTCCGGACAGCATTGACGGATGGAGTCATGAGCAGATGGAAGGCTACATTGCAGACCATAACATTCCATGTCCGACCTGTGGAAAGCATAATTTTACAGAGATCCGTGAGTTCAACCTGATGTTTAAGACATTCCAGGGCGTAACAGAAGATGCAAAAAATGTTGTTTATTTAAGACCTGAGACAGCACAGGGAATTTTTGTAAACTTTAAGAATGTACAGCGTACATCCAGAAAGAAACTTCCATTTGGTATCTGCCAGATTGGTAAGTCATTCCGTAATGAAATTACACCTGGTAACTTTACTTTCCGTACAAGGGAGTTTGAGCAGATGGAGATGGAATTCTTCTGTGAGCCGGATACAGACCTTGAATGGCATGCATATTGGAAGAAGTTCTGTCTTGACTGGTTAGAGCAGCTTGGCTTAAAAGAAGAAGAAGTCCGCTATCGTGATCACGATCCGGAAGAGCTGAGCCATTACAGTAAAGCGACAACAGATATTGAATTCCTGTTCCCGTTCGGATGGGGAGAGTTATGGGGTATCGCAGACCGTACAGATTTCGACCTGACACAGCATCAGAATGTATCTAAACAGGATATGACTTATTTTGATGATGAGAAAAAAATCAAATATATTCCATATGTTATCGAACCGTCACTTGGAGCAGACCGTATGGTACTTGCATTCCTTTGCAGTGCTTATGATGAGGAGAATATCGGAACAGAAGAGAAGCCGGATGTCCGTACAGTACTTCATTTCCATCCGGCACTTGCACCGGTTAAGATTGGTATCCTTCCGTTGTCCAAGAAACTGAATGAAGGCGCAGAGAAAGTATATGAGATTTTAAGAAAGAAATATAACTGCGAATATGATGACCGTGGAAATATCGGTAAACGCTACCGTCGTCAGGATGAGATTGGAACACCATTCTGTGTAACTTATGATTTTGATTCTGAGGAAGACGGAGCAGTTACTGTTCGTGATCGTGATACGATGGAACAGGAGAGAATTAAGATCGAAGATCTGGAAGCTTATTTCGCAGAGAAGTTTGAGTGGTAAGATTTAATAAGAGAATGCGTGGTTTCATAGAAAATCGTTAATAGAAAGGCTGCGGCATCTGATAAGATGCCACAGCCTTTCTGGCACTGTTAATGATAAAGGGAAGGCACTTGCCTGTGCAAGTCCTTCCCGACTGATAATCAAACCTAAGTAATTGTTTTAGATGTTTGCTTCTTTACTATAACGTTCTGGATGAAGTCTTCTGTCACGGAGCTCAGCAGCGGCTGTAAACAGAACGTCTGTAGAGGAGTTCAGACCTGTCTCACAGGAATCCTGGATTACACCAACAATGAAGCCGACACCAACAACCTGCATTGCAATATCAGAAGAGATACCAAACAGGCTGCATGCCATAGGAATCAGAAGCAGAGAACCACCGGCAACTCCGGAAGCTCCGGCAGCGCTGAGTGCGGCAAGAACACACATGATCAGTGCAGTTCCAAAGTCTACAGATACACCAACTGTATTGGCTGCGGATAATGCCATAACAGAGATTGTAATAGCAGCTCCAGCCATGTTGATTGTTGCACCAAGAGGAATGGATACGGAGTATGTATTCTCATCCAGTTCCATCTCTTCACAAAGCTCCATGTTAACTGGAATATTGGCTGCAGAACTTCTGGTGAAGAATGCAGTGATAAAGCTTCTTACCAGACATTTGAATACAAGCGGATATGGATTCTTGCGTGAGCAGAAGAATACGATCAGTGGATTCATAATCAGTGCTACAAATGCCATACTTCCAACAAGTACAAGAATCAGCCTTCCGTAAGATAATAATGCCTTGAGTCCGGATTCGGAAATAACATTGAAAATCAGTCCCATGATTCCGAACGGAGCACAGCTGATTACCCATTTTACTGCGGTTGACAGAGCATTGGAAAAATCATCTAACAGATTCTTTGTTGCAGGAGATGCAGCTTTGAGTGCGATACCAAAGATACATGCCCATGCAAGAATACCGATATAATTCGCATTTACGATAGAAGCAATCGGATTGGACACAACATTGAGCAAAAGATTTTTTAATACTTCGCCTACTCCGCTCGGAGGAGTAACATCTTCTGTGGCTGCTTTTCCAAGAGTTAAAGTAACTGGGAAAAGACGGCAGGCTATAACTGCAACAAGTGCTGAGAAAAGGTTACCAAGCATATAAAGAGCTACGATAAAGCCCATGTTTGTCTTCTGCCCCTCGCCCATGTGAGCAAGTGCGCTCATAACAAGAAAGAAGACAAGAAGCGGAGCAATCGCTTTTAAAGCTCCGACAAATAAATCTCCAAGAATTGCAATAACAGTTACTTTTGGAATGCAAAGCCCAAGAATGATACCAACGATCAGACCGCACAGGATTCTTAATACAAGGCTTATGCTGTTCCATTTCTGAATTAAGTTTTTCATAGATCCCTTCCTTTTGCAGGTAAAAACCTGCATCCTCTCTTTCTTTTGTAATATGTTCCCCGATAGATACATCGAGCATGGAGAAGTAGGCGGTTCTTCCGTAGTGCTTTTCCATGCTCAACCTGCTGTAACGGGTTTTATTATAAAGAATAGACTATGGTTTGTAAATAGATTTCACAGAAAAAACTGTTGAAAAAGACAAAAAAATACACATAAAATGTGAAAAAAATGTCAATGTGCACAAAAAAAGCAAGAAAAAAGTTGTATATAGAGAGAAGAGGTGTTATAATGAGACAGCAAAATAAAAATTGTCGGGGGGACAATAGAAAACGGGAGGTTTAATACTGTGAGCGTACAAAATGATGGAATGATGTGGGCACTTGTAAAAGAAAAACCAGAAGTTGGATTATGGATGAAGAGAGTTCCGATTCCGGAAGTGGGACCGAATGATGTGAAGATTAAGATCCACAAGACAGCAATCTGTGGAACAGACGTACATATTTATCAGTGGAATGACTGGGCACAGCATACAATTCCGGTCGGACTTACTGCAGGTCATGAATATGTAGGTGAAGTTGTAGAAGTAGGACCGGGTGTGAAAGGATTCAAGATCGGTGACCTGGTATCCGGAGAAGGACATATTACATGTGGTAAATGTCGTAACTGTCTGGAAGGACACAAAGAGAACTGCAAGGATGCCAAAGGTGTCGGCGTGAACAGAAACGGAGCATTTGCAGAATATCTCGTAATCCCTGCATCTAATGTATGGCCGTGCAATCCGAATATACCGGAAGAGATGTATGCAATTTTTGATCCGTTTGGTAATGCAACACATACAGCGCTGTCTTATGATATGCTTGGTGAAGATGTACTGGTTGCAGGTGCAGGACCAATTGGTATCATGGCAGCAGCAATTGCCAAATTTGCAGGTGCAAGACATGTTGTTGTAACAGATATGAACCAGTATCGTCTGGATCTGGCTAAGAAACTGGGTGCTACCAGAACAGTAAACTTAAAAGAAGAAAAATTATCCGATGTTTTAAAAGAAATCGGCATGACAGAAGGATTTGATGTGGGACTTGAGATGTCCGGATCACAGGCAGGTCTTCATGACATGATCCATAATATGAAGCACGGTGGTAACATAGCACTGCTTGGATTACAGAGAACAGATGCAACAGTAGACCTTGAGACAGTAATCTTCAACGGACTGAATATCCGTGGAATCTACGGAAGAAAAGTATGGGATACATGGTATAAGATGTCTACGATGTTACAGGCAGGTTTGGACATTTCCGAAATTATCACACATCGTTTCGATATCAAAGACTACGAAAAAGGTTTTGAGGCAATGATTTCAGGACAGTCTGGTAAAGTAGTTCTTGACTGGGCACATGTGAATGACTAAGAAGAGAGGTAGAGAAGAAAGATGGCACGTAAAGATGATATTTTAAATATTTATACAAAAGAAGTAGAAGGCATCAAAGAGGCAGGACTGTTTAAAGGAGAAGCTCCGTTTGTTTCTCCGCAGGGTGCACGTGTGACGATGGAAGATGGAAGAGAACTTCTGTGTATGTGTGCGAACAACTATCTGGGACTTGGAGACAATCCAAGACTGATCGAAGCTGCAAAGCGTACTTATGATGAGAAAGGATACGGAGTTGCATCTGTTCGTTTCATCTGTGGTACACAGGATATCCATAAAAAGCTGGAGAAGAAGATTTCTGATTTTTTAGGAACAGATGATACAATTTTATATTCTTCATGTTTCGATGCAAATGGTGGATTATTTGAGACAATCCTGACAGCAGACGATGCAGTTATCAGTGATGAGCTGAACCATGCATCTATCATTGACGGTGTACGTCTTTGCAAAGCAAAACGTTTCCGCTATAAGAATAATAACATGGAAGATCTGGAATCTAAGTTAAAAGAGGCAGATGAAGCCGGAGCAAGAATCAAACTGATCGCAACAGACGGTGTATTCTCAATGGACGGAATTATCTGTAACCTGAAAGGCGTATGTGATCTGGCTGACAAGTACAATGCACTTGTTATGGTAGATGACAGCCATGCTGTAGGATTTGTAGGAAAGACAGGACGTGGAACTGCTGAACATTGTGGAGTGGAAGGACGTGTAGATATTATCACAGGTACTCTTGGAAAAGCACTTGGTGGAGCATCCGGCGGATATACATCAGGACGTAAAGAGATTATTGACCTGCTTCGTCAGAGAAGCCGTCCGTACCTGTTCTCCAACTCTCTTGCACCGGCTATCGCAGGCGCAAGTATTGAACTTTTTGATATGTTAGATGAGAGTACAGAGCTTAGAGATCACCTGGAAGAAGTTACAGCTTACTACAGAAAAGAACTTGTAGATAATGGCTTTGATATTATTCCGGGAACTCATCCATGTGTACCGGTTATGTTATACGACGAGAAGACTGCAGCAGAATTTGCACAGCATATGATGGAAAAAGGTGTTTATGTTGTTGCATTCTCTTATCCGGTTGTTCCGAAGGGAAAAGCAAGAATCCGTACACAGGTATGCGCAAGCCATACAAAAGAAGATATTGATTTCATCGTAAAATGCTTCAAAGAAGTAAGAGAAGAGATGGGATTGAACAAATAATATGGTATAATCCGATATATCAGACCGGGCAGAGCAAAATTAACGTTTGCTCTGCCCGGTTTTTGTGTATAATAGACAGGGAAGGATTCCCTGTCTATTATACACTCCGTGAGGGTGTGCAGAAATTCGAAGAGGAAAATGTCTGCAAGACAGACTCGAATTTCGCACCAGGACTCGAGAGCGAGCCCTGAACAGAACAGGGAAGGATTCCCTGTCTATTATACACTCCGTGAGGGTGTGCAGAAATTCGAAGAGGAAGAATAACAACTTGTGGAAGGAGCTTAAAATTATGATACGAAAAAATGCATGGAAATCTTATACAGATAGCCAAAAACAAGAATTAAACACGATCAATGAAAAATATAAAGCATGTTTGAATGCCGGAAAAACAGAGCGCGAATGTGTGAAACTTGCAGTAAAAATGCTTGAAGAAAAAGGCTATCAGTCGCTGGAAACATATAAGACAGCAAATAATAAACTGAAAACCGGTGATAAGATTTATGCAGTATGTATGGGAAAAAGTATTGCAGCATTCCAGATTGGAAAAAAGCCGCTGGAAAACGGAATGAACATTCTCGGTGCACATATAGATTCACCGCGTATTGACGTAAAACAGAATCCACTGTATGAAAATGAAGAGCTGGCTTATCTGGATACCCATTATTATGGCGGAATTAAGAAATATCAGTGGGTAACCCTTCCGCTGGCATTACACGGTGTTGTAGCAAAAAAAGATGGAACAGTTGTAGAAATCAGCCTTGGTGAAAAGGAAGACGATCCCGTATTTGTAGTGACAGATCTTCTGATCCATCTGGCGGGAAAACAGATGGAGAAAAAAGCGAACGCTGTTGTAGAAGGTGAAAAACTGGATTTGCTGTTCGGAAGCTGTCCGGTAGAAGAAACCCCGGATCTGGATACAGAAGAAAAAGAAACAGTAAAAGAAAATGTACTTCAGCTTTTAAAAGAATATTATGACGTAGAAGAAGAGGATTTTGTATCCGCAGAGCTGGAAATCGTACCGGCTGGGAAAGCAAGAGACTGTGGAATTGACAGAAGTATGATCCTTTCTTATGGGCAGGATGACCGTGTGTGTGCATTTACTTCATTATTTGCAATGCTGGATGTAGAAGAGACAGAGCGTACGGCATGCTGTATCCTGGTAGATAAAGAAGAAATCGGAAGTGTGGGTGCAACAGGTATGCATTCCAGATTTTTTGAAAATGTAATTGCTGAGCTGGTTGCACTGGAAAGTAGCGAATCCGACCTGAAAGTGAGAAGAGCGCTGCAGAATTCCTGCATGTTATCTTCTGATGTAAGTGCGGCATATGATCCGATGTATGCAGAAGCCTTTGAAAAAAGAAGTTCGGCATTTTTCGCAAAAGGGCTTGTATTTAATAAATTTACCGGTGCAAGAGGAAAGAGTGGATCCAATGATGCCAATGCAGAATATCTTGCAAAGATCCGTCAGGTAATGGATGCGGGAGAAGTTGCATACCAGTTTGCTGAACTTGGAAAAGTAGATGAAGGTGGCGGCGGAACAATCGCATACATTATGGCAAACTACGGAATGCAGGTTATCGACAGTGGTGTTGCGGTACTCAGTATGCATGCGCCATGGGAAGTGACAAGCAAGGCAGATGTGTACGAAGCATACAGAGGATATAAAAGCTTTCTTATAAAAATGTAGTTTTGTGTCGTGAAAGTTAATGCTGACACTTGACGAATAATAGCAAAACCAGTAAAATAGATGTGCGACTTAGAAAAAATTAGTTTTAGGAGGTCATGACAAAATGGCAAAATGGGTTTATATGTTTACAGAAGGTAACGCAACCATGAGAAACCTTCTTGGTGGAAAAGGTGCGAACCTTGCTGAAATGACAAACTTAGGTCTTCCGGTACCACAGGGCTTCACAGTAACAACAGAAGCTTGTACACAGTACTACGAAGATGGCAGACAGATCAACGATGAGATCATGGGCCAGATTATGGAAGCAATCGACAAGATGGAAGGAATCACAGGTAAGAAATTCGGAGACAAAGAGAATCCGTTACTTGTATCTGTTCGTTCCGGAGCAAGAGCTTCTATGCCTGGTATGATGGACACAATCCTGAACCTTGGATTGAACGAAGAAGTTGTAGAGACACTTTCAAAAGCTTCTGGAAATCCACGTTGGGCTTGGGACTGCTACAGAAGATTCATTCAGATGTTCTCTGACGTAGTTATGGAAGTTGGTAAGAAATACTTCGAAGAGCTGATCGACAAGATGAAAGCTGACAGAGGTGTTAAACAGGACGTTGAGCTGACAGCAGAAGATTTAAAAGAACTTGCTAACCAGTTCAAAGCAGAATACAAAGAGAAGATCGGTGCAGACTTCCCGTCTGATCCGAAGGAACAGTTAATGGAAGCAGTGAAAGCTGTATTCCGTTCATGGGATAACCCAAGAGCTAACGTATACCGTCGTGACAATGATATCCCGTATTCATGGGGAACAGCTGTTAACGTACAGATGATGGCATTTGGTAACATGGGAGATGACTGTGGAACAGGTGTTGCATTTACTCGTGACCCTGCTACAGGCGAGAACGGTCTGTTCGGTGAGTTCCTGACAAACGCTCAGGGCGAGGACGTTGTTGCCGGAGTTCGTACACCAATGCACATTTCTGAGATGGAAGAGAAATTCCCAGAAGCATTCGTACAGTTCAAACAGGTATGTGAGACACTGGAAAAACACTATAGAGATATGCAGGACATGGAGTTTACTGTAGAGCACGGTAAATTATACATGCTGCAGACACGTAATGGTAAGAGAACAGCGAAAGCTGCTCTGAAAATTGCTTGTGATCTTGTTGATGAAGGAATGAGAACAGAGGAAGAGGCTGTTGCAATGATCGATCCTCGTAACCTTGACTCTCTGCTTCACCCACAGTTCGATGCTGCTGCACTGAAAGCTGCAACACCGATGGCTAAAGCACTTGGAGCATCTCCGGGAGCTGCTTGTGGTAAGATCGTATTCACAGCTGATGATGCTGTAGAATGGGCTGCAAGAGGAGAGAAGGTTGTTCTTGTACGTCTTGAGACTTCACCGGAAGATATTACAGGTATGAAATCTGCTCAGGGTATCCTGACAGTTCGTGGTGGTATGACATCTCACGCAGCCGTAGTTGCTCGTGGAATGGGTACTTGCTGTGTATCTGGTTGTGGAGACATCACAATGGACGAAGCAAACAAGAAATTTACACTTGCCGGTAAAGAATATCATGAAGGAGATTGCATCTCTCTTGATGGTTCTACTGGTAACATTTATGACGGAATCATCCCGACTGTAGACGCTACAATCGCAGGTGAGTTCGGAAGAATCATGGGATGGGCTGATAAGTACAGAACTATGAAAGTTCGTACTAATGCTGATACACCGGCTGATGCTAAAAAAGCTCGCGAGCTTGGTGCAGAAGGTATCGGACTTTGCCGTACAGAGCATATGTTCTTCGAAGGCAACAGAATCGATGCATTCCGTGAGATGATCTGTTCTGAGACAGTAGAAGAAAGAGAAGCAGCACTTGCTAAGATCCTTCCGGAACAGCAGGGAGACTTCGAAAAATTATATGAGGCACTGGAAGGTAACCCGGTTACTATCCGTTTCCTTGATCCACCGCTTCATGAGTTCGTTCCTACAGAGGAAGAGGACATTAAGAAATTAGCTGATGCTCAGGGCAAGACTGTTGAGCAGATCAAAGCTATCATCGATGGACTTCACGAGTTCAACCCAATGATGGGACATCGTGGATGCCGTCTTGCAGTTACATATCCAGAGATTGCTAAGATGCAGACAAGTGCTGTTATCCGTGCAGCAATCAATGTTAAGAAAGCTCATCCGGATTGGAATGTTAAACCGGAGATCATGATCCCGCTTGTTGGAGATATCAAAGAGCTGAAATACGTTAAGAAATTCGTAGTTGAGACAGCAGACGCTGAGATCGCAGCAGCAGGAAGCGACCTTGAGTACGAAGTTGGTACAATGATCGAGATCCCAAGAGCTGCTCTTACAGCTGATGATATCGCTAAAGAAGCTGACTTCTTCTGCTTCGGTACTAATGACTTAACACAGATGACATACGGATTCTCTCGTGATGACGCTGGTAAGTTCTTAGATGCTTACTATGATGCTAAGATCTTCGAGAATGATCCATTTGCTAAGCTTGACCAGACAGGTGTTGGTAAACTGATGAACATGGCTATCGAATTAGGTAAGCCGGTTAATCCGAACCTTCACGTTGGTATCTGTGGAGAGCACGGTGGAGATCCATCTTCAGTTGAATTCTGCAACAAGATTGGTCTTGACTATGTATCTTGCTCACCATTCCGTGTACCGATCGCTCGTCTTGCAGCAGCACAGGCAGCTATTGCTCAGAAGAATGCGTAATTAAAGTTGAGCATTAGATAAGCATTAGATGACGAAAAGATAGAACTTGTTCTATTGATATGTTTATAATTCTTTATATGCCTGGCCTTTTTGGCCAGGCATATATTCTATATTTTATTATTCAGTAAGTGCCGGTTCCGGCACATTTTTCCAATTTTGTATTTGTTTATAAGAAAATTGAGATTTATTGATATCTATTCGTATTGAAAAAGGCTTGGTTGGGGCTTGTTGTGATGCGATGAGGTCTTGCTGTAGCTTGTTATGGTGTAATGGGGTTTTGCTGTA
>NZ_QUKZ01000013.1:0-3092 GCF_003481355.1 Dorea sp. OM07-5 | reverse complement strand
TGTAGCTTGTTATGGTGTAATGGGGTTTTGCTGTAGCTTGGTTGGGGCTTGTTGTGATGCGATGAGGTCTTGCTGTAGCTTGTTATGGTGCAATGGGGTTTTGCTGTAGCTTGGTTGGGGCTTGAGACACGCAGTGGTATCCCGGAGGTGAGAAAAAGAAGAAAAGGGATACGAGGTGGTATCCCCATAATAAGAAGAAAGGGAAAAGGGATACGCAGTGGTATCCCAGAGGTAAGAAAAGGAAGAAAAGGGATACGCAGTGGCATCCCAAAGGTGAGAAAAGGAAGAAAAGGGATACGCAGTGGTATCCCAGAGGTGAGAAAAAGAAGAAAAGGGATACGCAGTGGTATCCCGGAGGTGAGAAAAGGAAGAAAAGGGATACGCAGTGGTATCCCGAAGGTGAGAAAAGGAAGAAAAGGGATACGCAGTGGTATCTCAGAGATGAGAAAAAGAAGAAAAGGGATACGCAGTGGCATCCCGAAGATGAGAAAAGGAAGAAAGGGGATACGCAGTGGTATCCCGAAGGTGAGAAAAGGAAGAAAAGGGATACGCAGTGGTATCCCCACAATAAGAAGAAAGGGAAAAGGGACACGCTATGACAAATATAAAAGAAGAAGTACAGAAGAATATTAAAGAATTACAGCAGGTCAAGTTAGAATTAGAAGAAAAAATCAAGAATGAACCGGAAGGATCTCTTCGAATAAGCAGGTCGTCAGCAGGGAAACCTAGATATTATCATAAATATATGAATAAGGATAATGAAACAGTGGATTCTTTTACAGGCGATGAACAATTGGTACAGAAGCTGGCGGAAAAGTCATACTATCATAAGATGTTATCCTGTGTGGAAAAAGAATTACAAGCGTTGAAAAACTTTGAAAAACATTATTTTCCTGAAAAAAAGACGGATATTTACAGACAACTGTCACCTGAAAGAAAATCCTTTGTTGATGCAATTTATCTGCCAGAAGAATTACGTGCAGAACAATGGGAAAAGCAGCAGTGGAAAAAATATGACAAGTTCACTGATGGATTACGATTTGAGACAGACAGAGGAGAAATTGTTCGCTCAAAATCAGAAATCATTATTGCCAATATGCTGAACAAGAAAGCAGATAATCTAAGTTATCGTTATGAAGCAGAGTTGTATTTAAAGAAAGCAAATAGAATTGTACATCCGGATTTTACAATTCTGAATAAGAAAAGTGGAAAGATATATTACTGGGAACATATTGGAATGTTGGGAGACCAAATATATTCGAATGACTTTGTTAGAAAGGTAAATGATTATATAGAAGATGGGATTATATCCGGAAAACAGTTGATTCTTACTTATGAAACAAAGGACGAACCATTAAACATACAAGTGGTGAAAATACTGGTAGAAGAAATTGTGAAGAGTTGAACTCTTAAATGGTTATATACCAAAGAAATTATTGATCGGCGCAGAGTGATATATATGATATAATTCTTTTGGGTGAAAAATTGTAAAGGAAAGATTTATTTCAGTCGAGAAGACTCCCACATCTTTCAGGTGGTGAGTAATAACAAATTTGTCTCAGTGGGAGTCCAATCTCCGACTGAGATAAACGCTCCGCGAGGATGCGCAGTGATGCTGTACTGAATTTGTCAGCTTATGCTGACCAGAATCACGCGCCAAGCCTCGCGGCTGTTCGACTTGAATAGTTCCCTTTGATGTTAGACAAAAATCATACATGAT
Organism: Dorea sp. OM07-5; assembly: GCF_003481355.1. Taxonomy (NCBI): domain Bacteria; kingdom Bacillati; phylum Bacillota; class Clostridia; order Lachnospirales; family Lachnospiraceae; genus Dorea; species Dorea sp. OM07-5. The sequence goes on along the minus strand of NZ_QUKZ01000013.1, from coordinate 1,372 downwards.
ATCAGTTGGAGAAATATATTGCAAATAAATAATAATGTGTCATAATATGTCGGAGTGATTGGTTATGATGATTATACTGAAATAACGGAATAGTTTGCAAAAGAATTGAGGTGTGTCAGGTGGAGAAAGAAATTAAATTAGATCGAGTGATGAAACTTTTTTTTCGAGCAATGAAGGGCGAATCACTGTCTGTTCAACAGTTGGCTTTTGAATATAATGTTTCAACTAGAAGCATTACAAGAGATATTAATTCACTAAAGGCTTTTCTTGCAGATCATGCAGATATTCTTGGATATGCAGAATTGGAATATTCAAGTACAAATCATTGTTATTCATTGAAAATGGATCATTTTCTATCCAATAAGGAATTACTTGCAATTACAAAAGTGTTGATAGGAAGCAGAGCATTTAGCAGCGAGGAGTTGCTTGGAATTATTCAAAAATTAAAGGTGAATACGACTTCTGCAGATAGAATAAAACTGGAACAACGGATTTGCAAAGAAATATATCAATATGATGAAGTTGGTTCGGACTGCCACAGTGTTATAGATAATCTCTGGAAAGTTACTGATTGTATAGAAAATAGAAATGTGATTACTATTACATATTACAAGATGAACCGGGATTTGGTTAAAAGAAAAATAAAACCAGTTTCCATTATGTTTAGCGAATATTATTTTTATTTAATAGGATATCGGTATGAAACAGATGTGTCTAATACGCCAATATATTTTCGAGTTGATCGAATTGTAGACATAATAGTTCACCGTGAAAAATACGTCCTGTTAAAAGAGCAGAATATAGATGAAGGAATGCTTAGAAGAAAAAGTCAATTTATGTGGCCTGGTCCAACACGAAAAATTCGATTTGAATTTTCCGGACCATCCGTGCAGGCGATTCTTGATCGGATACCTACTGCAAAAGTGACAGACAGGCAAGCTGACAAGTCCATAATTGAAGCGGAAGTATTTGGTTCTGGAATAAAAATGTTTTTGTTAAGTCAGGGAGCTTGGGTGAAAGTATTAGCGCCGGATGAATTTGTAGAAGAGATGAAGTTGGAAATTGAAAAAATGCAAGAAATGTATAAATAGTATCTGAGAAAAGGAGAAGGCAAGATTTGTTGCCTTCTTTTTGTGTTTGCGCGCCATGGGCGCGCTCTAACGGGTGCAAGTCCCGAACATGCCCAGATAGTGGGAAGTGTATAGCCGAACAGCAAGGGTGTCTATCGCGAGGTAGAATCTGAAGGAAGCTGTAAGCAAATCTCTGGTCCGACGAACAGAAATCGCATATAAGGCTAAGTTGATTGAACCGCCGTATACGGAATCGTACGTCAGACTGTCTAATGAATCCATTTTCATTATGATTGTTCAGG
>NZ_QUKZ01000012.1:92044-92255 GCF_003481355.1 Dorea sp. OM07-5 | reverse complement strand
GCAGAGCAGGAAAGAGGGGATTGAACAAATCATGCTCTGCGGTTACTGCTTGTTATTCTTCGGTTTCTAAAGGAATATCAAAGTCCAAAATCATTTTGATAAGTGCTTCTCTGATACGTCCTTTTAATTCCATGTCTACGACTATGCAGACATTACCATATTTGTCGTAGAACGGACGCAAACAACATTTTGATATGTACGGGTCATACAA
>NZ_QUKZ01000012.1:0-92034 GCF_003481355.1 Dorea sp. OM07-5 | reverse complement strand
AACAACATTTTGATATGTACGGGTCATACAATGCCAGTATCTTTTCAATCGAATTTACGTTGCCGTCCACAGCCGACGAGATAAGGTAAAATGACGGGCGTGTGTTATTCATCATTCATGTTCTCCTTTAATTTTTTCTTGATTTCTTCAAGTGAGTTCTTCCTACTGCGGAACGACGTTGAACGGTTAATCTTTAATCTGTCGCCGATTTCTGTATCGCTCATGCCTAAGAAGAAATACATCAACAAGATTTCTCTGTCTTTTTCAGACAGATACTTAATCGCTTCTGCTAAATTATCATCAAGGACACGAACCTCAATACCACATACATCAAAGGCGGTATAATCGCTTTCGTATTCGTCCCAGACTGCCAGCTTTTCCACGACGATTTCTGGAAGCTCATAATAGGAAATTTCCTTATTTCTTCGTCGTTTTAATTCTTTGCGATAATTACGGACAATGCCTTTCACTACACGTTTGATCTTGCAGTCAAATTGACATTGTATTGTCTTTTGGAAGTCCGACGGTTTCATATCATCACACCCCCTTTCCGTTATGACGTGAAAAGTGTTTATCCCTCTTTCCGCACCATATCTGTACAGCAAGGTGTGATTTGTTGCATGATTTTGAAAAAAAATGAAAAAATTTTTTCGGGTACAAAAAAAGCCCGCACAAAACATATAGTCTGTACGAGCTATTAAAGCTGTGAGATATTCAGTTGTTAATAAAATGCTGTTAGGTAGTGTATGACCGTATAAGATTATGCTTAAAACTTTCCATGACACAAGCCCCCTTACAGCACTTGATTTCTATTAAACTTTTGTCTTTTTTGTAATCTTGTAAATATATTCTTCTGGAGTAGGGCGTTTATTTCCAAAATATTTTCTGAAATTTGCCTGCACTTCTGGGTCGGTGCTGTTCATAGCTTCATCAATCGTCGCTTCAATATCAGCTCGAACATCAGCTAATGACACACCGCCAGCTTTTGCACCAGCTTTCAATGCTTTTTTAATATCTCGTTTTTTAAGTCCTATCATAGTATTACCTCGTCACAATTTACTGAATGTTTTAGAAATGTTTTTCAAAATGCTTATATAGAATAATCCCTAAAAATGTTTGCAGTAGGAATAAACCAAATATAATGCCTATAATCCATGCTTCAATATGAAGTAACGCAAGTACAAAAGCAACAAACAAGTACACGAAAGTCATTAACTGATATACTAAAGAACCAGCTTTCATTCTTAAAAATATTTTTCTTTCATCAACATTATTGATGTGATTTTCTCTATTTATATTTTGTAATTTTTCTTTATTTTTTGGCATTTCATAATAACAAATTTTCAATAATTGAACACCAGAAGCAAAAGCTAAACCGAACCCCATTGCGTAAAAAAGTGTAGCGTAATAATCAGTATCAATAACGAAATATCCAAAACATATAAAGATTATACCTATAATAATCTCAATGATAAATGATAATTTTTTCTTCATTGTTAATTCCACCTTTCAAAAGACTACATTTTCTGTATTAAAAAAATCGTTTTATGGTTGTTCAAATTATCCTGAATGTAAGTTTACTTTAGCTGAACATTTTAGAAAGAAAAAACTAACCAAAACGAATGTAAAAGAATTACTGGAGGGAAAAGAAACCCTGGTAAAAGGAATCAAAAACAAAGAGAAAAAGCCCTACAATGCCGTTGTAAAAATTGGGGAAAAGGGATATATTGATTTTATATCTTTCTCAAAATAAACATAAAAGCCCTTTAAAGAGGGCTTTTATATATTAATCACAAATCACTTATCACAAATCACTTATCACAAATCACAAGTGATTTGTGATTGTTGATGATAAAATAAGAATAAGAAGAAATAGAAAGAAGTGAGTGATTGTGGGAAATTTAGGCGCACAAAAAGAAAAACGAAATGATACACCAATCAGTGCAAAAAAAGATATAATGGGAGATAAGACGGTTCGTGTTCGTGCTGACTTGCACCATATCATAAAAATCGAAACAGCAAAGAATGGCGGAAACGTAAAAGAAGTTATGGAAATAAGACTTAGAAGCAAACTTAAGAGTGTGTTGATATTGCAGTATCTTAAAATTTTGTGTATAATAGGAATTGAAGTTAAATTAGATGCTAAAAATTTGTAATTAAGAAGGAGGGATTCGTCATGTTGGTATTCCAAATGCGTAATGTAGATAAAACATCTACTGTTTTGAAACAGACTAAAAACAGTGATTACGCAGATAAATAAATACGTTAGATTAATTCCTACCAGTGACTAATCTTATGACTTTTTAAACAGATAACTAAAATTACAAACAAATCGTTTAACTTCTGTATTTATTTACAGATGTAATCACTTCAGGAGTGATTACATGAACAAAAATATAAAATATTCTCAAAACTTTTTAACGAGTGAAAAAGTACTCAACCAAATAATAAAACAATTGAATTTAAAAGAAACCGATACCGTTTACGAAATTGGAACAGGTAAAGGGCATTTAACGACGAAACTGGCTAAAATAAGTAAACAGGTAACGTCTATTGAATTAGACAGTCATCTATTCAACTTATCGTCAGAAAAATTAAAACTGAACATTCGTGTCACTTTAATTCACCAAGATATTCTACAGTTTCAATTCCCTAACAAACAGAGGTATAAAATTGTTGGGAGTATTCCTTACCATTTAAGCACACAAATTATTAAAAAAGTGGTTTTTGAAAGCCATGCGTCTGACATCTATCTGATTGTTGAAGAAGGATTCTACAAGCGTACCTTGGATATTCACCGAACACTAGGGTTGCTCTTGCACACTCAAGTCTCGATTCAGCAATTGCTTAAGCTGCCAGCGGAATGCTTTCATCCTAAACCAAAAGTAAACAGTGTCTTAATAAAACTTACCCGCCATACCACAGATGTTCCAGATAAATATTGGAAGCTATATACGTACTTTGTTTCAAAATGGGTCAATCGAGAATATCGTCAACTGTTTACTAAAAATCAGTTTCATCAAGCAATGAAACACGCCAAAGTAAACAATTTAAGTACCGTTACTTATGAGCAAGTATTGTCTATTTTTAATAGTTATCTATTATTTAACGGGAGGAAATAATTCTATGAGTCGCTTTTTTAAATTTGGAAAGTTACACGTTACTAAAGGGAATGGAGATAAATTATTAGATATACTACTGACAGCTTCCAAGAAGCTAAAGAGGTCCCTAGCGCCTACGGGGAATTTGTATCGATAAGGGGTACAAATTCCCACTAAGCGCTCGGGACCCCTTGTAGGAAAATGTCCTAAGTGTGGCAACAATATTGTATTAAAAAAATCGTTTTATGGTTGTTCAAATTATCCTGAATGTAAGTTTACTTTAGCTGAACATTTTAGAAAGAAAAAACTAACCAAAACGAATGTAAAAGAATTACTGGAGGGAAAAGAAACCCTGGTAAAAGGAATCAAAAACAAAGAGAAAAAGCCCTACAATGCCGTTGTAAAAATTGGGGAAAAGGGATATATTGATTTTATCTCTTTTTCAAAATAAACATAAAAGCCCTTTAAAGAGGGCTTTTATATATTAATCACAAATCACTTATCACAAATCACAAGTGATTAATCACAAATCACTTGTGATTTGTGATTCTTAATGATACAATATTACTATACAAAAAAAGAATGGGGCGTAGTTATGGAGAAGGAAAAACTAAAAATACTTGAAGAATTAAGACGTATTTTTATCTAAATAACGAGCTGTTATAACCCATGTAATTTGTCCGATAGCAATAACTCCTGCTATCGAAAAAAACACAACTTTACTCATATATCCCATAAAGACAAGAGCAAATAATACAAGAACCAATAATGTAAGTGTTACTTTGTAAGCATTCGCAAGAGAAGCATTAGTAATTGCGATATTTCTTTCATCATTTTCTAATATTTGCATTTCTTTTGTTGGCTTACTGAATATATCACAACCCATAAAAATCAATATTATTCCAATAAGCGTTGTACCATAGACAACCAAATCTGGACGAGGTACGGGCAATAGTTGGTGTACGCCTAAACCATAAGTTAGTAAACCACCTAAAAAGATTATTACACCGATAAATAATTCAACTTTTTGTATCTTATGTTTCATTTGCTTTCCTCCTCATAAATAAATATTTCTTCAATACTCATTTGAAAGTACCTTGCAATTTTAAAAGCTAAGATAATAGAGGGATTGTAGCGTCCATTTTCTAAAGAGCCTATTGTTTGACGAGATACTTCAAGAGCAGTTGCTAAATCTTCTTGTTTAATACCTCTTTGTTTTCGTAATTCTTCTAAACGATTTTTCACAACATACCCCTTTCTTGAACAAATGGAAAGTTTGCTTTCCTTTTCTAATCTTATGATACTCCTGCAAGTAAAGAATGTCAAGCAAACTTTCCATATTTTATTATCCTACAATCTTCCAGTTGCTATCCTTATGTAGCACAAGTTCATACTGCGATATTTGTGTAGCCTTTGTCTGATTATCAAGGAATTTCACAGCAACTTTGACTTTCACATTGTCCCCGTCCTTTGTAAAGATAGGGTTTACCAGTTCAGCATAAATGTAGTCCCTGCCGATAGGCTCAAGCACATTTCCCGATACATAGTAGGCAAGCTCTTTTTCTGTGGCTGTCGGGTACAGCTTAAAGAATGTTTCAAGAAATGCAGTAGCGTCATTGACGGTATCAGCGTCTACACTTGCATTTGCTTCTGGTGTCTTAGGCTCATAATCTGATTTCTCGATTGCTGGTGCAAGGGTAGGGTTCTGAACGATTACCATATCCCCGTCAGCGTCTACATGGACTTTTACGGTATAGGTTGCTTTCACATTGCTTGTCTGTTCTCCCTCTTTTATCTGCTGATCCACTTCGTAGGTAGCAGAAAAAGTGTCCGTTCCCGACTGTTCAATACTCCATACAATCACATCTGTAACTGTGGAGCTGGTCGGTATATCGGTTCTAATGGTATCCACATTCAAGTCCTGCAATTCCTTTGTCAGATAACCGCTGATTGCCTGCGTCCTTGCTTCAATCGCTTCTTTGCTGTTACTCCATGTGTAGTAGGGCTTTGCAAAGTTCTTCACAAAATTTTCTATCCCGTTGGTGTCCTGCAAGCGAAGCTCTATGATTTCTTTTTCATGGGTCGTGTGCTGGTCGATAGCCGTAAAATTCTTATACGCCCCAAAGCTCACGCTTGCGATAAGCACCACCCACAATGCAATCACGGATTTTTTATGTGTGCCTACCTTGAAAGTACGCACCTTTTTTTCTTTGGGTTCTTTGATAGTTTCTGTCTGTTTCTTATTCTTTCTAAACATGATGAAATCCTCACTTTCTATTGTTTTACTCGTCCTGCACCGATTAAGTGCTGTTGCCAGTAACTACTACTTAGGTCTGCATATCCTATCGGGTCGCCTGCGTGGTACATCTGTGTCGGCGAAACAAGAATACCGACGTGTGTTACATAACTTCCAGCGTTATAGGTAGAATGGAAAAATACCAAGTCCCCAGCCTTTGCCTGCGAAAGTGGAAGATGTTGGGTTGCGTCATACTGTGCTTGTGCGGTTCTCGGTAAGGAGATACCAGCTTTTCCATAGCACCATTGCGTCAGTCCCGAACAGTCAAAAGAAGTGTTGGGATTGCTACCGCCATACACATATTTCCAGCCTTGATATTTTAACGCTTCATTCATGACCTTTTGTGCCAGCTCTCCCGATACCTGCGGAACAGTTAAATACTGATTGACTAATTCGACGTAAAATTGATTGCCATACTGATACCGCCAACCCCCGTTCTTCGCAACGGCTATCGGGTTGGTGTAGGTTACTTTCTTTCCACCCGACTTCTCACGGGCGAAGCTCTCTGCAAGGTTAAAGGTATGTTTCTTTCCTTTTCCTGCCACATATCCCACATAACCACCGCCATAGTTATAGGACTGTATCGCTACATTCAAATCGTCGATACCTTGATTTTTACAGGAAGAAAGCAGGGACGCAAAATACTTACACCCCTGCTTGATTGAGCTTTCCGTATCTAAAGAGTTGGGCGGTAAACCAAGACTTTCTGAACTCTGCATAACATCTTCTGCCGTACCGCCACTTTCTACTTGAATGATAGCCAGTAGCACGTTGACATACTCGGAGATACCGTTTTCTCTGGCGTATTTTTCCACCATAGGCTGATGTTTCAAGACTTCTGCGGATAAATTCATACCCGTAATGCCAGAAGAAAAGTTGCTGTTCTCGTCGTCGCTGTCCGCACTAATGAGGACACCAAAGAAAAGGACTATGGAAAAGAGGATAGGAAACAGACTGCCAATAAGAGCGATATGTTTCAGTTTCATTTTTTCTTCTGTCCTTTCTTCGTTACAAGGTTACGGTTCTTTTCGGTATGTTCCGTTGTACGCTTTGATTGTTCAAAGGTCTGTTTCTTTGTAGTACGCTCTGCTTTGTAATTCTGGCGTGTTTCCTGCGATACTACTTTTTCTACATTCTGCCTATGTACTGGCTGTGCAGGCTGGGTCGCTTTCTTATCAGAAGCACCAGAAGATAACGGACGCTCTTTCACAACATTTGTCTTGACTGGTTCACTTGCTTTTGAAGTGGTCGCTGTGGCAGGACGTTTCACTTCCTGCATTTTTTCCGCACTCGGCTTTGGAATGGTTGAAGCTGTGGCTGGTCGCTCATGGGGACGGGTAGCTCCCGTTGTCGCTGATCCGTCCGTCTTTCTTTGTCTTGCTTCTTGTGCCTTTTGAAGCTCCATACGTTTGTCAGCGATATTCTGTCTATGCTGTTCCTGCTTTTCCAAGCGTCCCGTCTGTCTGGACTGCTGTTCCTGCACCATGCCACGCTTGAAGTCTGATACGCTGGACTTTGCCTTTTCCTTTGCGGAATACACCGCATAAGCGGTCTGTGTCGGCATATCCTTGATATTCTCTTTGACAGCGTTAGCCTTGTCTTTCACTTTATTTTTCGTATCTAAGACAGCACCTACCTTTGAGCCTGCACGTTGTCCCATGCTGGAAGTGGTATTGCCCCGATTTTCTTTAGAAGCCGTATTTTTTCTTTCGGCTCTCTTGCCAGCAACGGCACTTCCAGCTACCGCACCAGCCACACCACCCGAAATACCGCCAGCACTTACCGCCCTTGCAATACGGTGTTCCATACGCCTAGCCCTATGTCGCATAAACAGATACGGTCTGCGGAAAATTCTTCGTCCCATGCTTTGACTGTCGCCAGCATTAAGTGAGAACATACTCATTAAGTCGCCCAGTTTCATATAGATACCAGCAAAACACACTATCTGCAAGAACGCCACCATGAAAAACGGATAGTCCGTGGAGATGTTATAAAACATACTGGAAATGCTGAACGCCACCGTTACAATGAGCGTAATTCCTGCCCTTGTCATAATGGTATTAAATACCCTCACGATTGCCTGCTTTGCCATGCTTTCATAGCTCGGTATCATGGAAAGTAGAAAGCTGATAGGTAAAAACATTGCAAAGATAATAAAGAGTATCTGGCTGAACAACATCATACCCGTAAGCAAGAATACAAATATCGTGATACCTAAGTTAAAGAATAGCAGGAAGAACACCATACCTAAACGGTTTACGACCTGCGGTATCGTCAGATTGTTGTTGTCATTGTCCTCGATTTCTGTTTTCACGACTTCCTCTCTGGTCTTGCCGTCCTCGTCCTCTGGACTTACTGATACCAGAGCTTCTACACGGTCTGTCCCGATTTCCTCTGCGTTGCTGTTACCAAATTGAAGCAAGAGCCACGGCTGTTCCACTTGAATGGAAAACAAGCTGTCCCGTATCAAGTCCACGCTGTCCTTGCCCTCGCTGTCAGAGTTGGGGAGCATGATTTTTGTTCCCAAGTCCAAAGAAGCGGTACTGATGTCTGATGAAAATTCATTTATCTTCTTGATGTAATCGGGAGCGTAGGCAATAAAGGAAGCGGACAACACGAACACCACCACAAAGTTAATAACAGCGTGAAGTGCCTTGCTGGTTTCGCGTTTGATAAGTCCCGTATAGGCAACATAAAGTCCCACTATTAAGATAATGAGAAGCAGGAAACCGACATAGAAGCCCGTAGAAGAAAAGCCGTTCTCGGTAACGCCTGCAAGGGTCTGTATGCTTTGTCCGATACTGTCTGCCATATCGTTAATAAAATCAAGTTTGTATGCTTCCTGCACCACATAGCCCGTAGCATTGCTTAAATAAAGGCTTATCGTCCAGACAAAATTGGTAATGCAGTAAAGTCCGTACTGCACCGATTTTCCGATACCGTCCAGCCAGTTCCATGGCAACCACGACCAGCTATTATCCACATAAAAATCAAGCTGGTAATTCGACAGCGGATATTTTGAGTAAAGATTTTCTGCGTTTATGGTATCGTCCACAAGCCCCGTCGCATGAGCCACCGTCCCCAGAAGTGAGAGCAGGATAAGGGAGAGTGCCACGACAAACAGAGCCATTTTGAGAAAGTGAAGTATCTTCCTTTTTGTGAACGCACCTTTTATCCTTTCTTTCATCACTCCACCTCATTTCTCTGTACGGGCGGTCTGGTATCAAAGGCGTGTAGCAGTTCTTCAAAGACTGGGTGTATCTGCACCACACCGACACGCCCGTATAAGTCCTGCAATAAGCATTGTCCGTTCTCCAAATCACGCAAGCGTTTCTGGTTGTTCTCGTCGTCCTTGTCGATACCGAAAAATTCTAAGGTCTGCTTTATCTCGTTGATGTCAGTAGAACGAAAGGCAAACTTCAAGCCGATATTGTTTTTCAGACTTTCCTTTGACACGTCGCCAGAAGATTGTGTAACAAAATAGACGCCTGCCTGCATAGCTCGTCCAGCACGCACCAGCTTATTTGATAAAGTTTCGCCTTGTGCCACATTTAAGAACGCCCACGCTTCGTCAAGGTCTACAATCTTAAAAATACTTCTGTCCGAATGGATAAAATCAAGGGCAAAGGTACTAATCACAATCAGCATAGACACCGACAATAATTCAATGGTCGTGTATTCCTCAAATGTTGTATCCTTATCTGGTAATACTAAGTCCGCTACTTGAATGATATTGAGTTGGTTATCCAGACTGATTGCATTTTCCACCGTACCGTCTGAAAACAGCAGGTGTGCAAAGTCGTAGTCCGTGAAGCTGTCGATATGTTCTGCGATATTTCTTGATATGGGTGTATCTTCACGGCGTAGCTCGTCTATCACATGGAGCAAGCCCCGACTGTCGCTCTGGGTAACGGAGCGTACCGCCTTACGAAGTACAGGGAATTTTTCGCCGTCCCTAGAGGAAATACCCGTAAGGAATGTTAAGATGTCGATTGCCAGACTTTCAGCGTCTTTTACATTCTTCATAATCACGAACGGGTCAAGAAGTCCTGCATTGTCCTTGTCGCTGGTAAGGTTTACGATATTGATTTCATGGGCGATTTCTGGGAGCGTTTCTTTCCAGTTGCCCCTCTCAGCTTTGGGGTCTAAAATGACTGCTTGACCGCCAAACAGCACCGCATAATATACCAGAAGATTGTTGCAGAATGACTTTCCACCGCCAAGCGAACCGACAAAAGCAGAAGCAAGAGCGTTTGTTACTGTACCTTTTACACCCTGCGAAGCTAACGACGGTTGCAGGTACACATTTCTTCCCGTATCAACGGAATAGCCCATATAGATACCCGTAGTTTCCCCTAACTGCTGGGTCGCACCAAAACCAAGACCTGCCAAGAAATCTGATTTTACATACTGCACGTAGTCATTGATATATCGCTTGCTGGCAGGAAGAAATTCAGAATGAAGCCCCAGCATATCCCCAGCAGGACGCACCAGCTTTACATTGAGGTCGTCGTAAAAATCTTTGACTTCATCACAACGGCGTTTTAATTCGTCCAAATCATCAGCCGATACACGCACTACATAAGAGAGCTTATACATACTTTCTTTTGTCTGGTCTAAGTCCGTTTCCAGCTCATCCACGCTGTCTAATGCGTCCACCACATTTGAGCTTGTTTCACTTCCTGCTTGATAAGCGTGATTGTCAAGGTCTTTCAATTCCTTTTTCTTGTTGCGGACGGTTGTTAATGCTTTACGGTTCTCCACGATTTCTACATTCATAGAAGTATCAACGGGGAATGTGAATTGCTGTTGCTGGAAATAGAAGATTTCAGACGACGGAAAATCAAGCTCGCCAACAATCGCATTGACGGTAAAGTAGGACACATAGCTTTCCCTGTCCTCATGTTCCAATCGCAAATACCGCTGGCTTTCCTCAATCACACACCTTGTCGGACGGATAAGGTCGTAGTATTTTATCAGCGTTTCTTTCTGTAATTTCTTCTTTGGTAGCTGGTACTCATAATCTTCATAGGCGATCCCGTCCCTGCCGTAAAGATGTTCCATGAGATACCCAAAATCATGGATTTCCAAGCGACGCACCTTAAAGCGACGGGAGATTTTATTTTCCAGCAACTTTTCCATTTTCATATAACGGTTGATTTCATCATTCGGCATGGAAACAAAGTCATTCATCAGCGTGTGGTTCACTTCATGGAGAAATTCCTTGAATGTCAGCCACGCCGATTTTTTGATGTTCTTCAGATTGAGCTGTTCTTCCGTAACCATGAGCTTAAAGCCAAGAAAAAAGCGGTAGTCCACTTGATTGTCCCCAATCATTGATACTAACGCTTCGGTCTGTTCGTCTATCTTCTGGCAGGCAACTTCCTTTAATTTCCCCGTAACCAGCTTCTTTGACTGCTCCTGCATACTTCGTATGGAGCTTTCCGTTGCAATCTGCAACGCATGAATTTTTCCCTCACGGGACTGTGCGATAAGCTGTCGGAAACTGTCATGCACGATAAATTTCTGCTCTGCGGATAGGAAAGAATAGTTGTATGGTATCAGCTCATAATAAGCAAACACCTCATTGTCCTTGTTCCAGACAAGGTTATTGTCAATATATTTTATCGGGAACATAGTTCACACTCCTTACTGCCGTGATTGTTTCATTCAAGGTCTGCTTATGCAGTTTTACGGCTTTTCCTGCATAAGTGATTTTCGGTCGCAGGGCATAGGTTATCTGTGATTTCAAAAAGCTGTACGGCTTCTTTCCGTCAAAGGTTTTCTGCGACATAAACCAAGTGAGAGCAACGGGAATACCAAAGTATTTGAGAAATGCTCCCTCAATCATGGAAAGTGGGGGAATATCCCCAAACAAAATGATGATAAATTCCGTAATCACAAACCATGTAATCTGTGTAAAAGTAACGGGAAAGGGCAAGTTAAAGTCATTGATTGCATACAAGACTTTTTCCACGTTCCAGATACCCGTATAAGATTTAATCTTTTTCAAGTTCTTTCAACTCCTTTCATAAGTTCTAAATGAGAAAAGGACAGCCATGTTTCAGACTGTCCCTTAAAAGAGAAATACGCTGTCAGTAGCAACAATGCTTGTCGCTGATCTTCCAGCGTTAATATGGTATCTCGCACATACCTCGGCTTGTTTCAATAAAGCAACCGCCCATATCCAAATCTCGCCCGTAGGCTTCATAGTCAATGTAGTTCTGTAAGCTGGGTGGAATGTCGCCAAGTGCCTGCAATTCGTCTATGTAGTAGTAGGCAACATCTGTCATGGTTTCACAGTTGGGATAATAGTAAATATCGTCCTTATGTTCCACGACTTCTTCCAGCGTCCCATAGTGGCTGATAAATTCGTCCAGACACTCTGCGATATAGTCTGGAAGTTCCTCTATCATTTCATACATTTCATTGAGTTCTTCAATGGAAACATACTCGCCAATCGCAATGGGGAAGTTGTCAGTATCATGGATAGCGTATTCCTCGTACTGTTCATTCAAGCCGATTTTTTCTTTTACATCTTCCTCGTCAATGGGAAATGTGAACCAAGCACCGACTAAATAGCCCTCATTGTATTTGCCAAGATTAGCAATGTAAACCGCCATATCATCAATCATAAGCACCACCTCATTTCCTACTCTGGCAGTTCAAAGATACCGTGTTCTGTTACTAAAAATTTCCCGTGTTCCTGCAAGTGAGAAGCGTAGGCTTCAAAGTCAAAGTAATATTCTTGACAGTCCTCGGATAAATGCTTAAATGTCGGGTCGTTCATCAGCTTTTGCCTTGCAACATCTATCATGCTTTTGCAGTCGGGATAAACCGTAATCACGTTCCTGCAAATATAAAGTGCTTCTAAATTTTCATACACGGTAAGAAGTGATACATATTCTTCCTGCATATCGCTTGAAAGCTGGCGGTACATAAAATCTAATTCGTTGAGCTGGTACACGCTTGTATGTTCGTGGACTTCATCAGCAAAGGGCAGTACCTTTTCGATAATGCGGTAATCCCCACTTTCTGCACCGACACCTAACTTTTCTTCAAACTCTGCAACATCTATCGGCAGGTCAAACCAGTATGATGTTGTTTCTTCGCCAGTTGTTCCTTTCGTTTCCACCAGCACCCTTGTTTCCTGCATTGTTCCTCACGTCCTTTCTGTTGTTTCATCACATCTTGTAAGGTCTGGTACGACATACCAAACACATATTTAGAAAAATCTTCTAACTGTCTTTCTTCATAATCGGCAGGGTTCAGTCGTTTCATTTCCTGCCACACCTTACGCTTGTAAGAGGGCAGGTCGGAAATATAATCACAGCCGACTTTCGTCTGCATATCCTTAAAAATATCGCTCATTTCATCACTCCAATCTAAAATTTAGGTAAGAAAAAAGCAGTCAATCCTAAGACTAACTGCTTTGTGTGTATGGATATGAAATTGTCAAACTGGGATTTATCAATATAAACTACCATGGAAAAATATAATAAAATACCAAAGTACTTAATACAATTCCGACAATATACATTTTTCTATAGTTTACTTTTTTGAAAAATATTATGGTAAACACAACAGCTCCTATAATATCCATTAACAACTGAAATAGGAATGTTTGATGTTCCAAAAAATAAATAAAAACTGCTATTGTTTCAGCAAATAATGCTCCTACTGGTAAAGAATATAATACTGAACTAAAAATATGTTCCCTATTCCAATAGTACAGAATAAATGCTGCTATTGCACAAGCGATTGACCAAACAGTAAACAATATGAATAGCCCAAAGCGGAATCCGCCGGAAAACATAGGTATAAACATTCCTAATATTGCTTGTAAAGCATAAAAACTTAATGTCATTCCAAACATATACAAGAACGAACTAATTCCTGCACAAATATTTGAGGTGCTTAACATAACGATGATAGTATTGGTAATAATCCAAAAACCAAACAATGTTTGAGGTGATGAAAAACTCCATAGTGTATCTGCGGGAAAATAATCTAACAGTCTACATATACACCCTACTAATATACCAATTACAAATATCGCTGTATAAGACTTATATGTATTTCTTAGTTTTATATTTGACACAATAGTTTTCCTCCTAAGTTCAAATTCATATTTGTCGTTTTCTTCATATCCATATTATATCACTCACATATTAGCACTACAATAAAATTTTATGCACCGATAATCTTGTTGAACAGCTCTAACAGTACATCTTTCACACCGCCGGCATTGAATACCAAGCCGACAGCAATCAAGGCAACTACCAAGAAGCCAATGAGCTTTGAAAACTCACGCTTGAACCCTAAGTAGATACCGATAACCACAATCGCCATAAGCACTAAGCTCTGTGCGTTTGATAAAAACCATTGATATAAATTTTGTCCGAAATTCATTTAATTGTCCTCGCTTTCTTTTAATTGTTCCATTTCATAGTCAGCTTCTTTGCCGACATTCAAAATACACATCAAGACTACGCCGATACCCATTCCCATAGATACCAGCAGGAAGTCTTTTAATAATACCCACATTTTTTATCACTCCTAACTTTCTACTAAATCTTTTGCAGGGGTCGTCTGCTGTTTGATTATCATTTCATGCTTTTCTGTGAGCTTTGCCTGCTGTTCGATTGTTTCCATGTAGTCTGTACCGTTTCCCTTATCAATCTTTTTCAGCATTTTTAAGGTCGGTGCTACCTGCCGTTGTACCCACCGCAATGTGCGGTCTAAGGTGTAAGGCTCTGGTTTTGTCGTCAGCTTCAAGCTCTGTCTGTTATCGCCGATAAACCAAGCCCAGCGGTCATTGAGCTTCCAGTCATTTTTTCGCTTGTCGGGTTCTTCATCAACAAACCGCACATACTGATTGATGATAGAAAAAGCGGTCTGTTCTGCGTCATAATAGGTCAGTAAATCTCGTACCGCATAATAGGCTCGTTCATTGCGAAGCCGTATTTCAAAACGGTTGATAATGTCGGCTTCTTCCAGAGGTGTCCCTAACTTGACGTACTGCTCATAGTCCTTTTCATAGATACAGAAATACACATCTGATTTCAGCGACCCAAGATAAAGGGTACGCCCCATATATTCTCTGTCGTCCTCTCTGTGCTTGATAAGCTCGCCCGACTGGTAAAACTTATAGCTTCTGGACTTTCCGATATATTCCCGTTTCCTGCATTTTTCCGCAAGCTCTGGAATATCCAAAATGCCCGTATGGTCGTTGATAGCAAGGTCGATACGCTTCATCACGCCACCGTCTATAAGTGCGTCCATAAGAAAGTCATACCAGCTTCTTTGCTGTGCCAGCAGGTAACTTTCAAACTGCCTGCAACCACGCCCCTTTAACTCTAAAAGGACACCTTTTTCTTCGTCAGCCGACGTATAGATAAAGATGTCCCCTAAAGAGTAATGCTCCGTATAACTGTAACGCCCGTAATTTTCATGGAGCATATAGTTGATATTCAGTTTTAATATATCTTTGATGATGTGCTGTATATCCAGCGTGGGAAAACGAATTTTCACATAATCAAACAGCATGGTAAGCGGTGCTTCTGGATTGAACTTTGCCAGTTCTTTATGCAGAGTATTCAGAAGTTCCTTTGACGGCTTCATTTTTCCGCTTTCTATCTTGTTGAGATATTCTCTTGTGATACCAGACGCCACCGCCAGCCTGCCTTGTGAGATACCGTAAGCAATCCGTTTTTCCCGTAATTCTTTTATCCATTGTTCTTCATTCAGAACCATACCCCCAATCTGTAAAGTGTGAAGTTTTTTAAGGCGACTTCACAGCCGATTTTTGCTAGGAAACCATGCGATAAGCCTTATGTTTCCTGTGTTTTTCGTCTATTGTCTATTTGCAAACGTACCCCTCTGTTAGATACCGAGGGGTTTTACCTGCTGGCGTGGCTTACGCCACACCAGCAACGGCTAGTCCGTGCCGTCGCCTTTCGCTTCGCACGTCGCCGTCCCGTCCTGCCTTGCTTGTGCAAGAGAGCCGATAGTCTGCAAAAAATCATGTCCTTTCGGGACTAAAGGCGTGTAAAATTCACTGATAACACTTGTTCCCACATCACAATAGCCACGCCCCTTGATACGCTTCTGGAAAAATTGCTTTTTCACATCTGAACCGAACAGCATACCGTAACCTAATTCGCTGATACGCCCAAGTCCCACACGGAAATTGAAGTTATCTCTGATACCGTCCGAGAAATACTTTGCGTCTGGACGCTGGCAGGCAACGATAAGGAAATAACCTGCTTGTCGTCCTAACATAACGATTTTCTTTAACTGGCTAAGTAAGCCCACGCTTTCTTTCGTCCCCAGCATTTCAAAAAATGCCACATATTCATCAAAGATAAGAAAGCAGGGAGGCAGTCCAAGATAGGCGTAGTTTTCGCCCGTCTTATAGTTCGGGTGTCGTTTCATTTCCTCGCTTCGTCGTACCATGCCCTCATAAAAGGCATTGACGCAATCTATCATTTCTTCTTTAGTATGGTAGACGTTTGGCATGACTGTTCCCAAGTCCGCAAGGTCGCTGTTCTTTGGGTCTAAAATGTAAAGGACAGCGTTTGTATGCAGTAAGGCTTCAATGAGCGTCAGCAGAAAATAGGTTTTACCGCCACCAGTCCCACCAGCGATAAGAGCGTGAGGGAGTGCGTCATATTCCCAGACAAGATTTTTCATCAGTCTAAGACAGCCATTTTCTGCCCGTACTTCATCAATGGTAATGCGGTTCGCTATCATATCATAAAGCAGGGTATATTCAATATAGCCGTCATGCAGGGTCTTGTCAGTCAGCTCGCAATACAAGCCACTTTCCAGCTTATCCTCTAACCGTAAAAGCTGGTCTTGATATTTTCCCAGCGTGATTTCACAGCGGATATGAAGCAAGCCTTTTTCCATTTGATAATAAATCTTTGGAAACCAGACGATTTTTTCCCTTGATCTGCTTTGCAGGTCAGTAAAAAAACCGCTGTCTTGTACGGTATCGGCTTCATACCACTTGTTTTCCAGTACCATTCTTGCCAGCTTTTGACGGTGCAGGAGCTTCTTGAAACTGTCGTAACAGAAGCGGTAATACCCAAAAGCGACCAATGCACAAACACCAGTCGCTATCAGTATAGTTATGAAGTTGTAAGGGCAAAGCGTCAAGCCGTTCTCTAACAAGCTGAAATGCTCCCAATCGGTACGCATGAGCTGTTTACTATTCAGTAGCAGGAGAACCGCCACGAATACAAACAGAAGCGTTCCTATGGAAAAGTGGTAAACAAGGTGCTTGTCGCTGGCTCTGATACGGTGTCCTTTATTCCAAATCTTACGCATAAAACAATCTCTCCTTTCTGTGTACGAAAAAAGCAGTCAATCCTAAGACTAACTGCTTTAAACTGTCTTTATTCAAAAATAAATATATCTTCTATCGGAGCTTTTACAGCTCTTGAAATATCTATTGCCAATTTAAGTGACGGATTATATTGTGCTTTTTCTAATCTCATAATAGTTTCACGACGAACACCTACAATGTCAGCGAGTTGTTCTTGTGTTAATTCTTGTGCTACACGATATTTTTTTAAATTACATACAAACTTTGCTTCCATAATTTATTCCCTTTTTTCATAACGATATAATAAATAGTTGCTAAGAAAAAGAACAAGAGCATAGATAAGTGAAACAGAAATCAGCATAAACATTGCACACCACTCAACATTACGGGAAAACATACCTATTGCCATAAGCCAGATAACTACAAATAATAGTTTAAAACCTATCTTGTAAGCTTCTAATTGTGCCTTACGTTTATTTTCTTGAAAAAGCTCATCTTCTAAGATATGAGAAAGTTTACCTTCAAAGAAAAAACTGAAAAAACCAAAAAATATGAAAAAAGCAAAAGGAAATATTTCTCCAAATTTATAGTATGTCCAAAATCCGCCAAACCCCAGAAAACCAAACATTCCACAAAATCCCCAGTAAGGAGAAATTGTTCTTGAATATCGTTTTTCCCTGCTGTTTTTTGAAAAGACATTTTTAAAGCAGATAATTACTATATAGATAGCATATAGTGCTATTAAAGCTCCAATTACTAACATAGGAATATCCTTGTAAGAAAATACATATTCCGACATATCCATATTTTTGACCCAGCGTCCATTATTGTATAATAGGGAGTAGATTGTACCAACAATAAGCAATAAAGCACACCCTACCCCCATAAAAATAATTTTTTTAATTTGTTTCTTTGACATATTTATCTCTCCTTTCAAATGAGATGTTTTTGTATCTTTATGAGATAAATATATCACTCCGCATTGTTTGTGTCAATCAAAATTGGTCAATCAAAATTAAGACAAATACATCACTTTTATTTCTTCGGCTGTCCCTGCGTTGTAGGGTTCTGTGGACTGCCTGCGTTCTGGTTGCCTTTATTCTTCAATACAATATCCTCTGCCTTTACATACCAGTCCACATCTGCACCCGTATAAGTCTTTCTTGATACCGTATCGGCTACGGGATTGACAAGCTCCACAACTGCATTGTACGGAAATTCCCTTAACGGTACTTCTGGCGGTACGGACACGGGGATAATTCCTCCATGCAGACTGCACTTCAAATCATAGATACGCTTTTTAAGCTGGGTACTCGGTGTCCCGTCCTCATTTTGTAAGAACACATCACGCACCGCTGTAAATTTTAATTCTCCAAATGTTTTCTCTTTGTCAATAACAAACCCGTTTGATAATCTCATAAATTCTTCACTCCTTTACTTCTCTTCAACTGCTACAATATCATCAGCAACTAACACATAATCGGTATGTCCCATATCCCCGATTGCGTAACCTCTGCCGTATAACTTCGGATTGACAAGTTTTACTTTCTGTTCATACTTGAACTTCTTTTCGCCAGCCTGCACGGGAATTTCCACCACAACATTTTCGCCTTTTTGTACGTCAGAATAAAGGTTATAGCTTCGTCTGGCTAAGACCCTGCGGTTATTTTTATCTCTTTCAAAGACTGGCTCACTTTCGCCTGCAAATTCAAGAGTTCCAAAAGACTGTGCCATATCTGGCACGACATATTTCATTTCCATATTGTTTTACCTCGTTTCTTTCTATTTTTGATAAATTGATTGTGATTTCTTATTCTGGCGGTTTGGGAAGTACCAGCAATCCCACCGATAGTAAAGGGTAAAATCAATGCTTACGCACCCTTGACTATCCGTGTTCTTGCAGGTAAGTAGCAGACAAGCCAGAATAAGCGGAAGTCTGCCGTTTGACAGCTTCGGCGGAGAGCGTGATTTTTCTTTCCTCATACCGTTACCGCCTTATGATTTCTTCATTTTACGGCGTTTGTAGAAGAAGATACCTGCCAGCCCAGCACCAGAAGTTAAAAGAAGTGCAAGCAGTCCGTAAAGGTTTGTGTTATCGCCCGTTTTGGGACTGTCGCTAGGTCGGTGTGGCTTCTCTGGTGTCGGCGGTGTTTCGGGTTTCTCTGGTTCTTCTGGGACTTCTGGTTTTTCCTTAAAGGTAATCGTCTGTCCCTCGTCCTCAATGTCTTTATGCTCGGTAACTTTCTTCGGCTCGTCTGGATTGCTTAAATCGTACAATTCTTCAAAAGTTACAAGCTGTTTGCCATCAAGAGAAGTAGCGTCAAAGGTAAAGGCAACTTCCACTTTCATAGTTTCGCTGTCAGCGGTAAATGTATAATCACTTTCCACACGTTTTCCGTCGATAAGAAGCTCTGCATTTTCTTCTTTCAACATCTGCCAGCCCACAAGTTTGTACTGTGTACCGATTTCTAAGCCCTCTAAGGTTACGGTATCAATGATTGTTACCTCTTTTCCAGCTTCAAGTTCTTTGTTGCCGTCCTTATCCGTAGCAGTCGTATGAATTTTGATGATACGTTCTGTAATAAGTACCGTCTGCCCGTCGTCCTCAATGTCTTTGTGTTCCGCAACTTTTACAGGTTCTTTTGGATTGCTCAAATCATACAATTCTTCAAAGGTAACAAGGTTCTTGCCACCTAAAGCAGACGCATTGAATGTATAAGAAATTTCCACTTTCATTTCTTCATCATCAGCGATAAAGGTATAATCGTTTTCTACACGTTTCCCGTCAATGACAAGCTCGGCGTTTTCTTCCTTTAACATCTGCCAGCCTTTGAGCTGATATTTTGTGCCTTTGGTAAGTCCGTCTAATTTGACAGTATCAACGATTGTAACCTCTTTTCCTGCAAGGATTGTCTTTTCGCCGTCCTTGCTGGTCGCTGTGGTATGGATAGAGATTTCTTTTTCGTATTCATCAGTCAAAGTCCCTAAATCAATCACAAGGTTATTTCTTGATACCACGATTTCAAAAGGTGGGATAAGTTTAAAACCTTTGTTGCTGTCGCATTTCATTTCTTCAATGATGTAAGTATCATAAGGCAATGCACCCTTGCTGTCGTCTGGTTCAGAAGTTCCAAACCACACACCGTCCTCGCTGGTCTTGCCTGCGTTGGTATTGTGCTTATGAGAAGCCCAGTCAGCAGAAGTGGAGAATTGCCCGTTATCATCAGTTACTACAACATGACTTTCTCCCGTCGTCTTGCTTGTGATCCGAAACGGAACATCAGCAAGACGCTTGTGTGTGCCTGCACCGATTTTTACGCCCTCAATATCCCCACGCTTAATCTGATTGTAGATAGAATGAGATTCGTCGGTTAAGTCCACGATTTTTCCATTTTCTGTGATTGTAAAATCAATCGGTTTTACACCGTCAGTTAAGTAACCGTCGGGAGCTTCACTTTCAACGATACGGAAGTTTCCATAAGGTAAAAGGTCAGAAGAAGTAGAAGCGACACCCTCAAGGTCTGTATGGATTGTTTTTACCACTTCATTTTTCTTGTATAGCTTGCCCTCAACCAAAACAGAATTATCATTTAAGGAAATGATGTCAAAGGCAGTATCTTTCAAAGTGGCACTTCCTTGTGGCTTCGTATCGCCCGTTTCTAAATCTCGTTTCTGAATTTTCACACCGCCACGGATAATCTTATCTGATACGGAAAACTGGTTACTTCCAGATAATACGGCAAGGTCGCCGTCCTCGGTAATCTGTGTTACATATAAGCCCTTAATCTGTTCGGACTTATCGCCAGCCTGCATATATGCACCATCAAGCAAGTAACCGTTTGGAGCTTTTGTTTCCTCAACGGTTAGTGTTCCTAAAGGAAGAACCGCTTTGCCGTCCTGCATATAGAAACTGTCGCCAGATACCTTGTAAGCGTCCCCTAATTTTGTGATGTAATGGGTTGTCCCGTCGCTGTCTGTTTCGGCGATTGTCTTTGTAACCCATGTACGAGTAGCTTCGGCAGGGAGATTGTCTTTGTTATAGAAGCCAGCATAATACTTCCATGTAAATTCCGCACCTGCTAGAGAAGCGTTCCCTTGCGGATTGTCTTTCTGTGTTTCCATGTCAATCTTGAAAAGCTCAATCAAAGTGTCCGTTACTTTTGGTATATCTGATACTTTCAAGGTCGCTGTCTTTCCAGCTTCAACCTTTAAGGAATATACAGTTTTATCTACTTTATATCCTGCTGGTGCAGAAAGTTCCTTGATATAAACTGTGCCAGCCTTTACCTCTACAACATCTGTATTTCCGTTTTCATCAGTCGTAAGGGTGGCAAGCTGTTTCGTGCAGTCCTTATCAGAAAAGACACCATAGGTCGCACCAGCGACAGAGTAATTCCCGTTACCGTCTGTAATACTGGTATTACTGGAAGTCTTTTGCAGTTTCGCATTTCCGACATTTAATTTCGCCCAGAATTGCCCCAATTCCTGCCCCTCGCCAGAGTAGATATAACCGCCACATTCATAGCGTCCTTTGTTTTCTTTAACAAAGGCTTTTGCACCAGAGAAAACTTCGTCCTGCGTAGCTTTTGGAATTTCATCATAAGAAGCTCGCACGTTGTCGCATTGCCAGCCAAGATGTACGCTCAATCTCTGCCAGACCACACATTGTTCCAACAGATAGACTTGCTTGTAGTTCAATTCCTTGTGAGTTTCGCCATACTGTTTGACATACTCTAAGGATAACGCCACATCTGAAATCTGGTCGGCACTCATGCGTGAGCTTGCGTCAGCTCTGGTCTTGTAGCCATTCTTAAAATCTGTATTGATGTCGATACAATAGGCAGTTTCGCCCTCGACTTTCATATAACCCTCATTGAATGTCGAACCGATAGAACCGTCATTCATTACTTTTTCAATGATACCGACACGCTCTGCACTTTCCGTCCAGTATTGCTTACTTTCTGCATGGACGGGTGTAGTCGGTAAAGCAGTAACGACAGTTGCAAGAGCTAAGAAGCCCGTACACAATCGTTTCCATGTCTTTTTCATAAATCTAATGCTCCTTTCATTTTAGGTAATAAAATAGCCGTCCAATAAGAACGGCTGGAAATAGAAAAGGAACGTCATTTTAGGCGTTCCATAGTCTATGAAATATTCAATTTTTTGTTGTTTCAATACGGATGTGCTGTACCATATCTT
Organism: Dorea sp. OM07-5; assembly: GCF_003481355.1. Classification (NCBI taxonomy): domain Bacteria; kingdom Bacillati; phylum Bacillota; class Clostridia; order Lachnospirales; family Lachnospiraceae; genus Dorea; species Dorea sp. OM07-5. The sequence continues at coordinate 70,106 of NZ_QUKZ01000012.1, read as the reverse complement.
TGCATATCTAAGAAAACTTGCGTATCAAGGCTCATTCTTTAGTAGTAAATAAGTAGTAAATTGATGTGTTTGTTTTCTTGAAAATGCTGATAGATACTGTGTTTTAGCGGATAATCAGATTTTTATTGTGTTTTTATATAATAAAAAATGTAATTTTCTATCATATAAAAACAGCGTCACAGAAACGATTTAAATATCATTCCTGTGACGCTGTTTTTTATTATTGAAATTAAATCTCATATTTTGCTCTATGCAGCTGTCCGATTAGTTGCTTGAGCTGCTTGAATCACTGGAGCTCTTTGAATCGCTGGACTTCTTGGCAACCTGAACGCAGTTCTTTCCAAGCCATTCTTTTACTATATTCTTCAGTGCCGCATCTTTCAGATCCTGCTCTTCAAATGCTTTCTTGAGCGCATCTACATTAGAGCTGTATCCATAACTCTTGGCAATTGCTTTCAGCTCTTTATTGTAGTCTTTCTTGCTCATCTTGATGTTCTCTTTGTCTGCGATCGCTTCTGTTACCATGTTCTGCTTCATCGTATCTTTAACAGCAGCTTTTACCTGTTTGTTGAATTCTTCTTCTGTCATACCCATCTGCTGCTCAAGGAACTTGCTATAATCCATGTTGTAAGCTTTTGCATACTGTTTGTACTGGCTGATCCATGCGTTTTCCATCTTCTTCTGTTCTTTCTCGTCATACTTTTTCACTTTTGTATTAGACAGAACTTTCTCCCATGCGCCACTCTCAACAGATTCTGTATATGTATCCTGTGCTTCCTGCTCCAGTTTTTTCTTTACTTCTTTCTTATACTCTGCAACTGTCTTGGATTTACTTGAAACTTTCTTAACAAATGCATCGTTCAGTTCCGGTGTCTTGGACTCTGTGATTGCTTTTACCTTAATTGTAAAACTAACTTTCTTACCTGCAAGCTCTTCGGAATAGTTCTTTGGGAATTTTCCATTCCATACGAACTTGTCCCCAACTTTGTGTCCGATGATACTGTCTTCAAATCCCTCGATAAATGTGTTAGATCCGATCTTTAACTTCTGGTTATTTGCAGATCCGTTGTCGAATTTCTTGCCATTCATCTTACCAACGAAGTCGATTGTAACGGTGTCACCTTTCTTAACTGCACGATTCTTGATCGTCTTTGTCTTCGCATTAGACTCCCGGACAGAATCAATGAAACTTGTCACGTCCTTATCCGTTACATCGTCAGCTTTGTCTACCTCATCAATTTCCACACCCTTGTATTGTGAAATCTTCAAGTTGTCATTCTCGATTCCTTTACTGCTCTGACATCCTGACAACAGAAGAGATGCCGTCATAATTCCTGTTAATAATACTGCTGCTTTCTTTTTCATAGTTCACCTCGAAAATATATTTACGCATTCGCACATGCGAACCCATAGCCTTATTATGTTATACCACATTCTCCCCCTTATGCCTACCCTTTTCACATTTATTTCACAGAACACGCTATGTTGGCGGGCATTATCCTGTCGAATTAAAGCACCGGAGACAACAGCCTGCAGAACTGCTCTTTGAAGCGGATCAAAAGCGTTCTCTGCTCGTAAGATTTCTTTGTCACAAGAGAGCTTTTTGTCATATCATTTTCAAATGCGTCTTCCAACTGTTTTGTTGTCCTTGCACTATAGATTACTGCATTTACTTCAAAATTCAGTGCAAAGCTACGGATATCCATATTGGCAGTTCCCATGCAGGTGACAAGGCCGTCGATACACAGGCATTTGCTATGCAGGAATCCATTGTCATAAGTAAAACATCGCACGCCCGCCTCCACCATCTCACCGATATAAGAATAAGTCGCCCAGTATACAAATGGGTGATCCGGCTTACACGGGATCATCACGCGCACGTCAATTCCGGATTTTGCTGCGATAATAAGCGCGTCCCGGATATCATCATCTGGTATGAAATACGGCGTTTGTATAAAAATATTTTTTCTTGCCATATGGATCAGGCGCAAATAATTGTTACGGATCTCCTGACTATGCGAGTCCGGTCCGCTGGAAATGATCTGCACCGGATCACGCCCGTTCCGGATATAAGTCGGCAGTTCAAACAAATGATCCTCCAGAAAAATATTATCTCTCGCTGCATAATTCCAGTCCAGTGCAAAACGGACTGCAAGCGAAGTGACCGCCGCTCCTTCGATACAAATGTGGGTATCTCTCCAGTATCCGAATTTCTCATCTTTTCCCAGATACTCTCTTCCAATATTAAATCCGCCGACAAAGCCGATTCTTCCATCGATCACTGCAATCTTCCGGTGGTTTCGGTAATTCACACGAAGCTGCAGTTTTCCTAATACTGCCGGGAAAAATTCTGCCACCTGAATGCCGGCTTTTTCCAGACGATCCCAATCGCTGTTCTTCATTCCACGACATCCCATACTGTCAAAAAGGACTCGGATCTCCACACCCTGTCTAGCTTTTCTTAAAAGTACTTCCTCAATTTCCTGCCAGAGTTCATCATTCCTGATGATATAATACTGCAAATGAATATAATTTCTCGCATGATCCATCTCGGATAACAGTGCATCAAATTTCTCCCTTCCGTCTGTATACACACGGATATCGTTATTATCGGTAAGCACCGCCTCCCCTTCATTCAGATTATAGAGAATCAGGCTCTTAAAACGCTCCAGTTCCGGATCACGGAGTTTCAACTTCCGCCGATAGATCGATTCTTCCTGCCTTCGCACCGCATGTTTGATCTCGCCCTCAATTTCTTTCATCTTGAACATCCGGTCTTTATGGAAATTCTGCCCTAATACAAGGTAGAGAATAAATCCAAGTCCCGGCAGAAAATAAAGCAGCAGAAGCCATGCCCATACGGTCGTCGGATCCCGTCTTTGAAAGAAAATAATCAGAATTGAAAATACGAGATTGATGATAAATAAATGATCCATCAGCCATAAATATGCTTCACTGATCATATGACCTGCCGCAATAAACATTCTAAACACCTCCCCTGTTGTGTAAGTTCCCTGCTAAAATCTCAAATCTCTTGCACTTGCGTCAAAAGAATGATACAATGTACTTCGTGAAAAACAGATTTTAGGAGGTTCGCTGTGAGTAAATTAACGATTGTCTTATTAGTGATCTTAGTCGTTTTAATCATTGCATGCATTGCATTATATTTCCTCGGGAAAAGAGCTGAGAAGAAGCAGGCCGAACAGCAGGAACAGTTAGATGCTGTTAAGCAGACCGTATCCATGCTGGTTATTGATAAAGGTCGTATTCGTCTCAAAGATGCAGGTTTCCCGCCGATCGTACTGGAGAACACGCCGAAGTATCTTCGCCGTTCCAAAGTACCGGTTGTTAAAGCAAAGGTTGGACCGAAGGTAATGACTCTGATGTGCGATGCTCAGGTTTATCCTACAATCCCTGTTAAGAAAGAAGTAAAAGCCACAGTCAGTGGTATTTACATTACAGGTGTCAAAGGACTTCGTGGTCCGCTTGAAACACCGGAAAAGAAAAAGGGATTCTTCGCAAGACTGAGAAACAAGTAAAATGAAAATGATTTTATAAAAAGGACAGGCTTTTACCGACCTGTCCTTTTTATTTTGCTTTTACACACATCTTAATCTCACTGTCGGCAACTTTATCGCCATTAATATCCAGCTCATAATTTATCCGGATATTGATCCGGTCGTCGGATTCTTCTACTTTCAGATCCTTTGTATATATGCCAAGGAGAAGCTCACCATACGGCGTCTCATACGGAGTCATATGGATCTTGTCTTTTTCAAATACCATATGCGTGCCTGAAAGACCGCTCTTTAATATCTCAAGCTGATCTTCCCCGGATATCCGTATCTTGTTCTTAATACTTCCCGGCATACCTTCCACAACTTCTTCATATATAATGTAATGCTTATTATTCTTGAGATAATAAGCAGCCGGGGTGATGACTTCGATTGGCTCGTTGTCATCCTCCCGACCGGAAAATTCATCATAATGAAGACCGGAAATTGTTAATAATACATCCTTCGTCATCATTCTTATCTCATTCTCTTACAGCGCAAGCTGTTTTGCAATGTCATACTGATACTGCGGGATACTCTTATGCATTCCAAGTGCTTCATCAATATCGAAATCAATGTACTCACCATGTTTGTAACCAACGACACGGTTTGACTTTCCTTCCAGCAAAAGGTCTACTGCTTTTGAACCCATAATAGAAGCATACACTCTGTCTTTACATGTCGGGCTTCCACCACGCTGCATGTGTCCCAGAACAGTTGCTCTTGTTTCCATACCGGTTGCTTCTTCGATTCTCTTCGCCATATTGATAGAATCTCCGATACCTTCTGCATTGATGATGATATAGTTCTTCTTGCCACGTTTTCTGCTCTCCTGAATGTCTTTGATGATTGCTGCTTCATCAAAGTCATGCTCTTCCGGCATCAGGATCTTCTCAGCTCCGTTGGCAATACCGCACCAGAGTGCCAGATATCCGGCATCTCTTCCCATAACCTCGATAATAGAACATCTCTCATGGGAAGTAGAAGTATCACGTACTTTATCAATTGCTTCCATTGCAGTATTAACTGCTGTATCAAATCCGATTGTATACTCGGTACATGCGATATCCAGGTCGATTGTTCCTGGGAGTCCGATCGTATTGATTCCTAAGTTTGCAAGCTTCTGTGCTCCTGCAAAGGAACCGTCTCCACCGATTACAACCAGTCCGTCAATTCCATATTTTTTGCAGATAGCTGCTGCTTTCTGCTGTCCTTCTTCTGTACGCATCTCTTTACAGCGTGCTGTCTGGAGAATTGTTCCTCCACGCTCGATAATGTCTGATACGTCTCTGGCTGACAGGTCAATAATTTCCTCGTTCATAAGACCCTGGTAACCTTTTCTGATTCCTCTGACTTTCAGGCCTTTACCCAATGCTGTTCTTACTACTGCACGGATTGCCGCATTCATTCCCGGTGCATCTCCACCACTGGTAAGAACACCAATCGTACGTATTGTTTTGTCTGCCATGATCATCCCTCCATCATTTATCCTTACTTATTTTAATATAATTTATCCATCCGTGCACCATTTTACATGAATTATCAAATGTTTTCAATGTTTTTTTCGATTACTTTCACGCAAGAGTCGCCAAGATAGTTCATAAGCCTGCTTAATAAGCCAGTTTCAACCTGTACATTCCGGTTCCTTCCAAGCCGTTTTACAACACGTTCTTTCTTGCAGTAAATGACAACTTCGTCTCTTCCGTCAGAGTTTCCGATCAGGTCATAGAGCATCTGTTCCTGTGCAAGAAATGTATCTTTGTCTGCATATTGGAGCCACAGTTCTTTGCGTGTCTGGGAAAATGGAACTACCGATTCGCAGATCAGTTTGCTCGGTGCGTCATCTTCTTCCGATACGCGTCCGCGGATAAATACTTTATTTTCTTCCTGCAGATATTCTTTGTATTTTTCATAATCTCTCGGAAATACGACTACTTCCACTGTTCCGAGCAGATCTTCCAGTGTCAGGATCGCCATCGTTTTATTGGTCTTCGTATACTTAATGGCAAGCGTCGCGATAATTCCTCCGATGATCTCTTTTGCGCCATCATGTACTTTCGCTGCACCGGTTTCTTTATCAAGCTGGAAGTCCAACGTCGTTTTGGAAATACTCTTTCTCCATTTTTCTTCGTATTCTTCCATCGGATGTCCAGTCAGATAAACACCCAGCACTTCTTTTTCAAATGCAAGCCTTGTCTCTTTTTCATATTCTCCGACCTTCGGCAATGGAATATCAAATTCTGCTTTCTGGTCATCGTCCACCATATCAAACAGCGAAAGCTGTCCTGCCATGGAATATTTGCGTTCCTGGTTCACCTGATCCACAATCTGCACATAAATGATCATGAACTGTTTTCTCGTGCCTCCAAGCCCGTCAAATGCACCGGATTTGATAAAACTTTCGATCGTACGTTTATTCACTTCTTTTCCGGAAAGGCGCTCGATAAAATCTTTCAGTGTCTTAAATTTTCCGCGTTCATTCCGCTCTCTTACGATTGATTCAATGACCGGACGACCGATACTCTTAATCGCCGCAAGGCCATAACGGATTTTTCCATCCTGTACCGAAAAGTTACCGACACCTTCATTGATATCCGGTGGCAGGATCTCGATTCCCATTTGACGACAGCTATAAATATATTCTGCAACCTTCGGCGGATTATCGATCATAGACGTCATAAGCGCCGCCATGAACTCTACCGAATAATAATATTTTAACCAGGCTGTCTGATAAGACACAACTGCGTAAGCCGCCGCATGTGACTTGTTAAATGCATATTTGGCGAAATCAATCATCTCATCATAGATCTTATTTGCCGTCTTCTCGTCAATTCCATTTGCGATACAGCCCGGCACACCGCCTTCTTCGTCTCCGTAGACAAATGCCTGCCGTTCTTTCTGCATCACGTCCCCTTTTTTCTTGGACATGGCACGGCGCAGAAGATCGCTTCGTCCCAGTGTAAATCCGGCAAGATCACGTACGATCTGCATAACCTGTTCCTGATATACGATACAGCCGTAAGTCGGCGCAAGGATCGGCTCCAGCTGCGGGCAGTCGTAAGTGATCGACTCCGGATGGTTCTTTCCCTTAATATACTGTGGAATGAAGTCCATCGGTCCCGGACGGTACAGCGAGATACCGGCGATAATGTCTTCCAGATTCTGTGGTTTCAGTTCCTTCATGAACCCTTTCATACCGCCACTTTCCAACTGGAATATACCATCTGTCTCGCCGCTTCCGATGTAATCCAGTACTTTTTTATCGTTATAATCAATCGCATTGATGTCAATCTCTTTGCCGGAACTCTTTTCTGCCAGGCGCACTGCATCCTGAATAACAGTCAGCGTCCGGAGACCGAGGAAATCCATTTTCAGAAGTCCCAGCTCTTCCAGCGTTGTCATTGTAAACTGTGTGACAACCGAACCATCCGAACCTACCGAAAGCGGCACGTATTCTTCTACTGCTTTCTGACTGATCACGACACCGGCTGCATGCATGGACGTATGTCTCGGAAGTCCTTCCAGACGCATGGACATATCGATCAGCTCTTTTACCTGCGGATCGTTATCGTAAGCTTTTTTGAAATCCGGACTGGACTGTAATGCTTTCCCCAGTGTAATATTCAGTTCTTTCGGGATCATTTTGGCGATTCCATCTACAAATGCATAAGGAAGGTCCATAACACGCCCTACATCACGGATAACGCCGCGCGCCGCCATTGTACCGAACGTTACGATCTGCACCACCCGGTCAGTTCCATATTTCCGCACAACATAATCAATGACTTCCTGTCTTCGTTCAAAGCAAAAGTCCACGTCAATATCCGGCATAGATACACGTTCCGGATTCAGGAAACGCTCAAACAGGAGCTGATACCGGAGCGGATCAATACTTGTAATACCTAGACAGTAGGATACAATACTTCCGGCTGCCGAACCTCGTCCCGGTCCAACACTGATGCCATGGTCTCTTGCATATTTGATAAAATCCCATACAATCAAGAAATAATCTACATAACCCATACGTTTAATAACGCCAAGCTCGTATTCCAGACGTTCACGGATCTTCGGATCATCTCCCGGATACCGTCTTTCCAGTCCTTCATAACATAATTTATTCAGATACTCCCAGGAAGTAAAACCATCCGGCACATCATATTTCGGCAGCTTCTTCTCACCAAATACAATCTCCACATTGCAGCGGTCCGCAATCTTCTGTGTATTATCGATTGCTTCCTGTGCATATGGAAATAATTTTCGCATCTCTTCTTCGGACTTGATGTAATACTGCCCGCCTTCATAACGCATACGGTCTTCATCTGCCAACTTCTTGCCAGTCTGGATACAGAGCAGGATGTCATGTGGCTTCACATCGTCTGCGTAAGTATAGTGGATATCATTCGTTGCCACCAGTTCAATTCCTGTCTCCTGCGACATACGAAGCAGCGACTGGTTTACCAGTTTCTGCTCCTCCATTCCGTGATCCTGCAGTTCCAGAAAGAAATTTCCTTCTCCGAAAATATCTTTGTACCGGCACGCTACAGCCTTTGCCTCACCATACATTCCCCGGAGAATATTCTTCTGCACTTCTCCTGCAAGGCAAGCACTCAAAGCAATGATTCCCTCATGGTATTGCTCCAATAGTTCCATATCGACACGCGGTTTATAATAGTAGCCTTCTGTAAATCCTCTGGATACGATCTTCATTAAGTTGTAATAACCGGTCTCATTTTCTGCCAGAAGTACGAGATGATAATATCTGTCATCATTATTGCCAACTGCCTCTTTATCAAAACGGGAGCCGGGCGCAACATACACTTCACATCCAAGGATTGGCTTGATCCCTGCTGCCTTTGCCGCACGATAAAAATCGATCACGCCGAACATAACTCCATGATCCGTGATCGCCACACTGTTCATTCCCAGTTCCTTCACTCTGGAAACACATTCTTTGATTTTATTGGAACCATCCAGCAGACTGAACTCCGTATGGACATGCAGATGCGCAAAACTCATAATCTATTCCGACTCCTTTTTATTTTATAATTTATGTATTCTTATATTTCTTCATTTTGTTAAGATACCATACGAATTGTTCCATAAAACCACTCATGTGCCTGCACATAGTGGTTTCAGGCTTTTGCCCCTGGTATCTCGAATATTATACCACATTTCCACCCATGATAGCGTTTTTTGTTATCCCGAACTAAATTTTTCATAATCATAATCTGCATAACATTAGTGCACGTTGTAACGTCAGCTTTCTCTGAAGCCTATACACGCAAGAAGGCAGATAGCATATCCTGCCATCTGCCTTCTCATATCTCTTTGCGACCTGATTCTAATTAGTTGTTCATCATGAATTTGATCAGTCTGTCTGTATCTTCCGGCTCATAAGCGATGATCTCAAGCTCCGGGATCTCTCCGCCGGAGAAGATGTTTGCCATAGAAACATACTGAGATAATTTAGATTTCAGGTTCAGTCTGTCTCCTTCTCCTGTTACTAATTCAACTCTTCCTGAACAATCGTCAACTGTCTTAAAAAATGCGTCGATGTCTTTGATATTCTGTACTTTCATTCTATTGCTCTCCTTCCATTATTCACGCTTGATAAGCTCTTTTCTTTTTCTCACGCTACTAATTATACCTTATTTTTTTAGGATTTCAAGAACCTATTTTTTCGAAAGTTCAATTCCATTCTCCTTAATTTGTATCTTATGCTCTTTAAATAATCTGCCAACTGCTCTTTTGAATGCATTTTTACTAATTCCAAAAGTTTCCTTGATTTTTTCAGGATCAGATTTGTCAGTAAATGGAATACTTCCACCATTTTTTTCTACATAGTCCAGAATCATGACTGCATCATCATCCATCTGCTCAAACGCTTTCTTTCTGACACTTAGATCTAGTTTTCCGTCTTCGTGCACTTTTGTTACGCGACACTCGACTTCCATGCCGACTTTCAGATTGCCGTACGCTTCTCTCTTCGGGATCAGCGCAGAATATTTATCATCTACTGCGACAAACGCGCCAAAGTTATCACTGATCTCGTAAATGCGTCCTTTCACTTCTGCGTCTTTCTCGTATGGCGCATCTGTGCGGAGCTTATCATACACTTTCATCGTTGCGCACAGTCTTCCGCTCTTGTCCACATACAGAGCGACTAATACTTTGTCTTTCTTGGAGACTTTTGCTGTCTGCTCGCGGAACGGAAGCAGGAGGTCTTTTTCCAGACCCCAGTCCAGAAATGCACCGATTCTCGCTGTGTCAGCGACTTCCAGTACCTTCACTTCTCCCATCATCAGCTTTGGTATGCGGGTGGTTGCAATGATACGGTCGGATGAATCTTTGTATAAGAATACTTCGATCGGATCTCCGACTTCAATACCGGCAGGCACTTCTTTCTTCGGAAGCAGAACCTTCTCATCTTTTGTTCCGAGATATACACCGAAATCTACGATTTTTACTACCATTAAACTTCTTCTTTTTCCTAATTCATTCTGTAAATTCATCTTTTTCTCCTATTAGCTGAATTCAACGGTCGCAAAGATCCGATCCGACTCATCACAAAGCTCCACTACCGTTCTTGTTTCCTCTGCTGCCACTTTCGGCACAATGATATCTCCATACACTGCCGAATTTTTATATTCTACACGAACCTGCCTGATATCCCCGGTATGTTCGATATATTCCATTGCCATCTGTACATACTGACAGTTATTCACATGTTCGTTCGTATCGATATGATATTTTCGCACTGCAAACGGCTCTTTTTTCACCGCACTCTCTGGAAGTTTTATCTTCCTTGGCTGATAATCCATCTCCAGTGGCTCTCCGCTTCCGTACGGCTCTACTTCTTCTGCGGACGGCCGCACCGGGCGTCCTTTTTTCATATCCATATATGCCCAGACAGAATTGGCATATGCAAGTTTCTTTCCTTCTGCATCTGTCATGCAGAAATTACGCTTTCCCAACATGCTTTTAAATTCTGTCGCCCATGTCGCTATATTAATCTCCTGCGCAAGCCGCGGATATTCTTCGATCACGACCTGCCAGTAAGTTAGTACCCAGGCTCTGTTATGTTCCGCAAAATAGTCCACGCCAAGTCCGATACTTTCCGACTGGAATGTACTGCAGTCCTGGAAATAGTTGATAATCCCCGGTAAGGTAATACGGCCGGTATGATCGACTTCGCTGAACCGCACCTTGCTGTCAAATGTATAATGATTATTCTGCTGCACTTGCCACATAGCTCCTTTCCATTGTGATCACTGCATGATACCGGTCATTTTTTTCCCGGAGTCTGCGAGCAAACTCTTCTCTTAAGTCATTTTGTTTCTCTTTATCATATTCGTAAGGAATCACCATATCAAAGATCAGGTTCTTATGATCCCTACCTCCTACTACCCTGAAATCATGGATGCTGACACGCTTGTCCATCTCTTTTATAATCTCTTCGGCATCTTTTTTGATCGCCAGCACTTTTTTATCTTCTGTTTCAACCGGATCCATATGGATCACAAGGAAAAGTCCCATCTTCTCCATGGCTTCTCGCTCAATCCGGTCAATGACGGTATGAGATTCTTCAATATCCACATTATTCGGCACTTCCGCATGGATTGATGCCATACTCTTTGCCGGTCCGTAATTATGTACGATCAAATCGTGGCTGCCAACTACACCGTCATATTTTTCCACAAAATTCGTGATCTGTAAATAGACTTTCGGATCTACTGCCTGACCGATCAATGGCTCCAGCGTATCTTTTGCGATACCGACACCTGCCCACATAACGACAAGGGATACACCCAGACCTATAAATCCGTCGATATTATACCCGGTCAGCTTTAAAAATACAACTGAAAATATCGTTGCCGATGTCGTAATGACATCGCCGATCGCATCTGCCGACACCGCCATCATCACTTTGGAATCTATCCTTTTTCCCAATTTCTTATTAAAATAGCTCATCCACAACTTGACCGCAACGGACAGGATCAATACGACGACCGAAAATAACTGGAATCGCATTTCCTGTGGATGTCTTATTTTAGAAATGGCATCTTTAAAAAATGTAAATCCGACTTCCAGCACAAGAAATGCGACGACCAGCGCCGCAATATATTCCACTCTTCCATGTCCGAACGGATGCTCTTCATCTGCCGGTCTCTCTGCAATCTTCACTCCAACCAGACTGATGATGGATGAACCTGCATCCGACAGGTTATTAAATGCATCTGCCATAATGGAAATACTGTGCAGGAAAAATCCAATACACCATTTCAGTCCGAATAAAAAAAGATTGCAAAAGATGCCCGTGACACTCGCCAGCACTCCATATGCTGTCCGCACAGACACCTTTTCCACATCTTCATAATTTTCTACAAAATGTCTAATCAGAAACTCTGTCATGACATTTCCTCCTCTATCTGTCTGCCAGCCACCGGTTCAGCTTCTCACCGAAAAAATAGCTTTTTAACCGGAACTTTTCCGGCTTCGTCACCAGTTCATACGCATCTGCATCCAGCATTTCTCTTAAGTTCTCTCTGCCTTTTTCATCCGGTGTTACACAGACCGCCTCTGTAAAACACATGCTCGGATACAACACACACCACCAGTTATGCCCTGTGGCTTTCCCAAGTCTTATCTCTAATGCCCGGTACCATCCCTTCGGGAAGCAGATATTTCCATAGTATTTCTCCGGGAAATAGACATCTGTCAGCACTGCCTTCGCACGGTAATTTACACCCGCTTTTTTAAGCACCCGGTTTACTTCCTGCTCAAATTCCGGCAAATACTCCCTCACAAGTCGCTCTGCCTCTGCTCTTGATACTTCCTGTTCCATGCTGTCAGCATCTGCAGATGTATCTTTATTTCCATCGCTTTTCAGTAACCGGCTTCTGTATACAAGCACGGCATCCCGGACCTGCCTTTTCACTTTCTGGTCTTCGTTGCTGTCGCTGTTCGCCAGAACATGAAATCTCAATACTTCTTTTGCAAGTTTTTCCTGCGTCTTATCAATTGCTCTCTGCGCCCTGATTTCTTCACAGTCACACAACACATAAAATAAAAGACATGCGGCGCAGACGCTCAGTATAACACAGACTGCCTTCTGAATTCTATAAGTTTTTATATTTATATATCTCACCTGTTCTATGTACTCCTTTCTTTTATTGGGAGTCTTCACATTTCACAGGAATTTATACAAATATTTTCAAATCCTTTTAAACTTTTTTTGTGTGAATAACATTGATCACGGTTGCAACCTGATTGTCGATATGTTCGCACATGATGCGGGTTGCTTCTTCTTTATTTCTCTTTGAAATATTATCGATCAGTTCTTCATGCTCTGCGATAAGCTGCGGATATGCTTCTTCTTTTTTCAGATATTCCACCCGGTAACGATACATCTGCTCACGCAGATTGTTAAGCAGCAGAATCAGCTTCTGATTATCTGTTGCCGTATAAATAACATCGTGAAATGCCACATCCGCTTCCGCGATCTTTGTTACATCCTGATCATCCAGTGTATCTTTAAATCGCTCTGCTACCCGTTTCAGTTCCTCGATCTCTTCCTCTGTGATCTTCTCACACGCAAGCTGTACGGATAATTCTTCCAGCGCTTTTCTTACTTCCAGTACATCGCGCAGACTCTTCTCTGTAATGTCTGCAACTTCGGCACCTTTTCGCGGCACCATATTTACCAGACCTTCCAGCTCCAGCTTTCTAAGCGCCTCACGGATCGGTGTACGGCTGACGCCAAGCTTATTTGCGAGCTGGATCTCCATCAGACGCTCGCCCGGTTTCAGCTCTCCGCGCAGAATTGCCTGTCTTAATGTATTAAATACAACATCACGCAGAGGCAGATATTCATTCATTGTCACATTAAATTTCGGTTCTTTCATCTTTTTCTCCTTGCATTGTGTATATTCGTCACATAAACCTGTTTTGTCAGTCTCGCATCCCGGATCGCATCGGCAGCTTTTCTTGCCGTTGCTTTCTCTTCAAAGATTCCAAATACAGTTGGTCCGCTTCCGCTCATCATAGCGTTCAGCGCGCCCTCTTTTATCATCATTTTCTTAATCTGGTCGATCACCGGATAAGCATCCACAGTTACACGCTCCAGTACATTGCCCATGCTGCCTGCAACTTTCTTCAGATCTCCGGCTTTTAATCCTGCTAAAATACCGTCGATATCCGGATGATCTTCGATTTCGTGAGAATCCAGTTTCTCATAGACCATCTTCGTCGATACACTTATTGCCGGTTTTGCAATAAGAACATAGCATTTCGGCATCGGGGATAATGGCGTCAGAATCTCTCCGATTCCTTCTGCCAGCACGGTTCCGCGCATAATACAGTACGGAACATCTGCACCGAGCTTAACACCTCGTTCCATCAGTTCTTTCTGACTCAGGCCAAGTGAAAACATCCGGTTCATTCCAAAAAGAACTGCTGCCGCATTTGAGCTTCCGCCTGCCATGCCTGCTGCCACCGGAATGTGTTTATCCAATTGTATGGAAACACCTTCTTCTATATGAAATTCGTCCATCAGCATCTGTGCAGCCTGATAAGCCAGATTATTCTCATTTACCGGAAGATAATAGAGATTCGTCTCAAGTCTGATCCCCGGTGTCTTACTCTTCTTCATAATAATACGGTCATAGAGATAAACGGTCTGCATAACCATACGCACGTCATGGTAGCCATTCTCCCGTCTTCCCAGCACATCCAGACCAAGATTAATTTTTCCAAGTGCTTTCAGTTCTAATCTGTCCATCTTTTGTTCTCCTTGTACTTTTTACCCTATACCTTGTATCTTGTATACAATTTACCTACAGTATACTTAAACTTTCCTTAAAAATCAATATTTTATCCCCAGATTTCAGTCCATTCTTTTCACAGTCATTCATCTCGAGAATCCTCTCTCCGGTTGTGCCGTAACGCTTTGCGAGATCCCAGAGTGTATCTCCTTCTTTTACGATGTAGCCTACGATTCCCGGCTGTTTTTCCAGTTTTTCTGCATCAAACGGGAGGCAGATCATTTCCTGCGGGCAGCGTATTTTCACTTCTTCTTTCAGGAATCCATGAAATGCAAGTACTGCTTTTACTTCTACTTCTGCATTTCCAAGCAGTCCGACATTTAACTGTTCGATGCACCACGTCAGATCCACCTGCATCCGATCATTCGTCTCATTACTTTCCAGAAATGCAGTAAACGGAACCATTCCCTGCCATACATCAAACGGGATTTCATCGTCTGATTTGATATAAAGAAACTGGATATGCAATACACCTTCCACTTCGATTCCTTTCTCTGTAATCTGTGTACTCTCCACTTCCACTCTTCCTGTGCTGTGGCAAATCTGTAAAATATCTTCTTTAATCTCCGGAAGTGTCAGCTTCTCTGTCACTTTACATTTGGTATGATTCTGCATCAGTAATTTTTCGCACGGACAGTCCTTATATTTGATCTCACACTCACCATCCAGCGCATAGGCATCCTCCAGCACATCCATTTCTACTTCTTCATAAACGATCAGCCGCATATCCAGCGTTGCTTCCACGCCAAGAATTCTTACTTCTCCTTCCTCGTCCATGCGCGATTCCACTGCCACATCTGTAAATACCGGATACAATTGGTGATACATGGAATCTTTTGCTCCATAACACGGAATCTTTCCTTCATATGCCACCGTCTGCTCTATCCAGTCCAGCCTTCCATCCGGCGATTCATAAAAACAGAACACAAGCATTTCACCCTGCAACAGAAGTACTTCCTCCCCAATCCTTGTGTCCAGTTTTCCCGGAGTGACTTCGGTCCACAGTAATGTGCCGATATTTTCTTTTGTCCCGCCAATCTGTACTTCTTCTTTGATCCGGTATGTATCACGCTTCATCGTATGCATTTTCAGAAGTGTCTCCTGTCTCTTCTTTCTGCACAGTCCATCTGCGTATTCGCTGCCTTCTTCCCCCCGTCTTCCTTCTCTGTAAATATCGCTTGTCAGATGTTCTTCTTTCTGCTGTTCCGAACAAACCTGTAATTCTACGAGTGCTTTGATTCCGAGCTTTCTTGAATGGATCACCGTTACGGTAAGTTCCGTCTGTGAACTCTTGATAAACAAACTGCCCTCCGGCACTTTCTCTGCATAAACCAGCTCCTCAAATGGAAATCTTCCTTCCAGAGATGACAGCCGTTTCTCAGAGTCATCCGTCACATAAAGCATGCGAAACTGTATCTTTCCGCTGATCCGTATGTAATTGTCCACAATTTTCTGCTCTTCGATGCGCAATGTACCTTCATTCAGGATCACACGCTGCACATCACTTTTGGCATCCGGCACGTTATAGTCCTGATCCACATAAAACTGATCTACAATCGTTTTTCCCTGGCTGTATCCCCTAAATTCCTGCGTCTCGCATGTCAGAGTTTCATAATCTTTTTGCTCCATTTTGACAACCTCACTTTCCTGTTATTTGCTGTTGCACCATAAAAATATCCATCATATATTTATGATACCCACGGATTGTTCCGTGCTGCGCATATGGCTGCAGACCTGCCCCCCTGGTATCATTCAAATACCACCATCTTCCCGCCTGCTTTCATTTTCACCACGCAGTACGGATAGGTCTCCTTCTTTTTTCTTACGGTTCCTCTTTTCGGACCGACAAGCTCTGTCTGAAAGAAAATTGTATTGGAAGTTTCTTCTATCTTTACAACCTTCACCCGGTAACCGTCCTGCCTTTTTCTTCCATACCCGCAGAACAGATACAGACTGCCCTGATCTTCGTATGTCAGGGTAAATGGTTCCTGTTTCTTTTCTTCAATCCATTTCTTACATTCTTCCGGTATTTCCTCTCTCCGGACATTTTCATATACGGCTTTTCTTTTCTGCGTGTCATCCACTTTCCGGATTGAACAGCCACACAATATCCACAAACAGAGAACAAGTCCTGCACACAACAACCACTTCCGCATACACTCACCCTGCAATTTCTCTTTAATATCATACACAGTGAACCTATGAAAAATACCAATTTTAGTGTATACTTATAAAAGTGTTGCCACAAAAATGTGCTTTTGTACATTCACACAAACAGCTGAATTTTATTGAAACAGACTAAGGAGTACTTAATTATGAAACAATACAGACGACAGGCGGGTGTTCTTCTGCATCCGACATCACTTCCTTCTCCATATGGGATCGGAGATCTTGGACATACGGCATACCGTTTTGTTGATTTTCTGGAAGCCGCCGGACAGAAACTCTGGCAGATCCTTCCACTGACACATACAGGTTTCGGAGATTCTCCGTATCAGAGTTTCTCTGCCTTCGCCGGGCAGCCGCTTCTTATAAGCCCAGATCATTTGAAAGAGCTGGGACTTTTATTCGACCATGAACTGAAAGATGCACCTGCCGGAGACAGCGCACAGGTAGACTACGGAACGGTCATTCCGTGGAAACACAGCATTTTCCGCCTTGCATACAACCGTTTTTACGAAAGAGACGAGGGCGATCCGCTAAAGCAGGATTTCGCACGCTTCTGTCAGGAGGAAGCTTTCTGGCTGGAGGATTATGCGCTTTTCCTCGCCTGCAAAGACGCCAATGACGGAAGGAGCTGGCTGGACTGGCCGGATATGTACCGCAGCCCATCCCCGGAATACAAAGAGGAATTAAAACAGCTTTTGCAGAAAGAAGCCGGATATTACAAATTTCTGCAGTTTATCTTCTTCACAGAATGGGGCAGACTGAAAGCATATGCAAATGAGAAAGGCATCCAGATCATCGGCGATATCCCGATCTTCGTATCCATGGACAGTGCAGATGTCTGGGCAAATAAAGAACTATTCTACCTGGACGAGAAAGGGTATCCGCTCTCTGTTGCGGGAGTTCCGCCGGATTATTTTTCTGCAGCCGGGCAGCTCTGGGGCAATCCGCTCTATGCATGGGATGCACATAAGAACAGCGATTTCTCCTGGTGGATCTCGCGTATCCGCACACAGCTTAAGAATCTGGACATCCTGCGTATCGACCATTTCCGTGGCTTTGACGCATGCTGGTCTGTCCCTTACGGCGAACCGACTGCCGTCAACGGACACTGGGCGAAGGTGCCGGGCTGGGATCTCTTTGGTGCGATCTCCCAGGCACTCGGCGACGATCTGCCGATCATTGCAGAAGATCTCGGTATCATTACGGATGAGGTAAATGCGCTTCGTGAACATTTCGGATTCCCGGGCATGAAGGTTCTGCAGTTTGCTTTTGATTCTACCGATGAAAATGCATACCTGCCGCACCGTTTTGAATCTCCGGTCTGCGTCTGCTACACCGGAACACACGACAATGCTACAACACTTTCCTGGTACGAGACATTACCGGAACATTGCCGCAAAAAAGTCTGTGCTTACACCGGAACAACCGATGAGAAGAATATCGGTTATGGTCTGATAAAGGCAGCGCTTTCCAGCATTGCCACTTATGCGATCTATCCGCTGCAGGATCTTTTATTCTGCGGAGATGAAGGACGCATGAATACGCCGGGAAAAGCCGCCGGCAACTGGAGCTGGCGTTTCCGTGCACAAGATCTGAAACCGGAATACGCAGATACCCTTCGTGAACTTACCTTATTATATGGACGCTTTGATTAAGCGCCCCAGGCAAAGAAAGGATATACAAATGTTTAGATTTATTTTGGTAGTCATTACTTTATTTTTATATCTGATCCTCGGAATCCCGGTACTGGGTATCGAATGGATCATCAGCAAATTTAATCAGGAAGCTGCCGATTATCAATGTCTGCGCATGGTGCAGGCTGCATTCCGATTTATGCTTAAGATTGCAGGAACTGAGATCACTGTAATCGGCGAAGAAAGGATCCCGGATGAGCCGGTACTTTTCATTGGCAATCACAGAAGTTATTTTGACATTCTTCTGACTTACTCCCGATGCAAACGCCGCACCGGATACATTGCCAAAAAGGAAATGATGAGCTATCCTCTGCTCCGCACATGGATGAAGCGCCTTTATTGCCTCTTCCTTGACCGTGACAACCCGAAAGAGGGACTAAAGACCATCCTCAAAGCAATTGAATACGTAAAAAGCGGAATCTCCATCTGCATTTTCCCGGAAGGTACGAGAAATACCGGCGAAGAGTTAAGTGTTCTTCCATTCCACAGCGGTTCTTTTAAAATTGCTGAGAAAAGTGGTTGTCCAATCGTACCGATCAGCATGAATAACACAATCTCGATCTTCGAGAAACAGTTCCCGCGCATTAAGAAGACCCACGTCATCATCGAATATGGCAAGCCGATCTATGCAAAAGATCTGGACCGTGAACAGAAAAAACAGCTCTCACAGAACTGTCAGAAGATTATTGAAGATACCATTAAGAAGAACCAGGCATTACTCTAATGCCTGGCTTTTCTTTTTTCTTTTACTTTTTTCTCTGTAAGTGCTATAATGGAACGGAATTTATAAAAAAGGAGACAAATGGGACCATGAACAGACAAGATCTTACGTTATTGACGGACTTTTATGAGCTGACAATGATGCAGGGATACTATGAGGAGAAACAGAACGAAACCGTTATTTTCGACGTTTTCTTCCGCCAGAATCCTTGCAGCAACGGATATTCTGTATGTGCCGGATTAGAGCAGGTGATCGATTATGTGAAGAACCTGAATTTTACTTACGAGGATGTGGACTACTTAAGAAGTCTGCACATTTTCAGTGAGGATTTTCTGCACTACTTAAGCGGTTTTCATTTCAGTGGTGATATCTATGCAATTCCGGAAGGAACCGTTGTATTTCCAAAAGAGCCACTGTTAAAAGTGATCGCTCCGATCATGGAGGCACAGCTTGTAGAGACTGCGATCCTGAACATCATCAATCATCAGTCACTGATCGCTACGAAGACTTCCCGAATTGTCTTTGCGGCAGACGGCGACGGTATTATGGAATTTGGTCTGAGACGTGCACAAGGACCGGATGCCGGACTTTATGGTGCGAGAGCTGCTATGATCGGCGGCTGCGTCGGCACATCCAATGTTCTTGCAGGACAGCTTTTTGATGTTCCGGTCATGGGTACACATGCACATAGCTGGATCATGAGCTTCAAGGATGAATATACTGCATTTAAGAACTATGCGAAAATGTATCCGGATAACTGCACATTACTTGTCGATACGTATGATACTCTCAAATCCGGTGTACCGAATGCGATTCGTGTATTCCGGGAATTTAAAGAGTCTGGTCATCCCCTCAAAAAATACGGAATCCGTCTTGACAGTGGCGACCTTGCATACCTTTCTAAAGAAGCACGCAAGATGTTGGATGCTGCCGGATTCGAAGATGCAACCATCTGCGCATCCAATGATTTGGATGAGTTCCTTCTCCACGATCTGAAGATGCAAAAAGCAGCCATCGATTCCTGGGGTGTCGGTACAAATCTGATCACTTCCAAGGACTGCCCGTCTTTCGGCGGTGTATATAAGCTGGCTGCCATAAAGAATCAGGACGGAGAATTTATTCCGAAGATTAAGATTTCTGAAAATACAGAAAAAATCACAAATCCTGGTAACAAAACCATTTATCGTATCTATGATAAAGAAACAGGAAAACTCAAAGCTGATCTGATCTGTTTTGCCGGCGAAGAATATGACACCAATGAAGATCTGTTATTATTTGATCCAATCGAGACATGGAAGAAGACCAGGCTTCCGGGTGGCACATACACAATGCGTGAGATTCTCGTTCCGGTCTTCATAAATGGTGAATGTGTCTACAACTCTCCTTCTGTTATGGAGATTGCAGCTTACTGCAAGCAAGAGAAGGATACACTCTGGGATGAGACCAAACGTCTCTTCTACCCACATCGTATCCATGTGGATTTATCACAGAAATTATACGATGTGAAAAAATCGCTGCTTGATCAGATGAGCATATCTGACTAAGTAAGGAGAATTTATTTTATGAAAATTATAGTATTAGCCGGAGGACTCAGTCCTGAACGCGATGTATCACTTATTTCCGGAGCAGGAATCTGTAAAACACTACGCGAAAGTGGGCATCAGGCTTATCTGCTGGACGTTTATTTTGGACTACCTTATGATGCGGATAAACTGGACGAAGTCTTCGATCTTCCGGACGCCGGACTTGGTATTGCAGAAGGTATCAAAACAACGATGCCGGATCTCGATGCTTTGAAAAAGTCCCGACCTGATCAGTCCGACTGCTATCTTGGACCGAACGTCATCGAGCTGTGCCGTATGGCAGATATTACTTTTATGGCTCTGCACGGTTCTGTCGGTGAGAACGGAAAGTTGCAGGCTACTTTTGATATCCTCGGCATCCGTTATACCGGTCCGAATTCTCTGGGTTGTTCCCTTTCTATGAATAAACTGGTTGCCAAACAGATTTTTAAAATGAGTCGTGTAGCAACTCCGCGAGGAACTTCCCTGAATCGCCAAACAAAGGATACCCCGCTTGACGAGCTGGGATATTATCTTCCACTGGTTATCAAACCATGCTCCGGCGGTTCCAGCATCGGTGTATTTATCGTTCACACCGAAGAAGAATATCTTGATGCGATCCATCAGTCTTTTGATGTCCATCAGGAAGAAGAAGTTGTAATTGAACCTTATATCAAAGGAAGAGAATTTGCCTGTGGTATTCTCGCCGGCAAAGCACTTCCGATCGTAGAGATCATTCCTAAAGACGGTGTGTTCAACTACGAGAACAAATACCAGGCAGGCGGCGCACAGGAAATCTGCCCTCCGGTCTCTCTCGATGAGAAGACACAGAAGAAAATGAAGCGCATGGCAGAGAAGGCATTTCGCACTTTACGCATGGATGTGTATGCACGCGCTGACTTTATCGTTGACGATACAGACGGTAAGTTCTATTGTCTGGAAATGAACGGACTTCCGGGTATGACTCCGGCGAGTCTGATTCCGAAGGCTGCGAAGGCTGCCGGTTTGGAATATGGTGATCTGTGCGAGCAGATCATTGATGAATCAATCAAAGCACGCTACCAATAAGGAGGAATTTATTCTATGAAAAACCTTACTTTGGAAAATATCACCAAGGCCTGTAAAGGAACTTATCACGGCGATACATCCAAACTTTCCCAGGAAGTAGCAGGTGTCGTAATCGACAGTCGTAAAGTCGAGAAAGATTACCTTTTTGTCGCTATTGACGGAGAAAATGTAAATGCACATAAATTTATCCCGGATACAATCGAGAAGGGCGCAATGTGTGTCGTTTCCCATGAAGATCTTGGCGAAACCGATTACCCGTATATTCTGGTAGAATCTACCGGTCAGGCACTTTTAGACATTGCGAAACTGTACCGTGATTCTTTCGATGTAAAGGTTGTCGGAATTACAGGAAGTGTCGGAAAGACAAGTACAAAAGAGATGATCGCATCTGTACTTTCCCAGAAATACAATGTTCATAAAACATTAGGAAATTTCAATAACGAATGGGGACTTCCGATCACAATTTTTGAAATGAACGAGGAGAACCAGGTTGCTATTCTGGAAATGGGAGTCAACCACTTCGGCGAGATGCGCAGACTTTCTTCTGTTGCAAGTCCGGATGTATGTGTGATCACGAACATCGGTGTTGCCCACTTGGAATTTTTCAAGACAAGAGAAGGTATCTTCCAGGAGAAATCCCAGATGATCCAGGATATGAAAAATGGCGGAACCATCATTTTCAACGGAGATGATGATATTTTACGTGAATCCGGTCCGATCAAAGGTGTAGAGCCTGTATTCTTCGGAACCGGTGACAACAGTGATTTCCGCGCAACAGATATTAAACCGCTCGGACTTAAAGGAACTTCATGCACGCTCCACATGCCAAACGGAACTTCTTTTGACTGCGTTGTTCCGCTTCCGGGTATCCACATGGTATCCAATGCGCTGGCAGGTGCCGCTGTCGGATACAGCCTTGATCTGACAAATGAAGAAATCAAAGCCGGTATCGAGAATCTCCCGTCTATTCCGGGAAGAAACCACATCATCATTACCGATAAGCTGACGATCTTAGATGACTGCTACAATGCAAATCCGATTTCTACAAAGGCATCCATTGATGTTCTCGATATGGCAATCGGACGTAAAGTTGCTGTCCTTGGAAATATGGGTGAACTTGGTGCAAATGAAAAAGAACTGCACCACGAGACAGGCGCATATGCCGCTGAAAAAGGTGTCGATGTTGTATGCGCGATCGGAGACCTTGCGAAAGAAATTGCAAACGGTGCTTCCGTAAACGGTACAGAAGTACACTGGTTTGAAACAAAAGCGGATTTCCTTGCAGAGATGAAAAATATTATGAAAGAGGGAGACAATGTCCTTGTCAAAGCTTCTCATGGAATGCATTTTCCTGAACTGGTAGAAGCTCTGGAAGCATTGTAGGAGTGTAAAATCCATGGAATATCAGATATTAGCACTGGACCTCGACGGTACGCTGACCAACTCGAAGAAAGAGATCTCCAGACCTACTCTGGAAGCTCTGATCGATATTCAGGAGCAGGGCAAGAAAGTCGTGCTTGCCAGCGGACGTCCGACCAAGGGAGTTCTTCCACTTGCGAAGCAACTACATCTGGAAGACTACGGAAGCTATATTCTCTCTTTTAACGGTGCCAGAATTACCGATTGCAGAAGTATGCAGGCGATCTATAATAAGACTCTTCCGGGAGATATTGTAGAACCTCTTCTGCAGATTTTAAGAAAATATGACGGGCTGGATATTTTGTCTTATACAGCAGATAATATCCTCTCCGGAATCAAACCGAACAAATATACCGAACTGGAATCCCGGATCAATCACATGCCGATCATCGAGACGGATGATTTTGCGGCATGTATTAAAGAACCGGCGAACAAGTTTCTTGTAACAGGAGAACCGGAGATCATTGCAAAGGCGCAGAAGGAAGTGACGGATTATTTCCGTTCTTACCTCTACATCTACTGCTCCGATCCGTTCTTCCTGGAAATCATGCCTCCGCAGGTGGATAAGGCACATTCTCTCCTGAAGCTGTTATCCAGCATCGGTCTTACTTCAGATCAGATGATCTGCTGCGGCGATGGTTACAATGACATTACGATGATCGAGACCGCCGGCCTTGGCGTTGCCATGGCGAATGCACAGCCGTTGGTGCGCGAACGCGCCGATTACATCACCAAGTCCAACGACGAGGATGGCGTACTGCATGTTATTAATGAATTTTTGCGGTAGGGATACGCCTGAAGTATTTCCTTAAGTAGAATTGCTTTTCGCTTCTCCCGCCGAGGATGAATTTTCATGCATATATAAAAAATAAGGGAGCTGGGCTCCGCGGATATATTGTGTATCCGTGAAGTCAGCTCCCTTGTTGCTTTCCTTTGTTCTGGAGATATGCTCTTGGCTTGTTGGGGTATCCCTTTTAGCTTTTCTTTACCCTGAGGGATACGCTCTTGGCTTGTTGTGTATCTCTTTTTCTCTTATACTTCTTCCAATGGATACTTCTTTGTATCCCTCCGTCCTGTCACAACTTGCTTGGGGATATATCGCGCTTTTTCGATGTATCCCCTTTTATCTTCTCCGTCCTTTAAAGATATAACACACATATTTACTTCACAAGCTTGAAATCTTCTTTCTCCACAATTTCTTTCCTGTAATTGTCAAAGTATTTTCCCCAATCAGCCTTGCTGTCACCTGCATGCTTCTCGCTATACTCCTTCTCCAGCTTCTCTCTATATTTGATCTGTGGAAGAAGTTTCTGATATACCGTCTTCTCATACTTCCAATAATCTTCCGGTGAATCAAACTGTGCAATAATCTCATCAACTTGTTTCTGGCTGGATTCATCCAGTTTCTTACCTTCATACTCAGCACGCATATCACTTACATAATCTTCCACTTCTTTGTCTGTCGCCTTACAGCCTGCCTTCATTGCCTCTGTACATAATGCTGCGTTTTCTTTTTCATATTTATAAGCTTCCTTTTCTGCTTCTTCTTCGCTCATGCCTTTAGCCTTATAATATGCAATTGCTTTTTCCATATCAGTTTTTGTAATTTCTGAATAATTTCCCTTCGCATATAAGTTTTTTGCGGAAGCCTCTTCTGGATTCTTATATTCTTTTTCCAGTACTTTGCCAAAATCCGATAATGAGACCTTGCCATTTGCCTGGGAATTATTCTGCACAACACTTCCGGCAAGCGCCAGACATCCAGCAACTACGACTACTGCACTCATAACTTTTCCTTTTTTACTCATAATCTTTCTCTCCCGCGTCCATTAAATATCTGTGATTGTTTCATTGCTTTTCAGAATCCCTGCTATTACGACTTTCTTCTTTTTCTTTTCGGCTTTCTTCTTTCACTTTTTTTATTTTGTCATCCAAAAACAACCCCGAACCTATCACCGCAGTAAGCGAAAACCATTTTAATGCGCATAATAACATATCCTGTGTTCCATATTTTCTTATTTCAAGAGATACCATTACCATCACTGTAACACATACAATAAAATGAACAATATAAAGTATTAATGGACTTTCTTTCATAGATATTCCTCCAACCTCACTCGTTATCCTTATCATGCCGACATTCTATAGTCTGATATTATCATCCCAGTTTATTTTCGTCAATATATATCTAGTTTTTCTATGTATTGTTTTTCCTTTTATTAAATATAGAATATATTTATAAATATCATTATGTCAAATTTGGAAGTATACAAATAAACAAAGCATGTAAAACATATTATAAGAATCCCGCTATTAATTATTCTGAAATATGTGATGAGCTTGGTAATCCCGAAGAAATCGTAGCTGACTATTATTCAAACTGTGATTCTTCTTATCTGACCAAGAATCTTCGTTTTGCCTGCTATATCCGCAGAATGTTCGTTGCAGTTCTCATTGCGGTCATTATCGTAACGGGCGTGCGCAGCTTTTATTTGCATGAATTATACGTTCAAAGTCAAAATGAAATTCCAACTCATGTTATAGAATCTATCGAATAAAAGGAGTTTAACTTATTATGAAAAAAAATTAACATTTATTCTTATCTTTTCTTTAATGCTGTTTCCAATGAATGTATTCGCTTCTTCTGGTACATTCACATACGGATTGGGCACTTCCAAATGTATTTCCTCAAGTGTATCTGCCAAATCTAATGTAAATATTTGGAAAATCACAAGCAGTTCGTCTGGCAAATCAAAGAACACCGCCAGTGCTACAGCTACTGCAAAGCATTATTACAATAACTCCGTAGTTGACACCGTAACTCGCACAGTGAAACTGATATGTAGTTCAACCGGAAAATTTTCTTAAGGTTTATTTAATTTTTTATTAATATTTATTGTATATGCAATGCAAAAATAGTTGTTTTCTTAAGGTTTATTCTTTATAATAGTTAGCAACGGAAGGGATTGACACTATTATGCGGGCACAGAATAATTTCAAAAAGGGCGCTGTAGAGATGCTCTTACTTCATATTTTAAAAGAACAGGGAGATTGTTACGGATATCAGTTTTCCAAACTGATCAAAGAATTGTCGGACGATTATCTGACGGTTCCGGAGGGATCGCTTTATCCCGCCCTGTACAAACTTATCGAAAAGGGATATATCTCCGATTATAAAAAACCTGCCGGGAAGCGGATGATCCGTGTTTACTATCATCTGGAAGCATCCGGCGAAGAGCGACTTGCTTATCTGAAAAATGAATTTTACGAGACGAATCGTTCTATCGAGAAGATTCTTGATTATGATTTTCCGGTAGAATCTTAAAGCCACAAGTTCTACTCAAGCTGGTCAAAAGCAATATTTGTGAAAATATGCGACGTATGATATGATAAATCCTTCCATGCGACTGTATACCGACTACAACAGTCCATACATGTATGCACGCCCAATTCTCAATCCATCCAGCTTTACCTGGACCAGCAGCAATAAAGATATCGCTACTGTCAATAAGAACGGAATTGTGAAGAAAGGCTCCAAAACCGGTAAGGTGAAGATCACTGCTAAATTGAAAACCGGTACGAAGGTAAGTTTCTCCAAGACACTTACAGTGAAATAAACTGCAATAACATAATTTACTATATCAAAAACGACGGTCGTAAGTGGCTGTCGTTTTCTATTATTAAAAAGCACATCCTAACGCTTCTCATCTTCGCGTCAGAATGTGCTTCTTATTTTTTACAATCTCAAATTTTCTATCCAGGCATTTTATATTATGCTTCTGCTGTTTCTCCGTCTTCAGCTTCTTCATCATCTGCTGATGCATGAACTTCTGTTACACTTACAATCAGTGCTTCCGGATCCGTAGATAATGTAATCTCCGGATTCTTGGCAATATCCAGATCTTTTACTTTGATTGTATCACCTGCATGCATATCGCCTACATTGACTTCAATCTTATCTACAAGGTCTTTCGGTAATGCCTTAAATGCTACTTCTTCCAGATGTTCTTCCAATACACCTGTTGTTACTTTCTCGGCATCAACCAATACGATCTCAGCTACAGAGTGAACTGCTTCGTTGCTTACCAATGCCTGAAAATCTACTTCGTTGATCTGTTTTTTAATCGGATCAAACTGAATATCCTTAATCAGTACATTATGCTTTGTTCCGTCAACATCAAGCATAACCTGACTTCCTTTATTGTTCTTCTTCAGAAGGCTTTCTACTTCTTTTTTGTCCATTTTTACCGGAACAGATTCTTTCATCTCGCGGCCAAATACATTGCCCGTAACAAATCCTTCTCTTCTTAATTTCTTTGCTTTGATGTCCATGCTTCTTTTTTCAGCTTTTAAAGTATTCATTTATCTTTTCCTCCAAAAATCTGATATGCTTAGCATCCTTCGACTTTGTCTTACAATACAAAGAGGTGTGTTAAGTAGGTTTTCTTGTTACGATCTTATTATATCTCTTCTATAACAAACAGATTAACCAAATATACACTTTTTTTGAGGTGTTTTTTTGTGATTTTTTCAATTTTTCTAAATTATATAGCAATAAAGCCGGCGCCACCGGAAACGGGAAGCGCCAGCCATGAAGTTCTCTATCTCTGTTAAATTGCTCTTGTGTATTTCTCAAGCCATGCTTTCTCTTCGTCATTCAGATATGGCGAAATCACTTCGTATACTCTCGCATGATAATCATTGAGCAGCTTCTTGTCTTCTGCTGTCATGATATCCGGGTTGATGGCATCTAAGTCCATCGGAATCAGTGTAATCGCTTCAAAATACATGAACTGTCCATATTCGTTCAGAGTTCCTTTCTTTGTCAGAAGTTCGTTTTCCAGACGGATACCGTGGGAACCTTCAATATAGATTCCCGGCTCATCTGTGATGATCATGCCTTCTGCAAGCGGCTCAGTCTCGCCCGGGCGGTATTTCCAGCGGAATCCAGTCGGTCCTTCGTGGATATTAAGCAGATAACCAACTCCATGTCCTGTTCCGTGATTGAAGTTCAAATCTCTGTCCCAGAAAGGCTTTCTTGCAAGGATATCCAGAACCATACCTGTAGATCCCTCTAAGAATTTCGCATTGCTAAGCTGCAAGTTACTGATCGCAACCAATGTAAAATGGTCTTTCATGATCTGCGGCACTTCGCCTAATGCATAAGTTCTTGTTACATCTGTAGATCCTTCATAAAATCCGGCGCCTGTATCTGTTAAGAACAGCTGTCCCTCTTTCAGCTCAACGTCTGTCTCCGGAGATGATGTATAATGCACAATTGCTCCATGCTCTCCAAAGGAAGAGATTGGCTCAAAGCTCGGGCGGATGAAATTGCCCATCTCTGCACGGAACTCATCCAGCTTGTCTGACGCACTCATCTCTGTGATCTTCATCTTTCCAACATTCTCTTTCAGCCATTTCATAAATCTGACATGAGCTACACTGTCTTTGATCTGGGCTTTGCGGATGTTCTTGATCTCTACCGGGTTCTTCATTGCTTTCATAAGAATTGCCGGATTTCTCTGCTCAATTGTTTTCACATTTTCCGGAATATTATTGAAAATTGCATAGTTCAGTTTGCCTGGATCAACCATCACAACTGTATCTTCCGCAAACTTTTTCACATCTTCATAAATGTCATTGTACGGATGAAGTTTCACACCATCTGCCGCCAGTTTTACTTTCAGCGCATCATCCAGTTTACGTTCATCAATATAAAGCTCTACGCCGTCCATTGTAACGATCGCATAAGATAATACCATCGGGAAGAAATCAATATCATTTCCACGGATATTGAGTGTCCAGCAGATATCATCCAGTGTTGTCATTACATGTGTATTCGCTCCTGCATCCTTCATCTCTTTACGGATTCTTGCAAGTTTGTCAGCAACCGTCTCTCCTGCATATTTCACATCCAGATCAAATGCCGGTTCTTCTGACATTGCCGGGCGGTCACTCCAGATCTCGTCGATCAGGTCTTCCTGGTAATTCACATGTGCGTCTTTCTTTGCTGCAATGTCTGCATAGCCCTGACCTTCTCCGACAGATACTACTCTTCCGTCAAATCCAAGTGTTTCTCCAGCCTGTAATACTTCCTCGATGTAAGCATTCATCTCCGGTACACCTGGTTCTCCCATCTTCATCAGTTCCACTGTAGATCCCTCCAGCTGCTTTGCAGCCTGGATGAAATAACGTCCGTCTGTCCACAGTCTTGCCTCTGTCTTTGTGATGACTGCTGTCCCTGCGGAACCAGAAAATCCTGTGATGAACTTTCTCGCCTTGAAATGTTCCCCAACATATTCACTTTGATGGAAATCAGCGGTTGGCACTACATAAACATCAATCTTCTTCTCCTCCATCTGTTTGCGAAGTGCTTCGAGTCTCTCTGGTACTGTCATTTGTTGTTCCTTCTTTCTTATTAGATTTGTTACCCCTCTGCAATTACCATACCAATCCGTAATGCAGTCTTTTGGAAACTGTTTATAGTTTACAATAATCCTCCAATATTTGTCAAAAAATATTTTGTTATGTTATTATAAATATAACAAAAATAATCATAGTATAACTATTGATTTTCGTCATTTTGTCAGATACACTAGATATGATACCAGGGTTCAAAAGTCTAAATCCATATGAGCTTGCTCATATATGGATGACAAACTTTGGAACCCGCCACGATATGCGAACAGAATTTTTTCACTGAGGATAATTTACAATGAACATACCGATAAAGAAATCATGTTTTTACAGTGCAGTCATTATTATTCTCTCACAGCTTAGCATCAGCTTGTTCACCCGGAACTTTCAGCTATCTGTTGCTGTGATTTTTTTGTCTGCCATGACATTTCTGATCCAGGATTTTCCACTGATTCCGGTGACAGTGCTTTCAGCAGTCGGCGTCTGTTCACTCCGTATGCTGCTTGCATGGATCGTAACAGATACTACAGCACCGATTTCCCGGTATTTTCCTGAAATGACATTCTATCTTTGCTACGGTTTTCTTCTATATATATATGTTAAAAATATAACATCATGGAAATCTTCCGGCAAAAGCTTTTTCAGAAGACTGACGCAGCGAAAAGATGTGAACACAACTGCATTTTCAGAATATCCGAACCGAAATCACACACTACTCGTTCTGACCGTAATTGACTATGTGGCAAACTTTCTGGAACTGCTTGTACGTCTGGATATTTCCGCATTTCATATCCGCCTGCAGACAGGTATTTTCCTGACAGCTTTTTTCCGCTCCTGTGTGGTCTGGCTGATTCTGACACTTTTTGCAAAATACCGGATGCTCCTTTTGCAAAAGGAACATGAAGAGCGTTATCAGCGCCTCGTTCTTCTCATTTCCAAACTGAATGGGGAAATGGTCTGGATGCAGAAAAATACTTTGCTTATTGAAGAGACAATGAATCATTCTTACAAATTATATCAGGAGCTGACGGAGGCCGATGTTCCGGCAGAATTATCTACTTCCGCTCTGGCAACTGCAAGAGATATCCACGAGATCAAGAAAGAATACCTTCTGATCATGCGTGGAATTTCCGAAGCACTGAACGAGGAAGTCGAACAGGACGGCATGTATCTGGAAGAGATTTTCACACTGCTTAAGACTTCCATGTTTACACTTGCTGATTCCATGGATAAGACACTGAATTTTAAATTTATCTGCAAAACAAATTTTTATACTTCAAAACATTATGAGCTGTTATCCATTTTCCGGAATCTTCTCATCAATGCACTGGAAGCTGCACAGGAACAGACTGTAACTCTTATGATTTCCATATTTTCCCAGGATGAAGCTGTCATTTTCAAAATTACAGATGACGGTCCGGGAATCCCGGTTGAATACAAAGATGAGATTTTTAATACCGGTTTCTCAACCAAAATTAATTTTGAAACCGGGGAAGTAAGCCGTGGAATCGGTCTTGGTCTTGTGAAAGATCTTGTCGAAAAACGTCTCGGCGGTTCAATCGAACTGGCATCCGTGCCGGGAAATACAACTTTTACAGTAAGCATACCAAAGAATCAAATTGAGGTGATCAAATCATGATGTCTTTTTATTTTATAGATGACGATAAAAACATTACAAACATTTTAAAACTGATCGTAAATACGCGTGGACTCGGTGTCTGTTGCGGAAGTGCGGAAAACGCAGCAGAGGCACTGGCAGATCTGCCTGTCATGCGCCCGGACATCGTTCTTGTCGATTTCCTTATGCCGGAGATGGACGGCATTTCTTTCATCAAGCAAGCGAAAAAAATTCTTCCGGACGCAGCCTATATTATGCTGTCACAGGTTTCTTCCAAGGATATGATTGCTTCTGCCTATGAAGCCGGTGTAGAATTTTTCATCCAGAAGCCAATCAACAGCGTAGAAGTGGAATCCATCATCCGCAAAGTCAGCGACGGTCTTTCCATGAAACGGATGGTTCAGCAGATGCATAATATTTTTACTCCTGACACAAACAAATCCTCTGTTTCCAAGTCAGCAAATGAGCAGCAGATTGAGGCAAATCTGCGCACGATCCTTACACGTCTCGGAATTATAGGCGATACCGGTAGCAAAGATATTATTACGATCGTCAAATACATGTGTATGCACCCGGAAAGCGTGGATACAATGACTGTCAGCGAACTGTGCAGTAAATTCTGTGATAACCCGAAGTCCATGGAGCAGCGTATCCGCCGTACTGCGTTTAACGGTCTTGTCAATCTGGCACATCTCGGTCTAGATGATTACTCAAACGAGATCTTCGTTGATTATTCCAGTACACTTTACAATTTTGAACAGGTGCGGAAAGAAATGGATTGTATTCGTCAAAAAACTGTCAGACATGGTAATTTGAAGATTCGTCATTTTCTGACTTCTCTCGCTTTTCGTTGTCAAAATGCACAATGATTTGTAATAATCGCGCTTATTTGTATGCATATTGTCACCTATTGAAACTTTTTGTAACCGTGCATATATATTATACCTATCAATAAACGGACGGACTTATAGAATTTTTAAATCAAAGAAAGTTGAGAGGTGTAACGTATGGTAACAGTTTTATCAGGTGTAGCTTTATTGGTCGCAACATTAGCAGTGTTTTCACTGTTCAGTCTTAAGATGCCGAAGGGATCGCTTGCAATGTCAGGTATGGCAGATGCAGCCGTTGCAACATTCCTTGTCGAGGCAATTCACAGCTATATCAGCGGAGATTTGTTTGGTATTTCATTTTTAAAACAGGTTGGAACCACATCCGGAAGCATGGGTGGTGTTGCAGCGGCAATCATGGTTCCAATCTGTATGGGAGCTAACCCGTTATACGGGGTAGTAGCCGGTGTAGCCGTTGCAGGTTACGGAATCCTTCCTGGATTTATCGCAGGATATATCGTAGGATTTGTTGCACCGATTATTGAAAAGAAACTTCCGGAAGGTGTGAACGTAATCGTTGGTGCTCTTGCCGTCGCTCCAATCGCACGTATTATCGTTGTAAGTGTAGAACCGGGTGTGAACATCTTATTATCACGAATCGGTCTTACAATTTCAGCAGCAACCGATCAGTCCCCGATCGTTATGGGATTCTTGCTCGGTGGTATTATGAAAATGATCTGTACATCACCGTTAAGTTCTATGGCACTGACAGCCATGTTAGGGCTGACAGGACTTCCAATGGGTATTGCCGCAGTTGCATGCTTTGGTGGTTCTTTCACAAACGGTATGATATTCCACAAATTGAAACTTGGTAACAGAGGTAACGTAATCGGCGTTATGTTAGAGCCTTTAACACAGGCCCCGATCGTAACTGCCAATCCAATTCCTATCTATTGTTCGAATTTCTTTGGCGGCGGACTTGCAGGTATCTCAGCGGCGGTGTTCCACATTGTGAATAATGCGCCTGGTACAGCTTCTCCAATTCCTGGACTTCTTGCACCGTTTGCATTTAATGCGCCGGGAACTGTTGTAATCTCTCTTGCATTTGCAGCAGCAGGCGGTTTACTTGCAGGATTTATAGGCGGAACAGTTTTCAAACACATCCGCGAGAAGAAAGGAATACTTGTAAAAGAAATTATCGCAGAAACTACAGAAGCTGTTGAATCTGAGGAAGCGCTTGAGCCGAGCGTATAAAAAAGCCCCCTTATTTTAACAACAAAATATAGAAAATATCCCCATTGTGGCACCACACACAATGGGGATATTTTTATTGTTATTTTCTGCGCTTATTATGTCCCGTTCAAGAAGCTACGCAAGCAGACGGAACAGCTTCTTAAGATCGATTGGTTTTGATATTTCAAATTCATCTACCTGCATAATGATTCTCTCTTTCTAAGGAAAAATATATTTTGTTTATGATACCATAGAATATATGGCTTTTCTACCTCATTTTAGTAACATAACTGTTAAAAACAGGGGTTTCTAATTCTGTTGCATTTTAGCTCTGTATGTAATAGAATAGATGTAATGTCCAGCAAGTCTTTCATCCGCTCATGAGCAATCTCATGTGGATTCAGGCTTCCAAATTTGGGTATCATTATATAAATATAAAATACATTATTTATTCAAAAATTTCAGAAAGGATTTCGTAAAATGGAATTATTAAAAGCTATTCTGATTCTCGTGATTGGATTTGTATTACTTATCAAAGGAGCGGATTTTTTTGTCGAAGGAAGTTCTTCTGTCGCTAAGAAATTCCATGTTCCTGCCATGCTCATCGGTATGACGATCGTTGCTATGGGAACCAGTCTTCCGGAATGTGCAGTCAGCGTGACTGCGTCACTTGCAAATAACAACAGCCTTGCCGTCAGCAATGTCATCGGATCGAACATTTTCAATTTGATGGTTGTCTGTGGCGCCTGCGCATTATTTTCTCCTCTGACGATCCGCCAGGATACACTGAAGAAGGAATTTCCGCTCTCTATCATCTGTGCGGCACTGATGCTTGTACTCGGCTATATCGGCATGACACTCGGACACATTGACGGAATTATCTTCCTGGTTCTTTTTGTCGGCTATCTGCTCTGGATGATCCAGTCTGCAAAGAAAGCCCGTGCAGCAGTTCTCTCGGATCCGGCACAGTCAGGCCAGGTAGAACAGGCTGAATTTGTAGAAGAAAATATTGCAATCCTGCCAACATGGAAGAGTCTTGTCTTTATTATCGGAGGTATGATCGCAATCAAATTTGGCGGAGATTTCGTTGTTGATGGTGCATCGTCCATTGCTTCCAGCATGGGACTCAGCCAGACACTGATCGGACTTACGATCGTAGCTATGGGAACCAGTCTTCCGGAACTTGTCACCTCACTGGTCGCCGCTAAAAAAGGCGAAGTTGATATGGCACTTGGCAATGTCATCGGATCAGATATTTTCAATATTTTATTCGTACTCGGAATTGCAACTGTGATCAGCCCGATCTCATTCCTGATGGAAAATGTCATCGACATTATCCTGCTCATTATTATGAGCGTGATCGTTCTTGCATTTGCATGGACCAAGCAGCAGATCAACCGCAAAGAAGGTATCCTTATGCTTCTGATGTATGCAGCTTATATGGTTTATATCTGTGTGCGCTAAATACTATTGGGTCATTTAATAATACAACTTTATAATATAGTTGCCATAATTTATTAATAACACTTCTATAACGATAATACCCCACAGCCTGTATCCATTCTGTTAATAAATCGGTACAAGCTGTGGGGATTTTTTTCTTTTATTATGATGCCATGATCATTATTCATAATCTGGCTACTACATCCAATTTTACACATATCTAAAGAAGGGCATCCTTATTCGGACTACCCTTTTTTAAACTGTTTCGTATATTAAATATTCAACAGATTGCTGAATACTTTCAGTGCTCCGTCTGTCTCGTGTGCAAGTACACGTTTTGCGAGGACTTTTCCGAGCTGTACGCCTTCCTGGTCAAAACTGTTAAGGTTCCATACAAATCCCTGGAACATTACTTTATTCTCATAATGAGCAAGCAGCGCACCTAATGTCTTCGGATCAAGCTTCTCTCCGATGATAATGCTTGACGGACGTCCGCCTTCGAAGTTCTTATTGCGGTTTTCGTCAGATTTGCCACATGCAAATGCGACAATCTGTGCTGCAACGTTTGCACATAATTTCTGCTGGCTTGTGCTGTCCTGAATCACAACATCTGTGCCAATCTGGCTGTTCTTGAATCCGATAAACTGAAGCGGTACAATATCTGTTCCCTGGTGCAGAAGCTGGTAGAAAGAATGCTGTCCGTTTGTTCCAGGCTCACCGAAGATCACCGGTCCTGTCACATAATCTACCGGCTCTCCGAAACGGTTTACAGATTTACCATTGGATTCCATATCCAGCTGCTGTAAATGTGCCGGAAAACGGCTTAAAGCCTGTGAATAAGGCAGTACTGCTGTTGCCGGATAACCAAGGATGTTTCTCTCATATACTCCGATCATAGCATCCAGAAGTGCCGCATTCTTACGCACATCTTTGTTCGTTGCAGATTTGTCTGCTGCCGCTGCTCCTTCCAGGAACTGTGCAAATACTTCCGGTCCGAATGCCAGTGAAAGTACAGCTCCACCAACTGCCGATGTAGAAGAATAACGTCCTCCGATATAGTCATCCATGAAGAATGCTGCAAGGTAATCATCACTCTTTGCAAGCGGTGATGTCTCGCTTGTTACAGCGATCATATGCTTACTTGCATCCAGCCCTGCGTTCTTTAATGCATCTTTTACAAAAGATTCATTGGTCAGGGTCTCTAATGTTGTTCCAGACTTGGATACCAGTACGAAAATAGAATGTGCAACATCAATGGAATTAAGAACTGCTGCCGCATCATCCGGGTCTACGTTACTGATAAATTTAGCTTCCATTTTAAACAGACCGTTTTTCTTTGCCCAGTTTTCAAGTGCCAGATACATTGCGCGTGGTCCTAGATCACTTCCGCCGATACCGATCTGTACGACAGTTGTAAACTTCTCGCCGGCTCCGTTTACAATCTCTCCTGCATGTACTTTGTTTGCAAAATCAGCAATCTTCTCCTGCTGTTCTACATAGAATGCTCGTTTATCTACACCGTCTGCCACTACTTTATCTCCAAGCTGTCCACGTGTCAGATGATGAAGTACAAGACGGT
Organism: Dorea sp. OM07-5; assembly: GCF_003481355.1. Classification (NCBI taxonomy): domain Bacteria; kingdom Bacillati; phylum Bacillota; class Clostridia; order Lachnospirales; family Lachnospiraceae; genus Dorea; species Dorea sp. OM07-5. The sequence goes on along the minus strand of NZ_QUKZ01000012.1, from coordinate 33,979 downwards.
TCTCTCCTGTATTGATTACTTCTCCGTTGTAAAGTGCTTCAAATTTATCAACAAGCTGTGCTTCATCTGCCAGTTTGGCAAGTGCATCGATCACAGTATCATCTACTTCTTTTGCAGCATAATTATAGTCAAGTCCCTCTGTCATAGAAACGCTGTAATTTTTCACACGCTCTGCTCCCTGCTCACCGGACATTGCTTCTGCAAGATTCACACGTTTTACATTTGCAAGCTCCTGATAAGAAGCCAGGGTATCTGTGTTCTTCCAATTTATCATAGTGATAGATTCCTCCTTTATTCTTACTTGTTCTCTATCTTTTACCTTTCTAGCATACCATACCGAATCTAACTTTTCAAACCTCCCATGAAAATGGTAAAAATTCTGTGATTTCCTCTCAAAATCCTCAGAATATGCTATACTTTTAAACGAACTCAGCGACTTATGAAGGAGCCTTATTTACTATGATGACAGAATTAGAAAAATACTATAATAAATTTAATGAAGAGAAGCGTCTGAATAGCCGGCACGGGCAGGTAGAATTTACAACTTCCATGAAATATATCCATGCCTATTTGCCGGATGATCCTCATGCGAAAATATTGGATGTCGGCGCAGGAACCGGACGTTACAGTGTCGCACTCGCCGAAGAAGGCTACGATGTTACGGCTGTCGAGCTTGTAAAATACAATCTTGGGATTTTAAAGCAGAAAAACAGTACCGTCAAAGCTTATCAGGGAAATGCCCTGAAGCTTTCACGATTCCCGGACAAAGAATTTGACATGGTACTTGTCTTTGGGCCGATGTATCATCTGCTCACGACAGAAGAGAAAGTACAGGCTTTGAAAGAAGCGAAACGTGTTCTGAAAGATGATGGTGTCATGCTTGTTGCATACTGCATGAATGAATACAGTATCCTGACTTACGGGTTCAGGCAGAATCACATTCTCGAATGTCTGGAAAATGGCAAGATCAGCAAAGATTTCCGTGTACAGCCGGAAGCGGAAGATCTCTATGATTATGTACGGCTTGAAGATATGGATGCCTATAATAAAGCCGCCGGTCTGAAACGGATTAAGGTCATTTCAGCCGACGGTCCTTCGGATTATATGCGTCCGGTATTAAATGCAATGGATGAAGCCACATTTGAAGCATTTATCCGTTATCATCTGACCATATGTGAACGTCCGGAGCTTGTTGGTGCCGGATCGCATACTGTAGATATTCTCAGTAAATAATATCGAAATGCATCCCGGTACAATCGTTTAAGCCGGTTCCGTCCTATACATTTTCTGATATCTTGTCAATAAATTCAAGAATGCACCCGGTAACACATGGATTTATGATGCTCCCGGAATTTCTGATGTAATTTATTGGCGGCTGTAAATGCCACTCGCTCGGATTCATAGTTGTGACTTCTTCCGGAAAGCACAAGTGCAACTTTTAATTTTAAACGATTCATTTCTGGTAAAATTTATACGAACATAGTTTCGTCATCTATGGTATAATAAAACCACTACCATTAGTAAGGGAAAGGGGAGCTTACATGAAACTTATTATTTGCGTTGATGACAACAATGGCATGATGTTCAACCGGCGTCGTCAGTCGAAGGACCGCGAAGTGCGTCATGACATTCTTGCCTATACGATGCCGGAACGGATCTGGATGAATGAATACAGTCTTGAACAGTTTGAAACGGACGATACCTCCCGGATCCAGGTTGCAAATAATTTTCTGATCCAGGCAGATGACAACGACTATTGTTTTATTGAAAACGGACAATATTTGATTGATGAATCGAGACTGGATGAGATTGTTCTGTATCACTGGAATCGTGTTTACCCGGCTGATTATTATTTTGACATTGATCTGCACGGCTGGACTCTGGCAGACCAGAAGGAGTTCAAGGGATTTTCACACGATAAAATAACGAGAGAGATATGGACACGATGAAAAAATTAAAATTATTACTTGCAAATATTATACTTGCCGGTGTGCTGGTACTCGGTGGCTGTGCAGATGCCGGGGAGAGTTCGCAGTCATCATCTTCTAAAGAAACAACCGCGCAGGAATCCGGTTCATCTGAAGATCAAAATACGAATGCCGAAGACAGTTCGGATGATACATCTGCACAGGCGGATTCCGGTAATACTGCCGGCTCTGACACTGCGGGCAAGACAAAAGCTGCCGCTTCTAAAGCAAAAGCTTCGACTGTAAGTACTTCTAAGATACCGAAGTACTCCGGTTCGCCTTATATCAAGGTTCATAACAATGTACCGTTTTTTAAGAAGTCGGACCTGACGAAAAAAGTCTTTGAGAAGTACAGCAAATTAGATGCGCTCGGCCGCTGCCGCACTGCTTATGCCAATATCTGCAAAGCAACCATGCCAACGGAAAAGCGCGGACGGATCGGTATGGTCAAACCTTCCGGCTGGCACACCGTGAAGTACAACAACGTAGACGGCAAATACCTCTACAACCGCTGTCATCTGATCGGTTATCAGCTCACCGCCGAAAATGCGAACGAACGGAATCTCATGACCGGGACCCGATATCTGAACGTAGATGGCATGCTGCCTTTTGAAAATATGGTTGCTGACTATGTAAAAGAGACAAACAACCATGTTCTGTACCGGGTAACGCCGATGTATACGGATGATAACTTACTGGCTGACGGTGTACTGATGGAAGCGGAATCTGTTGAGGACAAAGGCAAAGGCATTTCCTACTGCGTATATGTGTATAACGTACAGCCGGGAATCAAGATTAATTATGAGACTGGCGACAGCTCTGCGAAAGACGCTTCAAACGAGATGTCTTCCGGCAGCTCGAGTAAATCTTCCGGAAATACTTATCATTCTTCCAGGAAGCATACTTCCACACAGATCCGTACCGGACAGAGTTCCGCAAAAGGAACTTACATCATTAACGAGAACACGAACAAATTTCACAAACCGGACTGCCGGAGCGTGAAGATGATGAAAGATAAGAATAAGAAAACATATACCGGGAAACGCTCTGAGCTCATCAATTCGGGGTATGAGCCGTGCAAGAACTGTAACCCGTGATACTGTCACGGGTGGCTTTTCCGAATATTATAAAAATTATAAAACCGCATTACAGCAGCGATTAAACTTGCTGCAATGCGGTTTTTTACTTTCCTTTTTTTTATCTAATCGTTACCGGGTGCAAACTATCAGGATTTTGCTGTATTTTATGCTCGTTATATCCACTCTTCATTTCCGCCTGTTACTGCAAGGGAAATCAAAGCATCCATTTTCTCTACTTCATCTTCGCCCTGGATTACCTGTAATAATTTTGCCGTTTCTTCTATTACAGGCATCGGCTCATCCGGGCCGATCTCCATATCCGGCTGCTCACCGCATGCCGGACAGACCATCTGTGGTCTTACCGTAAGTGATAAGAAACGGTTCCCACACTCTTCACATTCATAATAGCCACACATCTGTGTGCCATCAGGTACATAATACATCTTTTATCCCCCTTTAAAAATACTTCTGTCTTTTGCTGATTTTTCTATCTTCTGTCAGAATCAAGCGCAAACTCTGTAATCACATTAATTGCAATAGCTGTAAGAATTCCTCATGTGGTCTGTCTGCATTCTTCTCATACCATGCAATCGCTCCGGGATCTCCACTCCGGTCCGAAAATGCCGGAAATAAAAAGCCAAACTGCGGCTCGCCCATCTCGTAATCTCCACTGACCGGCGCAAATACACCTGTCAGGAACGGATATACTTCTTCGGATTCCCACTGTTCTGTCTTGTCGTTGCCTTTTCTCGGCACATCATAGCAGCCATAAAACAGATAAAATCCATATTCCCTGTTTTGGTTAAGCTTCTCTCCCAGGATTTCGTAAAATGTTTCCAGAAGTCCGTCATTTTTGAGTTCACACTCTTTCAATGCCATCAGAAGCTGCCAAATACTTTCCGGCTTTTTTTCCGTCTTCGGAAATACATATTCTTTTAATTGCCTGTTTGTATCTGCAAACGGGATTGCCTTTGCAAGCTTCAAATTTTTTCCCTGATCCGCTTTTGATAATTTCAAGAAATGAATATTAAATGTACCATCCACATATCCTTCTTCATCAAAATACGCTCCTACAACTCTCGAAAAACAGTTACGGCTTATTGTCATGCGACGCGTCAGCTCCAGCATATCCTCCCGGTTTATTCTTCTCGTTTTTAACTCTTCTGCCATCTGTCTTTTTCCCCTTATATTCTCTATTCTTTATTATAAACGTAGCCTTTCTGCCTCGCAATCCTGTTTTTGCAAAAAAAGTTCTCCTATGATTTTTATTCGATCATAGAAGAACCTTTTAAATTCAATTCTTTTTCCTTTTTATTGCGGGGTTATAAATTTTTGTTACATTTCTTTATAGGAATCTTTACATTTTTTCAAGTTTTGTTTTAAAAAACTGAATCAAAGGTCCGTTGAAACATGCATTGATCACTGTACCAATTCCTGCAACAGCCCAGATTCCTGCTCCTGATGCGCTTGCAAATGCAATTCCAACAATTACTACAACCACATCTGAAAGTACTCTTGCTTTATGAAATGGGATTTTCTGATGTGTCAGCTTTTCAATAATGATTGCCACACTGTCATATGGTGCAATTCCCATATCCGCAACCATATATAATGCAACTCCCATTGATGCCATTAACTGGGCGAGTACAAGCGCAATTATACGAAGCGGAAGAGACATCTCTATCTGTACTACATCCTGTACCAGCCAACAAACAAAATCTGCGATATATCCGACAAAAATCATATTAATGATAGTTCCTGCACCAATGCAGTGCCTTGCCTGGAAAAATACTATTACAAGAATCACTGCATTCATCAATAACTGCCATGTTCCAAAACTCCAGCCGATAAATCCACTGATTCCAAGATTCATTGCACTGAAAGGATCTACGCCAAACCCGGACAAACGAAGGAAAGACACACACAGACCAATAAACAAGATTCCTAAAATCATCATCCCAGCCCGTTTTGTTATTTTCATTGTTCTTCTTTCCTCCTACTCCTTTTTCCCTTTTAACATATATATTCTTGATTCAAAATCCGTACACGGGACAGCATCTCCCGGCACTTCTCCTGCTGTTACATCAGAAGTGATAAGTCCAAAGTTCATCAGCTCATCTCCATAATTTTCTGTATGATTCCAGACATTTTCATAAAGCATATCCGGATTCAGTCCCTGTAAACGGACACGACTATACGGTTGATTAACTCCATTTAACACACGGTAATAACCTACAATCGCAAGTGTACGATCTTCATTGGTCACCATCCAGACGGTTTCATTTCCATCAAACGGACTCTTCAATCTGTAAAATGTTCCGAACTGCAACACTTCTCTGTATTCTTTCATAAATACAATCTGTTCTTTTACTTCTTTGATTTCTTCCTCTGTTAATTTATTCAGATCCAGCTCATATCCAAAGGTTCCAAAATATGCAACATTCGCACGGGTATGTAATGGAGTGTTACGAAATACCTGATGATTCGGAACAACCGATACGTGACTTCCCATACTGCTGAGTGGATAACACATAGAAGTCCCATATTGAATCTTCAGACGTTCAATTGCATCTGAATCGTCGCTTGTCCATCCCTGCGGAGCATAATATAACATGCCAGGATCAAACCTTCCGCCACCACTCGCGCAGGATTCAAATAATACTTCCGGAAATGCCATTGTCAGACGTTCATATAAATCATATACGCCTAAAATATAACGGTGAAATATCTCTCCCTGCCTGTCTGCCGGAAGTTTTACACTGTAACACTCTGTAATGCTGCGATTCATATCCCATTTGATATAAGATATCTTAGCTTCTGACAATAATTTTTCCATCATATTATAAATGCAATCCACAACTTCTTTTCTTGAAAAATCCAGTACATACTGATATCTTCCATGAGAAGTATTTCTTCCCGGGGTCTGAATGATCCAGTCCGGATGTGTACGATATAAATCTGAATCTTTGTTTACCATTTCCGGTTCAAACCAGAGACCGAATTTCATCCCCAGATTCTCAATTCTTTCAGATAAGCCTTTTATCCCATTTGGTAAAAGATCCGGATTTGCTACCCAGTCACCAAGACCGGCTCTGTCATTTCTTCTTGCGCCAAACCATCCGTCATCCAGTACAAATAACTCAACTCCGCATTCTTTAGCTTTTCCGGCAATCTCAACAAGCCGATCTTCCGTAAAGTCAAAATAAGTTGCTTCCCAATTATTATTCAAAATTGGTCTGGTCCGGTCTCTCCAATATCCTCTTGCCAGCCTTTTGGCATATAATTTCTGAAAAGTCTGACTCATTCCATTCAGTCCCTGATCACTATATACAAGCATTGCTTCAGGCGTCTGAAAACTCTCCATAGGTTCTAATTTCCAATCAAATCCTGTCGGATTAATACCTGCTGTAATTCTTGTAACATCATGGGTATCCACTTCTGCCTGTATCCGAAAATTTCCACTGTATATGAGGCTAACACCAATGGCTTCTCCTACATTTTCATCTGTATTCTCTCGTTTCAATACCATAAATGGATTATGCTCATGAGAGGAATTTCCACGCATACTATCGATTGCTGTAATTCCCTGTTCTAAAACTCTGTTTTTCACATAACGCTCTCTTGACCATGCACCGGATAACTGCATCCATATATAATCCTTGTCCGGAAGATCCAGACTTAAGCTCATCATATTTAATATATGTAAATTCTGATTTCCACTATTTTTTAAACGTGCACTTCTTGCTATTGCACTGTATTGTTCAAAAATAGTATATAACAACTCCAGCTGAGCACCTGTCAAAGAATCTTTCAGGAAAACACGCAGTGTCTGTGCTTCTTCTTCTGCTTCTGTGTAAGTTGCCGGAAGTCCGGAAAGTTTCGGTTTCCCGGATGAGATCTCATATCCATCATACTGAAATTCACTGATTCTGCTTCCATTTTCCTGCAATAACTCTATTGCCGGATGTCTGTAATCTGTTGTCCCATAAACCGGATATTCCTGTCTGATATGTTCCAACGAAAAACTACGATCCCACTCATAAATATAAGATGTCATTGGTCGTCCACATTTTTCCACCAAATAGGAGAAATCTGCCTTATCATGAATTCGTTTACCAAAATACAGTTGTCCTAAATGCCCATTATCTAATACGCATAAAATATAGCTGATTTTGTCATTATATAAATGAAATGTTTTTGTTTCCTCATGGAAAATAATTTTTCTCATAAACTACCTCTTTTATTTTTATATTTAAATTATGCATCCTGCTTTCTGGCATGCATTTCGTTTACTTTTCTTGTAACTTCTTCCATCTTCTCACCTTTTAAAATATAATATTTTTTGTAAATACCAAAACTAACAATTGCGAGAATAATCGGAATGATAATCATCAATACGCGGATTCCTAATACGGTTCCTGCACTTTGGGCTGTTGCTTTTGCATTGTATCCTACAATCTGAAGTCCGATTCCGGTTAAGCCACCTGCAGCAGCTGTTGCTGCCTTCATAAGAAATGTCTGTGCAGAACAAGTTACACTTTCATTACGTACTCCGAATTTTACTTCTCCATAATCAATTACATCTGCCATACAGCAAGTTGTTACACCAAGTGAAAGTCCTGAACCAAAGAACAGCAGTGCACAGCAGATTACAACCAATACCTTGCTCTGCGGAGCAACATATCCTGCTATTCCAAGAAGGATGAAACCCGCAATCGGAAGTCCACATGCAAATGCATACACTTTTTCACGGCTGATCTTGCTGGCGATTTTCGGGAAAAATACAAGTCCGGCCATTTCAGCGATGATCGCAAATCCAAAAATAGAATACAAATATTCATCATGGCAAACGCATTTGAAATAATAAACAGCAAAACTTTTTGCAATCTGTGTACAAAGATTAAATGTCAGAAGCAAACCTATAAAAGCAAGCAGCTGATCATTTTTCACAATTACGTGAAATGCCTGTTTCAAACTTGTTTTTTCTGCTGATGCACCAACTGTAGATTCTTCTTTTACATTGAATACTGTAATACCGATCGTAATGATAAATACGACTGCGATAATAATAGCAAATAAAGTGTATCCTTTTTCTGCATAAAGATTACTTTCTCCTGCAAGCTTATTCAGATGATTAATAATATAAAGACCAAATGTTGCTACTGAGAATCCTGCAAGACTTGCAAAAAATCTCGGAATGACAGATACTTTTTCACGTTCATGCGGATCATTGGTCAAGTTTGGAAGCCATGACCAATATGGAACATCCATAATGGTATAAGTCATTCCGTATAAAATATACATTACAGATACATATATATACAAGGCAGTTCCTGATAAATGAAAGCTATGGAACAGTAAAACAAATACAACAGAATTCACTAAAGTTCCGATCACCAGCCAGATTCTAAATTTACCAAACCGAGTATGTGTATTATCTACAATCATTCCCATCATCGGATCATTGATTGCATCCCAGATTCTTGCTACAAAAAACAGTACTCCGACGAATGCCGGTGCCAGATACAAAGTATCTGTAAAATAAAGCATTAAAAATGCTCCTACCAGATTACAGATGGCATCTTTTCCAATAGCTCCAATACCAAAACATAATTTTTCTCTCGTAGATGCGTATTTATACTGCGAATTTCTCTGATTTTCTTTTTGAGTCGCCATAATTCTCCTCCTCTAATATTCCTTTATTTATTTGTTATCTGAGTGAGGAATCTTGTGCACTTGTTCCTTTTTTCCATAATGCAAGTATAACGCGAAAAAAAAGACATCCGTTATACCATTTTGTTAAGAATAATATCCCAAATGTTAGGTATATGATGTCTTTCAGAACATTTTATCTATTGCTTTCTTTATTTTTCTCAATATCTTTTACATAAATCGTTTTATGTTTTTGATATTCTTCCAATTCATTTTGTGCAGAAATCAGTCTTGTTCTCGCCTTCTTACGGTTACTGTTCCGATATACACTTGGTGTCATTCCTATTTTCTGTTTGAATACTTTTCCAAATGCCAGCGAATTGCGATACCCACAGGAAACTGCAATGTCTTCAATCGACTGTTCCGTAAGTACGAGCTGTTCTTTTCCTCTCGAGATCCGAAATTCTGTCAGAAAATCTTTTGGCGAAATTCCAAGGCTGTTCATAAAAATTGTATATAAATAACTTCGGTTTAATGCCAGATATTCTGCTATATCTGCAACTGTGATACCTTGCGAATAAGAATTTTTAATATAATCAATCGCTTCCTGTACATGCATGCTTTCTTTTGTATTATCTGCATATTCTTTAATTTCAATGCCTCGTGCCAGCACCGAAAAAAACTGGTACAACTTTCCCTGGAGATAATACAGATTTTCTGCTGTTGACTGGGTATGACGAAGCATTTCAAAAACGATTTCTTTTAATTCATCTCCATATTCACATTCACAGGTCAGCTGTCGCCCGTTTAGTCCCAAATCCCGCACGAATCTGGAAGCTTCTGTCCCCCCAAATCCGACCCATAGATATGCCCACGGTTCTTCCTTGTCTGCCTGATAAAACGTCAGACTTTCCGGTTCAATTAAAAATGCCTGTCCTTCTGACAGATGATACTTGTTTTCCCCCACCTGATAGATGCCTTTCCCTTTCATTACATAATGTAATATATAATTAGGCCTGGAGGCCGGTCCATAGCTATGCAGAGGTTCACATTCTGCATAGCCACAAAAACTTAAATGAAAATCTTTAAATTTGGGTTTTAATAATTGCAATACATAAGAATCTTCCATAATAACGTCCTCTTTTTACAAACACAAAATAACTGGATGTTCTTTTCATTTTTACAAACTGATAACACCGGAATGTTCTCTCCATTTTTTCCGATATTCGCTCGGTGACATCCGGTAACGCTCTTTGAATGCACGGTTAAACGTCCGCTGGCTTTCAAATCCGCTGTCCAGGCAGATTTCTATGATTGAATCCCGGGTATTTTCCAGTCGCGAACATGCATAGCGGATTCTCGCATCATTTACATACTGATTAAAATTGCTGTGAAATGTTCCCGAAAACACACGGGAAATCGCATATTTACTTACGCACAGATCCTGTGCCATCTTATCCAACGTTATATTTTCCCTGAAATGTCCGGAAATATATGCTACTGTCTGATAGATCAAATCATCACTTCCAACCTTGGATTTTTCATCCAGATCCAGAAGCGGTACACATCTTGCAAGCACGATCTGTAAATACGCTTGCAGAATCGTGAACTCCCATTCCTGCGTCAACATCATGCGGTACAGCGCATGAATAACCTCTTCTCCCAGTTCGCTCCTTTTGATCACTGGCATGACAGGTGCATATTTCTGTAACTCTTCACCGAAGAATCCGATACTTCCTGCCGCTATATTTACAAGATAAATTTTATGTGCATCTGCGCCAAATACCTGATAATGGTGGATGATATCCGGAAATATAATTCCCATGTCTCCTGTTTCCAGATGATAAAGCTCCTGTCCGACACCCAGCTCCAGCGTTCCTTCCGTCACATAAACAAGCTCCAGCGTATTGTGAAGATGCGGCGCAACGTGACGTGCCCTCTTCTGCACTGCCTGGATATTCTGTTTTGTATTTTTATATTGTAAATGCATAATCTCTTGTCCGCCTCTTTTATTTTCTGCTTTGCTTTACTCTGTATCCAAGGTTATCACTTTGATATTTGAAATGCAATATTTGTCTACTTTTTTGTCCGATTTGGCAAGCATTATCTGTATTTTCATCTTATAATGACCATGTAATCAAGAGAAAGGAGTGAATCGATATGATGAAAAGAATTAAAAATTACTTGCACGAGGTTATGGATTTCTATGGTGCTAATTATTTATATCTCGCAGCAATGTACCGTCACTAAAAAAGGACCTGCGGACTGCATGGTCCTTTTTTCATACTTATTTTTATACTTACTTTCAGCTTATAATCTTAAGCCTTTTATTTTCTGCGGCTCGTCCTCGTGATTGCATGAGGTGTGCTGTACCAGACTTTCTTATATTTTTTAGTATTCTCTTTTAAAATCGCCTTCATCAGCTGACAAATATGTTCAACCTGGTCTTCCATCTTGTTGTCAACCGTACCGTAGATCTCTCCTGTCATGATCTTCCGATTCATTTCCGGGCTATTGTTAATTCCAAGGATTACCGGCATCTGCAAATGATGTTTTTTATAATAATCGTAGACGCCCAGTGCCATATCATCATTGTTGCATATAACAGCTTCCGCGTTGTTAATTATTTCTTTATCCAGTTTTGCAAATTTTGTTGTCGCCAGTTCTCTCTTCCAGTCCGCTGACAGATTTGCTCTCTGATTCATAGGCATATCTTCGCTCGACTCAAGAAATCCATTTGTCCGGCGAATGGCATCAAAATGTGTTTCCTCTCCTTCTACAAGCACATAGTCCAATCTCCCGTTTTTGTTCCGGTCAATCTTTCCTTTCTGTTCCTCCCAGATTTTCTTTAACATTTCTCCCTGCATGGCTCCGGCTGCTTTTGCATCTGTTCCTACATACCAGACTTTTTTTACAATTTTCAGATCCTTATCATCTGCTTCACGGTTAAATAATATGACCGGAATGTCTGCATCTTCCGCATCATTGATCATGCTTGCCGCAGAAGACGGCTCTACCAGATTGACAAGAATTACATCATACTTCTGTGCATACATGCGCTGTAGCTGCTTTTCCTGCTTCCGGCTGCTTCCTTTTGCATCGTAAATCTCGTAGGAAACTTTCTTTCCTTCTATTTTCATCTGTTCCATCTTATCCTGCAGATCCTTTATATAACTCTCCATAAAAGTATCATCCAGATCATACGCTGCAATTCCTACATGCACGTACCGGTCTTCCTTTTGCGGCATTTTCCATAGGATAGTAAGAATGACCAGGAACATGAAAAGTCCCACTAGTATCAGATTGTATTTATCCATTTTTGATTTCATTTTTGCTCCTTATCCGGCAAATAATGCATCATATTTACCGCTTTCCATCGTCTCTCTGTCAAGCTTTACCGGCTTCAGAGTGATCGTTTTCATCTTCATGCTTTCGTATCCGAGTTTATATGTATTTTCCAGCAGGATCTCCTTTTTCTTCCCGTTTTTTACCTGCTCCAGAACCGATGTCTTTACCGGAAGCCGGTACGCTTTTTCTTTACTCTCTGTAAAGGAAGCGTAATACTTAAATTCTTTTTGCATTCTATCTGTCACAGCAAGAACATCCTTATAAACATAGCCATCTGCTTGTTTCTCCAGATAGTTTTCCGGATAGACAAGCACGACACCTTTTGAATTATTTTTCTTTTCTTCTTTTATCAGCTTTTTCAGTTCTTCTGCTGACATCTGTTCTTTGTACCAGACATCTAATTTCACCTGATGATCGTATGCATAATCGCGGATTCCATCCTGTAATGCCGACAGATCTTCCGGTTCATTTTTGGGAAAAACAACTGTCATTCTGCTTCTTTTTTCTATTTTGCTGTGCTTCGTCATAAGCCCGGTTGATACCAGTGCGATAAGCAGAAGCAGCAGTATCAGAACTGCATGTTTTTTTCTACTCTGTCTCATCCGTTTCCTCCATCTTCGGAATTGTAATTGTCGCAGTTGTTCCTTCGTCCAGCTCACTCGTGATCGTGATTCCATATTCCTCACCATAGATCAGCTGGATCCGCTCATTTACATTCCGCACACCGATTCCGGATCCACGCTTGCTGGATACCACTTTATTGTGCATAATATAATCTATTTTTTCCTGCGTCATTCCAAGACCATTGTCTGCTACATCTATTCCTATATTTCCGTCCTTGTCATAAATGTGGATCTCAATCTCGCCGTCCTCATACATGCCTTCCATTCCGTGATAGATTGCATTTTCCAGAAGTGGCTGTATCGATAACTTCGGACAAAGGTATTTCAATAACGCCGGATCTGCTTTTACTTTAAATTCAAATTTATCCTTGAAGCGGATATTCTGGATTGCGAGATAGCTGGTCGCATGCTCCAATTCCTTTTCCAGAGGGATCATATCTTTTCCCTGGCTTAAGGAAGTCCGGAAAAATTTTGCAAGCAATGAAACCATCTCGCCGGCGCCTTCATATTCTTCACTGCGGATCATCCAGATGATCGAATCTAATGTATTATATAAGAAATGCGGGTTGATCTGGGACTGCAGAAGCTTCTTCTCCATCTTCTGCTTCTCTCTTTCATTCTCACGGATTTCTTCCATCTGCTTCTGTAATTTATCTGCCATAATATTGAAATGTGCACTTAAATTTTTCAGCTCACCGATTCCTTCTTCTTCTGCTTTTACTTCATAATTTCCTTTTCCAAATTCCTGCATCGTCCGAAGCAGACGGTAAACCGGATTCGTAAAACTGCGAAAAAGCAGAATATCAAGGAAGATCAGAATCACACCAACGAGCAAAAGTGTAAACCATGCCAAGGAATAGAGATTCCGGGTTTCCAGATCCAGACTGGACATGGAACTTACAAGCACAACATTCCAGCCGGTATAACCGATCTGCTGCCGCATGAGCATCCATCTTTCTCCGTCTGCCCTGTATATTTTGTAATTTTTACTCGCAAGTGCCTCCTTTATCGTCTTCTCCTTATAAAGGCCGGAAACAATCTGTTTTTCAAATGGGTGATATAATAATTGGTTATCTGCATCTAAAAGATAACAATATGCGGACTTCTGATTTTTATAATGCTGCAAAACAGAATCCATCGAATCCGTATAATAATCCAGCAGAAGAACTCCTGATTTCATACTTCCATGATCGATATATTCTACATAGCGGCTGATTTCGTAAATATAGCAGGACTCTCCATTCAGCAGTAATTTCTTCTGTCCATAATTTATCGTCTCTATGTTTTCTTTCGCCTGACGGAACCATGTCGTTTCGCGAATCTCTTCTTTCTGCATATTTTCCAGATTCTCAGAATGCCATAAATCTCTGCCGTTCGCATCATACAATGCTGCCGCATAAATCGTGTCTGTTTCCCGGTTGATACGCTGCTGCATTTCTTCGCTGAACAATCTACTACTCACATCATATTCCTTGATCTCCTGATAATATATAGAATTTGTCAGATCATTCATGTTGTCAATTTCTTTTTCCAGGCTCTGTGCCAGTGCATTTTTTTGTTTTCCTGTTTTCTCAATCGCATCTTTCTGAAAATATGTAGAAAAATAATAGGAAAATAACAGCATGCAACTAATAATACAAACTGCAATAGATGCCGACATCACAACCGGAAATACAAGTCGGATGCTTATTTTTCTATTTTTCATGTTCCGCTCCTTCCAGTTTCCTGTACTTCGCCGGTGACATACCGCAGTTTTTCTTAAATACATAGCTGAAATAATTCGGCTCCGGATAACCTACCATTGCACCGATCGCATGGCTCTTATAATCCGTCTGCAAAAGCAGTTTCTTCGCTTCTTCCATTCTGCGGCTGATCAAATAATTCAAAAATGTGCCGCCCGTCTCCTGCTTGAATATTTTTGAAAAATAGGATGTGCTGACATGCAGTTCGCCGCATACGGATTCTACGCTGAGATCCGGATTCTGGAAATTCTCTTCTACAATCTTTCTCGCATTTTCCGCCAGAATTACATTATTATCTATCTGCTTTTTCTGGATCAGCGAACGGATGAGCTGACAGTAATTCATCAGCCAGTGATCCAGTTCTTCTCCTGTACTTAAGGAAAGGATCTTCACTGCCATCTTCTTGGAACCGGCAAATTCTGTATCGGATGTGATTTGATATTTCTTATAAAATCTTGCAAATGAAAAGGATATCTCCAGAATGACAATCTGATATTCATTCAGGTTATAATGCCCCTTATGCAGCCATGCAAGTAATTCTTCCACCTGATTTTTCAGTTCTTCTTCCGAACAGTGTGTAATGCTTTTTCCAATCATTTCTACCTGTGTGTTCCAGTCATCTTCCACTTCCTGAAGAGGCATAATATCATTGTAATAAGTATAACTTTCTTCCGGAAGGACGAGGTTATAATCCAGCGCCTCCACCGCCTGTTCGTATAACACCGGCATATCTTTCAAGCGTTCTGCATTTCCACTGATCCCACAGGAAATCCTGCTGCCAAAAATACGCTCGATCAGCACAGCCGTCTCGTCGATCGTCCGGGTGATTTTCCCGATATCGTGTTTTTTGTTACTGCCAAGGATAAATATTTCTTTATCACTCATACCAAATTCATACACATTTGCAATCTTTTCCAGCGCTTCCTTTAATGTTTCTTTGATCGACAGTTCACTTAAGATATCCTTTTCCTCGCCTTTTTGCACTTTGACTACTACTACTGAATAAACAAAATCTGAAAAATCAAGCTTTAAACTTTTGATCTGTTGTTCCCGCTCTTCTACATCCATTGGCTCGGTAACAAGACGGGTGAAAAACTGCTGCCTTAAAAGTGGGAGACTCTCTGCATAGGCATGTTCCAGCCGGGCGCGGTTTATTTTCTCATCGTATTCCCTGTCCAGTTCTTCATGCATATCTGTCAGAAGCTTTCGCATCTCATCATAGTTGATCGGCTTCATAATATATTCCGACACGCCATAGCTAATTGCAAGGCGGGCATATTCAAAATCATCCCATCCGGAAAATAGAATGATCTTCGTATTCATGTAATTTTCATGTATGTTCTTCGCCAGTTCCAGACCATCCATAAACGGCATCTTGATATCACTGATCACCAGATCCGGGTGATATTCTTCCATGAGTTCCAGCGCTTCTTTTCCGTTCTGTGCCGTTCCCGCAACTGAAAATCCAAGTCCCTCCCAGTCAATACCTCTTTCCATTCCATGAAGGATCTGCTGTTCATCATCTGCTAAAATAATTTGAAATGTCCTCATTGTCACACTCCTCATATTCATCTTATATAACCAATGGCTTTTCCTCATATTATAACACAAGACAAGCCGATTTTATCCCTCTAAAATCGACTTGTCTTATTTGTTCACTATGATTATTTTATCTATTCTTCAACCACAGAACCAGTGATCTTTGCTACGACTTTTTTCATAAATTCATCACTTAATTTGTATTTACTCTTAAATACAACATATGCAAGAATAACTCCAATAGTCGGTACAACACACATTAAAATACGGATGGAATTCTGTGTTGCAAATGACTGAACAGCATTCGGAACATATCCTGTAAGTTCCAGAACAAATCCAATTGCCAGTGATGTAAATGCAGCCGTCAGCTTAACGATCAATGTCTGCAGGGAGAATACAACTCCTTCATTTCTGTTTCCGAGCACATACTCGCCATAATCTACGACGTCAGCAAGGAATACAGTTGCACATCCAAGTTCCAGACCGGTTCCTGTCTTAACAATTACACCTGCGATTGCAGTCAGTGGAATATTTGTCGGGCATACAAAGCCAACAACTAACAGAAGAATTAATCCGATCGGCGGAAGTACACATGCCATTAAGAATGCTTTCTTTCTGGATAAAATTTTTGTAACTTTCGGGAAGATCAGAAGACCTACTACCTCAGCAACAGATGCACTGATCATAAATGCAGATAACATTCCTGCATCGTTACATACATAACTGAAATAGTATGTTGCAACTCCCATGATAGCCTGAATTGCTACGTTATATAAGAGGATCAGGAGAACTGCCCATCTTAACTGGTCATTTTTCTTAATGACTGTGAAAATATCTTTGAATTTCATCTTATCTTTCTTATCGACATCATGCTGGATCTTTGGAAGATTCAGTACACATACTGCCATTGTAAAGATAAATGTTGCTGCAATGATTAATGCAAATCTGTGGTATCCTGTGTAATCTCCACCAAGGCCTTTGATGATCTGTACACCAAATCCTGCGATGATCAGTGACTGACCGATACTTGCGAAAATACGTGGTAATACAGATACTTTCTCACGTTCCTGCGGATCAGAAGTCAGGTTCGGAATAACTGACCAGTATGGAATATCCATGATTGTATAAGTCATTCCCCACAGAACGTAAATAACGGATGCGAATACGCAAAGGCTTACACCTGATAAATGGAAGTCTGTAAATACGATCACAAATACGAATGCATTGATCAGAGTTCCGATTACAAGCCACGGTACGAATTTACCGAAACGGCTTCTTGTGTTATCAACGATCATTCCCATGAACAGGTCGTTAAACGCATCCCAGATCTTTGCTACAAAAAACATAGTTCCGATGAATGCCGGTGCTACTTTAATAATATCTGTAAAATAGATCATGGAAAATGTTGCGATCATTCCATAAATCAAATCCTTACCCAATGCCCCAAACGCAAAGGAGTATTTTACTCTTCCAGGAATCTTACCCTGGTAAACTACACTACTTTTACTGTTGTTGTTCTCCATTCCCTTTATCTCCTTCTTGTGCTTTTCTTTACATGCACTTATCTTTAATGTGACTAAAGTTTAACATTCGAAAGGAAATATAAACATTTGATATTCTACTCAAAAAATATGAATTTCTATTTTTCCTCGTTCTTGCCACATGAAACCCGGTATGCTACAATGCTTTCAAGCAAGTTGGAAAACGGTCTGTTTTCCGCAAACTTATATCTACGGCACAAAGTCTTTATTGAATTATGGCAATCGAAAGGGGATGTAAAAAAACTCGATTGAGTTTTTTCACATCTCCCTTTTTAAAAATCGATAAATATTTTTACATACATGAGAGTTTTTCCCAGGATTGCAAAATCCACTCTTTCTTCGCACATTCGATTGTATATGTCAGCTCTTTCTTGCAGCCGGTTTCTCTGCGCCTTTTTTCTTCCTGCATAAATATCTCCTGAATTTTCTCCCACTTCAGATTACCGTCTCCGAGTGCAAAATGCGCATCTCTATCACCATGATTATCATGTACATGGATGTGCGTAAGATAAGGATTTAATCCCTGTGCCCATTCTTCTACCGGCTGGGCTGAATAGCAGTTGGCATGTCCGATATCCAGACACAAGCCAAAATTATCTGCCTCTACCTGATCTGCAACCGCTTTTAACGACTCCCATTTTGGATCTAATACATTTTCCAATGCAACTTCTATGTCTGAACGTCCTTCCAGAAACTGGTTCATAAATTCTGCAACACGCTCTGCCCATCCTTCCAGAAAATAAACCTGTGGATAATAACAACTATGATATACAATCTTCTCTGCGCCCAGCTCTCTTGCAGCTTCATAGGACTGATCGAAGCGAAGTCTTGTCACCTGACGGATCTGGCTGTCATACGCCGCCGGATTCAGATCCAGAAACGGACCATGCAGCGTAAGATGTGCGGTGCCCATTACGTGAAACCTCTCTTTATATTCCGGCAAATGTTCTTCCCAGTGATCCAGAACATCTGCAATGGAAAAATCGATACTCTCCACGCCCATTCCTGTCTGTTCTATTATTTCTTGCATCTCATTATCTGCGATCAGGTGACTTGCGTATATCATAGTTAATCCTTTCTTCTGTTATATTTTTTTGAAAAGTCCCTGCTATTATGATCCCGGCTGATTATTTCGCAGTGTTATTTTACTCTCACAGTTTTCACTTCACTCCATCTGGAATGATATTTTTTCCCTTTGACTGTTTTATAAGTACAGGCTTTCACATAATATTTTCTGCCTTTTTTTAATCCGGTAATTTTCTTTTTTGTTGTCTTATTACTCGGTATCACCAGTTTCTTCTCCGTGCCTTTTGCGAAATTCTTATTTGTGCTATATGCAATCTCATACCCTGTTGTCTGTATACTTTGTTTCTGCACTTTCACTGTAAATGCTTTCTTTCCGGCAGATATTTTCACAATCTTTGTACCTTGCGGCTTAATGATAAAGGACAGTTTCTTCGTGAATCTGTACTTATTATATCCATTCACTTTTACCGTATAAGTACCAACATACTGTCTTCCTGCAGAATATTTTAATTTATAGTCGCTGTCTTTCTCAAGTACTTTTCTCTTTCTGTCTTTTACGATAACTTCCGGTGTAATCTTTTTACCGGTATACACATAATTTTTCTTTTGTAAATATATGGATTTTATAAACGGAATTTTCTGATCTCCTACACTGTCTACGTAATCTCCACAACCACTGCAATAAATTTCATAACTACATTTTCCATCCTTTTTCAGTGTAGCCATTACAATATCATCCGCAACATAAACTCTTCCCATATACATATGATCGCAAATGACATCCTGTATTACGTCCGGATCAAAAGCTTCTTCATCCACACCCGTAGAAGACATGATGGTTACAAAATCCAGTTTCGGGCAGTTTTTAAATGCATATTTTTCAATTATTCTTACAGATGATGGAATCCATACCCGACTTAAATTTGGCAAATTTTCAAAAGCTCTTGCTCCAATCTTTGTTATATTATCCTTTCCTTTCACTGATTTGATTTCCACTTTCTCAATCTGATCCGCAATTCCATTCCACGGTCTGTCTTCCGGATTTTTATAATCTGGAATCTCTCCTTTCCCGGAAATCACAAGCGCAGTCTCCACCTGTTCCTTTTCATCGACTACATCCTTTTGTTCTTCCAAATACCATTTTAATGTTCCAACTTCTCCACTTATTTTGTCTGATGCATATGCAACCATCCCCAATTTTCCTGACATGAATATCAATACAAGGAACAATATTGCAGAAAGTATAACTGTAGTTACATGTTGTTTCCAATGTTTCTTTTTCATACGCGTCTCCTTTCTGTTGATTGCTTCTACTCCCCTAGTATATTATCTACAATAAGTATAAAGGATATCTCTCATTCATACAACTATCCAAAGGTCATAAAAACCTCCAGAGTAATATTTCTTACCTTTGCATAGCTTAATGTGTAATCTTCATTTTTGAAAAGATCCTTACCATTTATACAAGCATTAGATATGTAGCGGATGGAATTTTTTATATAACTT
The DNA here is from genome assembly GCF_003481355.1 of Dorea sp. OM07-5. Classification (NCBI taxonomy): domain Bacteria; kingdom Bacillati; phylum Bacillota; class Clostridia; order Lachnospirales; family Lachnospiraceae; genus Dorea; species Dorea sp. OM07-5. The sequence continues at coordinate 13,956 of NZ_QUKZ01000012.1, read as the reverse complement.
AACGCGATCACAAAAATTTGACAATATTCTTCCTGTTCATTTATTAACGATTGTGCTACAATCTTTGTTTGGAAGGTATTTCTATATAAGAAAAATGAAGGAGGTTTTTATTATGACAATACCAGAAAGAATCTCCGCTCTTCGTAAATTAATGGAAGAACGTGGTTACGACGTTTACATGATTCCAACCGATGATTTTCATCAGAGCGAATATGTGGGCGATCATTTTAAAGTAAGGGAATACATGACAGGTTTCACTGGCTCTGCCGGAACTGCCATTTTCACAAAAGACCAGGCTGGTCTGTGGACTGACGGAAGATATTTCCTGCAGGCTGAGCAGCAGTTAAACGGCACAGGTGTGAAGCTTTATAAAATGGGCGAGCCTGGTGTACCGACAGAAGAAGAATTTATCGCTTCGGTACTTCCGGAGAATGGAACACTTGGCTTCGACGGACGTGTTATCGCTATCGAAGAAGGTACTGCACTAGAAGCAGCCGTTGCAGCTAAAAATGGTAAGATCAACTATTCTGAAGATCTGGTAGATAAGGTGTGGACAGACCGTCCGGCACTTTCTGAAAAACCGGCATTTGCTCTTGGCGAAGAATACACCGGTGAGAGCACAGAAAGCAAACTTGCTCGTGTTCGCAAGGCTATGAAAAAAGCCGGCGCTGATGTGCATATCATCGCAGCTCTTGATGATGTATGCTGGATCACAAACCTGCGTGGAGATGACGTAGATTTCTTCCCGCTGCTTCTTTCTTATGCCATTGTAACAATGGATGAGATGAAGCTTTACATTGACGAGCGCAAGCTGAATGATGATATGAAAGCGGCTCTTGCAAAGAATAACATTACACTGCATCCGTACAATGCAATTTATGAGGATATCAAGAACTTAAGCGCTGATTCTACTGTTCTTGTTGATCCAAACAGATTAAACTATGCATTGTTCAACAACATTCCGGACGGAGCAAAAGTTGTACAGCAGGTAAATCCGACAATTGCTATGAAAGCAAAGAAAAATGATGTCGAGATCAAAAATATCATTAATGCACATAAAAAAGATGCCGTAGCCATGACGAAGTTCATGTACTGGCTGAAAACTAACATTGGTAAGATTGAAATCACAGAGTTAAGCGCTGCTGCCAAACTGGAAACTTTCCGTAAAGAGCAGGAAGGTTATCTGTGGCAGAGTTTTGAGCCGATCTGCGCATCCGGCGAACATGGTGCGATCGTGCATTATGAGCCGACTCAGGAAACAGATATCCCGCTTACTGAGAACGGATTATTCCTGACAGATACAGGTGGCGGATATTTAGAAGGATCTACAGATATCAGCCGTACTTTCGCATTTGGTAAACTGACACAACGTATGAAAGAAGATTTTACAACTGTTCTTCAGTGTAACTTCAATCTGGCACATGCCGTATTCCTGGAAGGAACAACCGGTTACAATCTGGATGTTCTGGCAAGAATGCCTGCTTGGAGACGTGGTATCAACTTCAACCACGGAACCGGACATGATGTCGGATACCTAATGAACATCCACGAAGCATCCTGCGGATTCCGCTGTGCAATCCGTGAAAAAGAGCATGCACCTCTGATGGCAGGTCTTGTAATCACAGACGAGCCGGGTATTTACATTGAAGGAAGCCACGGTGTCCGTACTGAAAATGAACTGCTTGTAAGAGAAGGCGAGAAGAACGAATATGGTCAATTCTTATATTTTGAACCAATCACTTACGTTCCAATCGATCTGGATGCCATCATCCCTGAGATGCTGACAGATCAGGAAAGAGAACAGCTCAATGACTACCATAAGAAAGTTTATGAGATTGTTGCTCCGCACCTGAACGACGATGAGCGTGAATGGTTGAAAGAGTATACAAGAGCCATCTAATAACGCTATATATTTGGAAAAATTGCTGTCTCCCAGGAGACAGCAATTTTCTTATAATTATTTTCTATATATGCAGTCATTTATTCTTTTTACTAATTTTACTTCTAATATTCTCCCTTATATAATTTAATTATTCAAATATATTTTGCCTGTTTTCAGAATGGAGGAATGAAAATGAAAAGAATTCTCAAAAAATCGTCACCCCTTATTATGTTTATGCTTGCATGCACACTATTATTCAGCGCAAACTCCATAGTTAATGCGGCAAGCAAAACTCCAAAAAAAATTTCTATGCATGTCTCTTCAAAGATAGTGGATATTAAAGGAGAATCAAAAATTACTATCAAAACGCTCTCTACTCAAGGGCTTGATAAAACTGTATCTTTAAAAAGCAGTAATAATAAAATTGCCACTGTATCTTCCAACGGAATTATTCATGGAAAAAAAAGCGGTAAAGTAAAGATTACGGGAACTCTTAAGAAAAACAAAAAAATATCGGACACTGTAACAATTATTGTAAAAGATTTAAAGCCTTCTCGTATATCTACATACAAAACACTTACTTTAAAGGCCGGCGAAAAAAAGGATTTAAATGTTAAGATATCACCATCCGGTGTTTATTGTCCTGTTTCTTATAAAACAACCAACAATTCTGTTGCTAAAATTTCTGCAAAAGGAATTATTACGGCCTCTAAAGATGGAAAAGCAACTATTACAATAACGTCAAAACAACGTAATAAATCTGGTAAATACATTTCAGCCAAATGCAATGTTACTGTATCTACCAGAATTAACAAGATTACATTTGAAAAGGAATCTTTAATATTAAAAGCAAAAGATTCTTCTGGAAATAATAAAGTGACCATTTCCCCTCGTAATGCCGGAAATAAATCTTTAAAATATACTTCTTCAAATGAAGCTGTTGCAACCGTTTCTGCAAAGGGAATTGTTACAGCAAGAGATTATGGTTCAGCAACTATTACTGCAATCACAATAGATGGTTCCAATATACAAGCATCTTATAATGTAACTGTCGAAAAACCAGATGCCGTATCCACACGTCAGGTTTTTGTTACTCCTGAATGGCTAAAAAGTGTTATTGACGGTGATCAGCCAGAATATAAAAACGCTTTAATTGCAGATGCTTCCTGGTTAACTGATTATTGTTCAAAAGCTCATATTCCAACTGCAATTCATATCAACTCTGATGAGGTTGAATATGTAGATTGGACGCCTTGGGGAAAAGACAATGTTGTTGGAAATAATATTGACGATCTTTGGGACTATAATCGCAACGGAAATAACTATGGGAAAATCACTTACGGTGATAATGATGGAGAAGTTCCTATTGAACAAATTTATAATTTAAGATCAGACAATGAATTAAAGACCTTTTTTAAAAGATATGGAATTACTAAAGATACAAAGGTAATCCTCTATGGTAAAAATGGAAACTCCTCTGATACTGGACGAGTTGCCTTTGCAATGCTAAGCGCAGGCGTAAAAGATGTTAAAATTTTGGATGGAGGTATTACGGGATGGGAGAAACTCAACCTTCCAACAACTACCGAAACCGTATCTCCAACTCCTGGCAATAATGATTTTGGTAATATAGAACATAAATATATTCTTTCCATTGATCAAGTAAATGAGAAATTAAAAAATGATCCAAACTTTAAATTGGTCAGCATTCGATCACGAGATGAGTTCGAAGGTGTAAAATCTAACTACGCCTACATTGAAACAGCTGGCGAACCATTAGGTGCTGTATGGGGAAAAAATATTAATGACTATGCACAAGATTCCAGCTTTGTCATTCCACTTAGCCAAATGAAAGAATATCTATCTGAAGCAAATATTGATTACGCAAAGAATGAATTGTCATTTTATTGTGGTACAGGTTGGAGAGCAACCATTCCATTCTTCCTTGCATATCAAAATGGTAAAGATAATATTTCTGTATATGACGGTGGATGGTATCAGTGGGAATTAAGATGGAAAGATAATCCCAAAGAATATCCTAGACAAAAAATTACGCCGGAACAGGCAGCATATTATTCAAAAATGATGTTTGCTAAAAAGTCTGTTTCTGTATCCATCGGTAGCACTGTAAATAATTCAGTAAATCTTTATCCAGCTTCAGCTTCAGCATCCATAAAATATGAAGTCGAAGATCCAGCTATTGCCAGTGTTGATTCTAATGGAAATATTACTGGAAAATCCGAAGGTTCAACAACATTAACTGCAACCGCATTCAATTCAAAAGGCGAACAGATTGGTAAACGAATTACTTCTGGAATCGTAGTAGAAAAATAAATATTAATTTTAATATTCAGTAAACAGGCATATACACAAAAAGAAAGATGCTGCATAATGGATTAAGTAACCCGTTACGCAGCATCTTTTTAGTATATATGCACTTTTTCGATCATATCAAAATATCCTATCTTACTTCACAGTCGCTTTCTTAATTTTTGACCATGCAGAATAGTATTTTGCATTTCCGGCTTTTTTATATGTACGGATACGCACATAATATTTCTTCTTTGATTTCAGATTACCAAGTGATGCGCTTGTTATCTTGTTCTTTGAAATCGTTTTCGTCTTGATGCTCTTCTTAAACTTCGCATCCGTTGTATACTGGATCTGATAACCGGTCGTCTCCTTCGTCTGCTTTGCCCATTTTACAGTCAGCTTTTTCTTTGCTGCATTTAAAGATTTCACAGATGTTCCTTTTGGAATGATCGTAAATGTTTTTGTAAAACTTCCGCTGTATGGTTTCCTGAACGTAATCTTCACCTTGTAGTTTCCGACTTTCTTACATCCGGATGGATAAGATACGCTATAATAAGAATTTGCAATCTTCTTACCGTTCTTATCTTTTGCAATTACAGATGGTTTCTTTACTTTTCCATCATAAGTATAGGATGCTTTTGCAAGACTGACTTTTCCAACTTTTTTCTCTGTCTCCGGAAGTTTCTCCCATTTTGCATACAATGTGAGATTCCGGTACATGTTCTTATCTTCGATCAGACCGTCCCGCTCAAACTCGGACTCCTCATCGTTCCGGGCAGACCATGCTCTCCAATATATGTATTTATAATTATTTCCGCTTCCATCTTTCTTAGAATTCCATCCGATAAATTTATATCCTGCTCTTTCAGGAATATATGGAAAGATTGCCATACTTGTTCCGCTGTCGGCGCCGCCAAGGTAATTACATTTCTTTACTTTCTCCCCATCGAGAGTTCCGCCATTGGCGTCGAAATTAAGTATATAGGATTCCTCATCCAGCGGTTCTGTACTCTTATATAAAGCAGTAATATTAACGGCATCCGAATCCTTAAATACCGATTTGTCTACAGAAGAAATCACTTCTCCATTATAGTCCCAGCCGACAAAATTACATCCTTTTCTCTCCGGTTGAAATTCTGACAGATCAAGCGTACTGAACTGATCAGCGTCATAAGTAAGTCGCAGTTTCTTTTTTCCTTGTAACGTACCTGCAAAACCATCCAGTGTAATATAATAGGTTCCGGTGTCTTTAAGCTCCTGATCTGAGAACTTCGCCACAAGCGTATATCCGTTCTCATATTCTTCACCACTAATGTCCACTGACTTCGTAAACTTATCTATACTTAAATTTTTTACAAGCTCCGATCCGTCACTTTCTCTCCAGCCTTCAAAGACGTTCTTTCCGTTAAATGCTGTAATTCCTTTTGTAAGCTCCGTGATGTCTACGGTTGTTTCTCCCGGATCAACATTAAACCGGATGAGTTTTTCGTATTCTCCGTCAATATCTGCATCCCCGTCATCCCACGGAACTGACAAAACCAGAGAATATTTCCCATTTTCACTAATCTCCATGGCGTTTGCTTTTATACTGAAAAAGCAAATTGCCAGCAGACTGACCGCAAACATTGTAAACACATATCCTACTTTCTTTCTCACATTCATAGTATGCCTCCTTTCGTGTCATTTCCCTGTTGTTATAAATAAAATGTAGAACATAGAATGTGCCTTGGCACATTCTGGCGCCTGCGGCGTTGCTGAGCGCCTGTGACGCTCGTTTAGCAACGACCGAAGTGGAACGTAGACCGCTTGCGACATCATCATTGTACGCCGCAGTGCGCATCCTGCCGAAAGCTTTTTTATATAATGGGATATCCCATTATATAAAAATAAGATGCCGGGATGTTCCGTGCCTTACACTTTCACACCACCGACATCTTATCTATATGCATAGTATCATATAAATAGACTATCTACAACGTAGTTTCCATCTTAGTCACATTTTATTTCACAACAGTCACATTTTTCGCTCCTGCTTTTTTCAGGCGCTTCTGATAGGTTTTCTGATCTGCTTTTTTCGCTTTCAGCTTCATTTTGGAATCCGTTTTGGCAAATGCCTGTTTCCCGAATTTCGCTTTTCCGGCTTTAAACTGTACAGTTTTCAGATTCTTACAACCATAAAAAGCTTTATCTCCAACCCGCTTCACATTTGCACCAAATACAACGGATTTCAGTTTTTTGTTGGATTTAAATGCTTTTGATGCTACTGCTGTAACTGTGTATTTTTTCTTTGCGATCTTGATTGCTGACGGAATCTTAAGGCTTGTTTTCTTTGCATTTGAAATTCCGATTGCTTTCACAGTTCCGCCTTTTACAGTAACGCTGCTGACTTTGTATGCGATTCCTCCGGATACCACTTTCATTCCCGGCTTCACCTGTTTCTGAGTAGCAGTTCCAACCTTCACTTTACAAACCCGGATAACCGTTCCGCTCTCCTGTATAGTAGAAACAACTGTAATCTGTGCCTCACCGTCCCTAACACCTTTTACGATACATTTATTTCCAAATGTTTCCAGCTCTACTGCCGGATCGTCACAATAATATTCTACGTCAAAGCTCTCTGTAATATCATCCGGATATGGAATTGCATTTAATACCGTATATCCACCTTTTTTCATTTTCACATCCGTTTTGTTCAAATCAAATCCGTTACAATATATCTCATCATCAACCGGCTCTATAATATGTACTTTACAGCTTGCTTTTACTTTACCGTTTTTTGTAGATGCTGTAACTACCGTATCTCCAACACCAAGAATCTGTATCTCGCCATCCCCGGAAATCTTACCGACTTTTGAATTAGAGCACTTCCATACAAGCTCCTCGTTCTCACCGTTTCCTCCGATTACATAATATGGAATAGAGAATGTATCTGTCTCATCATCATCTGTATGATCTGAATCTGTCTGTTGATACGTTTGTGTGATCTTATCATAGCCAAGTATAATCTTAGAGACTGGTTTTATTCTATCAGCACGTGTCCATTTGGCTGTGATTGTCATATCATTGTAAATTTCCATTTTCTTATCTACGCGGTACGTCTCTCCGTCGTCGTTTGCGTACCAGCCACTGAAAACGTAGCCTTTCTTTGTTCCCGTTTTAGGAAACTCAGCACTGTCTCCATCTGCTACATTCTGTATGGAAAGAACTTTTTTACCATCCATGAATTTTACCTGGTGGTATTTTGTCTGTAAGGTATTTATATTTTCATTCACCCATTTGATACGCGCCTGAATCCAGCCTTTAAGCTGATCCACACTCTGCTGGAAAGTTTTATCTTTTTCGTCTACATCATAGTTGTCGCCATACTGATAAGCATTATATTTCATAGAATTGCGGATTTTTTCTGCATACTGATCGATCTGACCGCCGTCTTTGCTGGCTTCTTCCATCACTTTTCGGATCTCTGTCCAACGCGCGATCATTTTATCAGCAAAATCTTTATCCCTAAATAACCGTCCAAACCAGACATTCTCCTTCATTGCCCAGCCTTCGCAGTTATATTCATTGTATTCATTATTGCCCCACGCTACATAATCGAAATCCCAAAGCGGTCCCCAGAATAATTTGCCATTCCGTGGTTTGTATAAATAAGTACTTGTACTGCCAAACGCATCACCGTTCATACTGAATTCCTGCATCCAGTAATAATCAATCGCTGCATCGACATCCATATATTCTGCGTAAGATTTTCCGTCCTTTTTGAAATCTTTTCCATATATCGCATCTTCTGTATCCTGCACATATTTAGAAATATAATTATACTGCGCTTCATTTTCATAATCTTCGAAAGAAGGGCTTTCGATCAGATAATCTATGCCTTGTTTTGTATGAATGATCTTTCCATCTTCATCTTTGTATGGAGACATTGAAAGCAGATATCCGCCTGTGATCGTCGGCTCATCTGTTGCAGCTTTGGATTCGTCATCTGCCTCCAGATCATCGATATCTACACGGGAGTTTCCGACGCGTACCTGTTCAGAGAGCAGATAACTTCCATAATATTGTCCATTCATAACAACATCAACATATACACACTCCGGTGTGTAAGCCATGCCAAGTTTTTTGCCCATCCAGTATGTAATCTTATTACGGATATGGCTCGGATCATAATAATCAGCTAACAGAACCCAGTGCTTGTTTTTACCCATATTAAACAGATTTGCTTTTTTATCCAGCTTAATCTTGTATGGATTCTTCCCGGTGCCCCATGTGGAATTTCCACGTCCGCGGATATATTCCATTGAATAGGTTTCAGTCTTCAGATTGTTCGTCTTTCCTTTATCGTTGGCATATTCGCAGGTGTATCCATTCGGGATCTCCACCTTCATATCACCGTAGCACTCTGTATCATGCTGCTGGTCGCCATTCATCGAATCAATGCTTCCTTTTGTCTCATCGATATTAAAATATATGGTCGGGACCGTACTTTTCGTAAATGTAATCGCACGCAGTGCCATTCCGGTTGTTGTTTCATTTTCACCCGGAACAATCTTAAACGATACTTTATGCTTTCCGGTAATTTTCTGCTCGGATACACTTGTTGTCTCGATTTTGGTGTACCATTTTTTTGCACGTTTCTGCTCTGCAGGTTTTACTTCTGCAAATGGAGTTGTGTTGTCATCCAGATAAAATTCCAGTTTTGCTTTTGTTCCTTTTACTGACAATGCATCAACATCCACTCTTCCGATCGTTCCGCCGGAGAAATCAAATTCATCCGCAAATGTAACTGTGTTGTCTGCCACATCCGTCGAATTGCCGGACACAAGAAGTCCTTCTGCTGCCTTGCTGTACGCGGCTTTTACCTGTTCCGGATTAGACAAAATAATCTTCTGTTCATTGTAAAGACCTGAAATATTCTGTATGTCAAATGCGTCTTTCGATTCTGTATCCGCATCAGACACTGTGCCATCTGCCGCATCATTACCCGCGTTACTTTCTATGCCTTTTTCATTCTGTCCTGCCTGTGCTGCCACCGGAAGCTCCGTCATAGTCGCGCACAATGCTGCTGCCATTGTTGCTGCCATAAGCCTCTTCACGAATGCGTTGCTCTTTTTCATCGCTTCTCCTCCTCGCTCTTTGTTCGGGATTGTATTTTCATTTACGAACTTAGAATACTGCATCAAAAAAGTGAAAACAATACACCTCAAAGTATCTTAAGAAAGCATTCAAGAAATCTTAATATTTATATTTCGGAAAGCTCCATTATTGTTCAGGATGCTTATCTTCATTCGGATTTTTCCGTCTGTCATATGCTTACAACAACTTTTCCAGTGTCCGTGGTGTGTAACCCATATACGGATGCATTATGGCAATCTGTATCGCTTATCTCGGCGTCGGTGTTGTCGCTATTCCGACCCGTATTATCAGCGCCGGTTTCGTCGAGCAGTACCAGCGCAAAAGCAATAATTGAAGAAGCACATCAAATCACCGTTTTTTTAGTATTGCGCGATCATTTGTCTGTGCTTCCCCAGAAAAATATGATATTAAAGTTAAATGATATTATTGTGATCCGTACGCAAGAGGAGGAGAGTTAACGCTCCTCCTTTACCATTCCCGATAATTTTTCGGATCAATGTTATATTTTGAACATTTTCGATAGAGGGTACTCAACGGCATATGGAGTACCGTTGCTACTGTTTTCATATGCCCGTGTTCCCGTTTCAGGCATTTGATGATCTCGCTACACTCCACTTTTTCAGGCGATATTATTTTCTGTACCTCTTCTTCCGGTCCTATATATTTCTGTGACAAATATCCGGTTACAATTTCATCCGGTAAATCTTTAAATTTCATTACATGGCCGGACGCCATATTTACCAAATGTTCTACCGTACTTTCCAATTCACGCACATTTCCCGGCCAATTATAATTCGTCATCACTTCTATACAGCGTTTTTCAATGTTTGTTACGTCTTTTCTTAGCATTTTACGATAACGATCTGTATAATATTGAATTAACGGCCGAATATCTGCCCGGCGTCGGCGCAGTGGCGGTACAATAATACTGATTACATTCAACTTATAATACAGATCGCTGCGAAACTGATTAACGCTGACAAGATGAAGCAGATCTTTCTGACTGCATGCAATGATACGTACACTTAATTTTTTCCCATTCTCCATCATTCCTGTTCTTAAATAAGAGAGTATTTTTACCTGACATTCTATAGATAAATTTTCTATCTCATCTAAAAACAGTGTCCCTTTGTCTGCAAGTTCTATTTTCCCGATCTGACTGTTTTCATCATCTCCAAACAATTCTATCTCCATCATTTCTTTCGGGACGGAACCACAACGGACAGTAATAAACGGACTTTCTCGCCTCTCACCTCCGGTATGGATTGCCTGCGCCAGTAATTCCCTTCCAGTTCCCGCTTCCCCGGTAATCAGCACACTGGATGACGATTTAGATGCCAGTTTTCCTAATTCTTTAACCTTTTTTATTTCTTCAGATTCCCCTACAATATCCCGGAAATAATACCGTGCCGTATATCCAACTTTCATACTGGCTTCTTTATTTGCCTCACCTACTGACGTAAATATCAGTAAAAACATGTCCTCCTGATTATTCTCTTTAATCGGAACGGCAAGCACCGAAAGAGCAATCTGCAAGCCATTTTTTAATATCAAAGTATATTGAAACTTCTGTTTTTCATGCTGTTTTTCCAATTCTATGATTTCGTTAAAATCATTTAAAAAATACTCTTCAAATTCATGTCCGACCATATCCTGCCGAATTCTAAGTAACGCTTTCGCTTTATCATTTAAACGCAAAATATTGTGTTGTGAATTAAAAAGCATAAATCCCTGCGAAAAATTCTGTGCAATAATATCTGTGATAAAATTCGATTGTGTCAATCGCAATTCGTTCTCAATTGCATGAACCATCATCAGTCCTGCACTGGATACAAGCGGCTGATATTTATCCAATGGACCGGTAATGCAAATACATCCTACCTGCTTATTTCCCAGCGAATGAATCGGCAGACTAAAACAGGCAAGATTATGATAAATAGCCCGATAATGTTCATACCCCCGCAATAAAATCGGACTGTCCTCGTAAAGCGACAACGAGACAGAGCTTGTGCCGCAGACATCCTCTGCATAATTACTGCCATTGGCTACAGACGCATGTGTCATGATCTCCAGAAGATCTTTGTTATTAGCGGAAATATTTTTCAATTGTTTTCCTTCTGCATCCGTAAGCAATACATTCTGCGTTGTATTCTTGGCAATTTCATAAAATTGTATCATATAAGGAACAGCAATTTTAATCAAATCCTGTTTTTCTTTCGTCAGATTTTCTAATTCAACCTGATTCAATAATGGCGGATTTGTCTCAAATGGATTTGCTTTTAACTTTGACCGTTTCCAGGAATTTAAAACACGATCATCCAGTCCTTCCAGATGCTCCGGCATTTCTTCATACCCGGCAACATAACGATTCCAGTATTCTTTTATTAACTCATAATTATGCTCTTTATACTCCATTTCATCGCCTCCATTTTCCTCATCATAACATATTTTGAGAAAAAAATGAGAATTTTCTTTTCAAATTAGAATATATTGAGAAATCTTTGACATTTTTTTATCAGATGCTTATGATAAATGTAACTTAAATAAATCGATTTAACGCCGGCGATATTATTTAATGGAGGATTGAATATGGCAGATTATAGTAAATTATTAGAACCTGTAAAAGTTGGAAAACATATATGGAGAAACCGCATTGTAATGCCAGCCTGTGAAACTCGCCTAAGTAACCCTGATGGTTCCAGTTCCAGAGAAATGGCTGATTACTATGGTGAACGTGCCAAAGGTGGGGCTGCCGCCGTTATTGTAGAAAATACATTTGTCGATGACAAAGAAAGCCGCAGCTCTCTTGTATCCAGTGGTATTTATAATGACCACATGATTGCTTCACATTTCTATGTTGCGGAAGCAATCAAAGCCGGTGGGGCTTCCGCCATTTTACAGCTTTCTCATGGTGGACGCCAGGCCGCTGCCGGAGCTACCGGATTACAACCGGTCGCACCAAGTGCAGTCACTTGTAAGTTTGTTCAGCGCGAACCTCGTGCATTAAGTAAAGAAGAAATCGTTGAACTGGAAGATAAATTTGCTGCCGCTGCCGTAAGAGCAAAAATGGCAGGTTTTGATGGTGTAGAAATCCACGGTGCACATGGATACCTCATCTGTTCTTTCTTAAGTCCATATACCAATAAGAGAACAGACGAATATGGTGGAAGTGAAGAAAACAGAGCACGTTTTCCAAGAAATATTATTAAAAAAGTCCGTGCTGCTGTCGGCGATGACTTTATCGTTGGATATCGTATTTCAGCAACAGAAGGTGTAGAAGGTGGCTTAACACCAGAAATAACAACTCGTTTTGCAGCAAGTATCCAGGATGATGTTGATTACATTAACGTTGCAGCCGGTATCTATGAGACTATGCAGCAGTATATCATTCCACCGAACTATGAGCCGCATGCCATGGTTGTTCCGTTTGCCAAAATTATCAAAGAGCAGGTTACAAAAATTCCTGTTATTGTAGTAAATTCACTGAATCCGGATACCGCTGAAAAAGCTCTGGAAGACGGATGTGCCGACATTATTGCAATGGGAAGACCATTGATCGCAGATCCATATCTTCCGCAGAAATTAAAAGAAGGCAGAAGAGAAGACGTTCGCCCATGCTGTCGTGGACACGAAGGCTGTGTATCCTTGTTCTTCTCCGGATGTCCTATTCGCTGTGAAGTTAATCCGGCCTGTGGACGAGAGCGTGAATATGTTCTTAAGAAAACGGAAGATCCGAAAAATGTTGTAATCATCGGTGGCGGTGTTGCCGGAATGGAAGCTGCAAGATATGGTGCTGAAGTCGGCCACAAGATTACACTGATTGAAAAAACAGATCAGTTAGGTGGTCACTTTATCGAAGCTACGAGACCTTCCTTCAAAGAAGATCATAAAAACGTTCTGGAATGGCTCATCCACCAGGTAGAAAAAGCAAACATCAAAGTAATGATGAATACAGAAGCTACTCTGGAACTGGTTCGATCTTTACAGCCGGATGTTGTCATTCTTGCAACAGGCTCTAAATACGTTTCCATTCCTGTAAAAGGTATTGAAGCTGCTCTGACACCGGATAAAGTCTTAAAGAAAACAGCTTCCGTCGGAAACAAAATTGTAGTCATCGGAGGCGGACTTGTCGGTGCGGAAACTGCTCTGGAACTTGGAAATGAAGGAAAAGATGTAACCATTTTGGAAATGCTCCCTGGTATTGTTATGCAGGATGAACCATTAAGTCAGATTTCTCTTATGAATCACTTAGCTGCAGCAAATGTTACATGCAAGACTTCTTGCAAAGTTGTAGAAATCAAAGATGGAAATGTCATTTATGAAGATGCAGACGGAAAACAAAACCGTATTGCAGCCGACACCATTATTTCCGCGACCGGTCTAAAATCCGATACAGATGCATCTGCTCCATTTGCTGACTGCGCAAAGAAAGTGGTAACTATCGGAGATGCCCGTCAGTCAAAGAAAATCTTTGAATGTTTCCATCAGGCATGGCAGGCTATTCGTGAACTTTAATTGCTTGATCATTTCACCTAACTACTAACAATAGCTAATTAAAATATCCCGAAAGGAGCCACTGATAACTGATATGCTACCCTCATATAGGACAATGAAATATAAAAGTC